>NZ_RSAJ01001089.1 GCF_003933965.1 Streptomyces sp. RP5T
GGTCCCGAGCTCGTGCACGCGGGACCGGCTCCCGCGTACGCCTCGGCACAGGGGTCGCAGCACGGGGGCGCGGGCGGTCCCGAGGGCGCCTGGCCGCCGCCGCAGCCTCCGGGCACCCCGTCGTACCCCGACGGCGGTGCGGGCGGTGCAGGTGCGGGCGGTGCCGGTCCGACGGGTGTGTGGGGTGCGGGATACCAGCAGCCGGCGCCGAAGCCGAAGAACGGCCGTGGTGGTCTCGTGGCCGCGATCCTGGTGGCCGCGCTGGTCGCGGGCGGCCTCGGCGGCGGTCTCGGTTACACGCTGGCCAAGAACAACGACAACGGCTCCTCCACCACCCTGTCCGCCTCCGACAGCGGCGGCAGCGTCAAGCGGGACGCCGGCACCGTCGCGGGCGTGGCGCAGAAGGCCCTGCCCAGCACGGTCACCATCGAGGCCGAGTCCACCAGCGGCGAGGGCGGCACCGGCACCGGGTTCGTCTTCGACACCCAGGGCCACATCGTCACCAACAACCACGTGGTCGCCGACGCGGTCGACGGCGGCAAGCTGACCGCCACCTTCCCGAACGGCAAGAAGTACGACGCCGAGGTGGTCGGCCACGCGCAGGGTTACGACGTGGCGGTCATCAAGCTCAAGAACGCGCCGAGCGACCTGAGGCCGCTCACCCTCGGCAACTCCGACCAGGTGGCGGTCGGCGACTCCACGATCGCGATCGGCGCCCCCTTCGGTCTGTCGAACACCGTCACGACGGGCATCATCAGCGCGAAGAACCGCCCGGTGGCCTCCAGCGACGGCAGCGGCAGCAACGCCTCCTACATGAGCGCGCTGCAGACGGACGCCTCGATCAACCCGGGCAACTCGGGAGGCCCCCTCCTCGACGCGCAGGGCAATGTGATCGGCATCAACTCCGCGATCCAGTCCACCAGCGGCGGCGGCCTCGGCGGCACCAGCCAGTCCGGCTCGATCGGCCTCGGCTTCGCCATCCCGATCAACCAGGCCAAGTACGTCGCCCAGCAGCTCATCCAGACCGGCAAGCCGGTGTACGCCAAGATCGGCGCGTCCGTCTCCCTGGAGGACTCCTCGGGCGGCGCGAAGATCACCACGGAGGGCGCCGGCGGCTCCGCCCCGGTCGAGGCGGGCGGCCCCGCCGCCAAGGCCGGCCTCAAGCCCGGCGACGTCATCACCAAGCTGGACGACCACGTCATCGACTCGGGCCCCACCCTGATCGGCGAGATCTGGACCCACAAGCCCGGCGACAAGGTCAAGATCACCTACGAGCGCGACGGCAAGACCCGCACGGTCGACCTGACCCTCGGCTCCCGCACCGGCGACAGCTGACACC
>NZ_RSAJ01000108.1 GCF_003933965.1 Streptomyces sp. RP5T
GCCTCGGGCAGGGGCGGTGAAGCGAGGAACCAAGGGATGTGGAGGGCCGTGCGGCCGCTGCGTGGACGAGCGGTCACTCCGTGTGTGCGAGTGATGATAGCCCTATCCCTTGACCCTTCAAGATTAACTGGGGGGTAACCTTCCGGCTGTGGAATGCCTTACTCCAGCAGCCTTTTGAGGTTGGGGAGCGCATACGGGGAAACGCGGATCAGGACATCGCACGGAACCGCACCCGACGCGCGAGGGAGGCAGCCCATGGGCACCGAACCGACATCTGCCGAGCCGATGGCCGACGACGCCTACCAGCCCACCGGCACCAACGAGGAGCAGGAGGACGCGTCCCCGCTGGACCTCCAGGACGCCCTCGACGAACGAACCTACGACGACACCCTCGACGAGGGTTACTCGCCGCCCGAGAAGCCCCTCGGCGTCACCCGGTACGGCACCACCGCCGCCGAACAGCACGACGGCGAGAGCCTCGACGAACGCCTCGCCCAGGAGGTCCCCGAGAGGACCGAGCCCCTCGGCGACGAGATCGGCGACCTGCCCGGCGGGGAGGGCGAGCCGATCGACCCGCAGGCCGGTGCCGACCGCGCCGGACGCCTCGTCGCCCCCGACGAGGGCGCCCACCCCACCACCACCAAGGACGAGGTCGCCACGGACGTGGGCATCGACGCGGGCGCGGCCGGCGCCGAGGAGGCCGCCGTGCACGTGGTCGAGGACCCCGAGGGACTGTGACGGGCCTCAGTCCCCGATCCGGTCGATCTGCCGGAGCCTGTTCGTGGCGTCCAGCGCCGCGACCTTGTAGGACTCGGCGAGCGTCGGGTAGTTGAACACCGCGTCGACCAGATAGTCGACCGTGCCCCCGCAGCCCATCACGGTCTGCCCGATGTGGATCAGTTCGGTGGCCCCGGTGCCGAAGCAGTGCACCCCCAGCAGGGTCCGGTCCACCGGCGAGACCAGCAGCTTCAGCATGCCGTGGGAGTCCCCGATGATCTGCCCGCGGGCGAGTTCGCGGTACCGCGAGATGCCGACCTCGAAGGGCACGCTGTCCTCGGTGAGCTGGTCCTCGGTGCGCCCGACGAAGCTGATCTCCGGGATGGTGTAGATGCCGATGGGCTGCAGGCGGTGCATCTGCCCGACCGGCTCGCCGAACGCGTGGTAGGCGGCCGACCTGCCCTGCTCCATGGAGGTCGCCGCCAGCGCCGGGAAGCCGATCACGTCTCCCACGGCGTAGATGTGCGGCACCTCGGTGCGGTACTGCTCGTCCACCATGATCCGGCCGCGCCTGTCGGCGGACAAACCGGCCTTGTCCAGGTCCAGTTCGTCCGTCAGGCCCTGCCGGCCGGCCGAGTACATCACCGCGTCGGCCGGGATCTTCTTGCCGCTCTCCAGGATCGTGAGGGTGCCGCGTGCGTGGCGCTCGACCGCGGCGACGGTCTCACCGAACCGGAACGTCACGGCGAGGTCGCGCAGATGGTACTTGAGCGCCTCGATGACCTCGACGTCGCAGATGTCGAGCATCCCGGCCCGCTTCTCCACGACCGTCACCCTGCTGCCGAGCGCGGCGAACATGGAGGCGTACTCCATCCCGATGACCCCGGCGCCGACGATCACCATGGAGCGCGGGACGCGTTCGAGGGCGAGCACGTTGTCGGAGTCCATGATCGTGCGGCCGTCGAACTCCACGCTGTCCGGCCGCGCCGGGCGGGTGCCGGTGGCGATGACGATGTTCTCGGCGCTGAGCAGCCGTTCGTGGCCGGTCACTTCGCGCAGGGCCACGGTGTGCGGGTCGACGAAACGGCCGGTGCCGCTGTGCAGGGAGACGTGGTTGCGGGAGAGCTGGCTGCGGATGACGTCGACCTCCCGGCCCACCACGTGCTGGGTGCGCGCGGTCAGGTCGGAGACGGTGATGTCCTCCTTGAGCCGGTAGCTCTGGCCGTACAGGTCGCGCTGGGTGAGGCCGGTCAGGTACAGCACCGCCTCGCGCAGGGTCTTGGAGGGGATGGTGCCAGTGTGGATGGAGACCCCGCCGACCATGTCGGGGCGGTCGACGACGGCGACCCGGCGGCCCAGCTTGGCCGCGGCGATGGCGGCCTTCTGGCCGCCCGGACCGGATCCGATGACAAGCATGTCGAAGTCGGGCACCCTCGGAAGTCTGGCAGTCGTGGGGCCCCTTCCGAAAGGGTGAGCGGAAAACCGTCGCGACTCCGGTTCGGCGCGGATCCAGGGGAGTTGCCGCCGGCCGCCCTGAACAGCCTTGCAGCCGGGGCGGCTCGGTCGCGGGCGGCCCCGGTCGCCGCAGGGTGCGGGCGTGCTCGACAGCCCCGGGACGGCCGAGCACCACCTCGCCGCTACGGGAGCAGTTTGTCGAGCGCCGCCGCGCCCTCCGCCTCCAGCTTGCGTCGCGCCCATTCGAGGCTGTGCGGGGTGATGTCCTTGCCCGAGGCAAGGACGAGGTCCTCCGGCGACACTTCGGTGCCGGTGCGGGCGTGGAGCAGGTCGTCCGGGGTGGCGCGGTCCTCGGGCGGCCCTGACACGTCGGGCTGTGACGTCGGCATGATCTCAGCTCCTCGGATCCGGATCGCTGTGCGGTCCCGGTGCTGTCAACGGGTCCGATATCACCATTCAACGCCCGGGCCGACCCTGCATCCCGAGAGCCCGGGATGCCCGGATGATCGGGAAAGCGTGTAATGGAAATGCTGCCCCCGGTGCGGCAGGGAAGGCGATGCCATGGCCGACACGCGAAGCAGCCCCAAGGGCGTTCTGCGCAGACTGGGGGAGTGGTGCGCCCGGCACTTCGTGATCGTCCTGATCGCCTGGCTCGTGGCCGTGGTCGCCCTGCAGGTGCTCAACAGGTCCTTCGGCGGGGACTACTCCGACGACTTCTCCCTGTCCGACGCCCAGTCGCAGAAGGGCCTCGCCGTGCTGAAGGAGCACGACCCGGCCGCCGGCGGCTACAGCAGCCAGATCGTGCTGCACGACGGTGACAAGGCGATCTCCTCGCTCGGCTCGCAGATGTCCACGACCGTCACCGATCTGCAGAAACTGCCCCACGTCCTGTCGGCGCAGAACCCGTTGTCGACACCGGCCTCGAAGTTCGGTCCGCTGTCGTCGGACGGGAAGACGGCCTACATCACGGTCCGTTTCGACGTCCAGCCCTCGACCCTGGGCGACGGGTACCTCCACGGCGTCGACCAGGCCGTACAGCCGCTGCGTTCGGCCGGGGCCGACGTCGAGTACGGCGGGCCCCTCGGTGAACTGGCGCGGCCCGCCCCCGACGACCGGGTGAGCGAGCTGATCGGGTTCGCCGTGGCGATCGTCGTGCTGCTCGTCGGCTTCGGCAGTGTGATCGCCGCCGGAATCCCCCTGGTCACCGCGCTGATCAGCGTGCTCGGGGGACTCGCCTGCCTGGGCCTGCTGGCCGCGGCGTTCACCTTCGCGACCGTCTCGCCCACCCTGGCCACCATGCTCGGACTCGGCGTCGGAATCGACTACGCGCTCTTCCAGATCACCCGTCACCGGCAGGGCCTCATGGACGGCAGGGATCCGGTCCACGCGGCGGGCCGGGCCACCGCCACCAGCGGACGCGCCGTGCTCGTCTCCGGCTGCACGGTGATCATCGCCCTGGCCGGGCTGTCCGCGTCCGGGGTGACGTTCATCGGGCTGCTCGGGCTCGCCGGCGCCGTCGCGGTCGTCTCCGCCGTCCTGGGCGCCCTCACCCTGGTTCCGGCCCTGCTCGGCCTGATCGGCCGGCGGATCGACCGCTACCGGGTGCGCCGGCCGGTCGCCGAGACCGACGCCCCCGAGGGCGAGACACCGCACGGAATGTGGCACCGCTACGCCCAGCGCGTCGAGCGGCGGCCCTGGCAGTACCTGGCCGCGGGCGTGTCGGTCGTCGTCGTCCTCGCCATCCCGGTCTTCTCCATCCAGCTCGGCCACATCGGCGACGGCGCCGACCCCACCTCCTTCACCGACCGGCGGGCCTACGACCTGATGACCGACGCCTTCGGGCCCGGCTCCAACGGCCCGCTCACCGTCGTCATCGACCAGACGTCCGTACCGTCGTCCCAGCGCTCGGCCCTGTCCTCCCAGGCGCAGAAGACCCTCTCCGGCGTGTCCGGCGCCGCCGCCGTGACCTCGCTGACCCCCACCAAGGACGGGGACGTCCTGATCGCCACCGTCTACTCCGAGCAGTCACCGCAGAGCGCCACCACCACGGACCTCTCCAACCGCCTGGTCGACACCACCTTGCCGGCCGCGGTCAAGGGCACCGACGCCAAGGGGTACGTCACCGGCACGACCGCCGCCCAGGTCGACTTCCGGGACATCGTCGCCGACCGGCTCGCGTTGATCATCGGCGTGGTCGTCGCCCTCGCCTTCCTGATCATCCTCGCGGTCTTCCGCGGGCTCCTGGTCGCCGTGAAGGCGGCCGTCCTCAACGTCCTGTCGATCGCCGCCTCCTACGGCGTGGTCGTCGCCGTCTTCCAGTGGGGGTGGGGCGGCCCCGCGCTCGGCGTCTCCGGCAAGGTGCCCATCGAGAGCTACGTCCCGATGATGATGTTCGCGATCATCTTCGGGCTCAGCATGGACTACGAGATCTTCCTGCTCTCCCGGGTCCACGAGGCCTGGCTGCGCACCGGCGACGCCAAGGCGTCCGTCGCCCACGCCCTGGAGATCACCGCCCGGGTCATCACCTGCGCGGCGCTGATCATGGTGAGCGTCTTCGCCGCGTTCATCGTCAGCGACAACATCGTGGTCAAGATGCTCGGACTGGGCCTCGCGGTGAGCGTGCTGATCGACGCGACCGTCGTACGGCTGCTCATGGTCCCGGCCGTGATGACCCTGCTGGGTCCCCACGCCTGGTGGACACCCCGGTGGCTCGACCGGATCCTCCCGCACATCGACGCCGAGGGGGAGCACGAGACGGACAGTGAGGTCAGCGGGGTTCCGGGGGCGCAGGCGCGAGAACGAGCATCGTGACGTCGTCCTGGAGATCCGGGGCGAAGCGGACGAGGTCGGCCCAGACCCGCTCGACGAGCTCCGGCAGGTCACCCGCGAACCCGGCGATCCGGTCGAGCAGCGGATAGAAGGCCCCGTCGGCGTTCCGGGCCTCCCAGACGCCGTCCGAGGCCAGGAAGAGCCGGTCACCGGGCCGCAGCGACACCGAGACCCCGGTCGGCGGCGAGGCGTCGGACAGGCCGATGCCCAGCGGGGTGCCCACCGGGACGTCGAGCTCCACGGCCCGCCCGTCGCGCAGCAGGACCGGGCCGGCCTGTCCGCAGGCCACGATCCGTACGGCCGTCGAGCCGGCGCCGAACTCCAGCACCACCGCGGTCGCGAACAGCTCCGAGTGCCGCACGGCCGCGGAGTCGACGACCAGCCGGCGATCCAGCCGCGCGGCCACCGACTCGGGGTCCGGCCGGTCCAGCACCGCCTCCCGGAAGGCCCCCAGCAGCGAGGCGACGGTGGCGACGGCCGACAGCCCGTGGCCCTGCACGTCGCCCATCACCGCGCGCACCCCGCAGGGCCCCTCCCGCACGTCGAAGAAGTCGCCCCCGACCAGCGTCCCGCTCTGCGCGGCCCGGTACAGCCCCGCACACCGCACGCCCGCCACCCGCTCGGGCAACGGCGGCGCGACGGCCCGCTGCGCTGCTTCCGCGACCGCGCGCTCGGTCACCAGCTGGGCGTCACGCCGGCTCCGGACGAACGACACGAGCACACTGAGCGCCGCGACGAAGACGACGGTCAGCAGATCGGTGTTGCCCGGATTGTTCAGCCGCAACGCCGGCACGTTCAGCACGACCACGACGAGCCCGCCGAGCACGGCGGTCGCCAGCGGTCCGTACGACAGCACGGCCAGCGGCGGGATCGCGCCCAGCAGGAACCCGATGTCGAGCGGATCGGGACTCACGAGGGCCGCCACGCACACCCCCGCCAGCAGCACGACGGGCATCGCGCGCACCCAGCCCGGCGGCTCCGCGCCCCGCAGCCAGCTCCGCCGGTCCCCCTCGTGCACTCGCCTCACACCACCACGCTGCTACGACCCGCCCGGCCCCGCACGCGGAACGGCGTCTAGAACGGGGTGAGCGTCAGCCGGATCCCCGTCGGAGCCGTGTCCTGGACGTAGGAGGCGAAGTCGGCCACGTCGTCGAAGGCGAAGCCGTACGCCTTGCCGTCCGCCGTGGCCGCGTGCACGGCCTTGGCGTAGTGGTTGGTGAGCGCGGTGCGGTAGAAGGCGGCGGGATCGGTGGCCGGCTGGGCGGCGGAGCTCACCAGCGTCGACCGGTTGAACCCGGCACCGAGCACCGCGGCGACGGGGCCGGTCGTGCCGTCGTTGGGGGCGGCGAGCGTGCCGTCGCAGAAGAGCACGTCACGGGTCGAGGGACGGGCGAAGGACACCTGCGCGGGCCCGTCGAACACGAGCTGCCCGCCGCGCACCCGGCCGGTGAAGGTGCCCGCGTTCGTGGTGACGGTCAGCTCCTTGCCGGTGTACGCGCTCCACACCTCGTCGATGTACGGCGCGAGATAGTCCGCCGGGAAGAGACCGGCGTCCAGACCGTGACCGGGCGCGATGACCCGCCTGTCGTCCACGACCAGGGGCGCGAACTCCTCGACCTCGCGCAGAGCGGCGAAGACACCGGCCCGCCCGGAGGCGCGCAGGGTGCCCGTCGTCTGGTCCTGGGCCCCGGTCAGCCGGATGCTCAGCGGCACGCTGAACATGTCCACCATCGTCGTGTTGCAGAACATGCCCGACGGGTTGTAGGTGAACTCGGCGCAATCGTGCAGCACCGGATAGTTGGGGTCCGAGGCCACCCAGCCCGCCGGGTACTGCAGGGCCGGGTTGCCGTTGCCGTCGGTGACCACCTTGAACTTCAGCTTCGCGCCCAGGGACACGTAGATCCGGCCGGACAGGTGGGGGAGGGACAGCCCGGATCCGCCGCTCGCGGCCAGGGGTATCGCGTAGTCGGTGTAGCCGTCGGCGCCGTTGTCGGAGAGGGCGACCGGGGCGAGCGTGCCGTCCGGGGTGACACGGACCTGCCTGCCGTCCTGGTTGCCCACGATGTAGACGTGGACGTCGGCGTCGTCGAAGACGCCGGTGTCGTTGACGACGGTCAGCGGCAGGGAGCCGGCAGCCGCGGTGCGGTCGGTGTCGGCGAGCGCGTGGGGGGCCAGGGCGGCGACGGCGGGTGCGGCCGCCATCGCGCCGCCGAGCGCGAAGAGGACCTTGCGGCGGGCGACGTGACGCTGGTGACGAGGTGTCATGTGGGGGGTCTCCTCGATGGATTGAGAGCGCTCTCACGATGGGGGTGAGGCTCGATGGTACGGACGGCGGACGCCGCGGCCCACAGGGCGGACAGCGCTTTAATGCGGCCTTAAGGACCGTTTAAGCGGAGGCTGGGACACCGGTTCCGTGTCGCGAAAACCGATGGACGCAATCCGATGGACGCCGCTTTCGAGGAACCGTTAACGTGAACTGTCACGCCCCGAGACCAGCGGAAGGAGGCGAGTGCCGTGCAGTACACCAGCCTTCAGCGCTCCCTCTCCGTGGCCCCGGCGTGCTTCGTCTGACCGGGAGCGCTCCCCGCAGTACGCATCCCGGAGGAATCCACCCATGACCGATCTGGTCATCCGCGCGCTCGACGAGAGCGACGCCCACCTGTTCGACGCCCTGCCCGACCCCCTCGGCGCCCGTGAGTCCCACCGGCTCACGCACCACCGCCCCGACTGGAAGCGCGTCGCCCTGCGCGACGGCGAGGTGGTGGCACGCGGCGCCTGGTGGGGCGGTCCCGACGACACCGTTCCCCTCAACATCAACTGGTTCGACGTGGCAGAAGGGGAGGAGGAGGCCGGAGCCGAGCTCCTGCGCTCCGCGCCCTGGCAGGTCGAGCTGGAGATGAACCTGCCCGCGGGCTGGCGCGAGGACCCCGCCCTGCGCACCGCCGCCGAGTCCCGCCTCGCCGCCGTGCGCGGGGCCGGCTACGAGCTCCTGGTCGAGCGGTTCCTGTACCGCTGGACCCCGGAGCACGGACTGCCCGAGCGGCCCGGACGGCTGGAGTTCCGGCCCGAACCGGACGACGCGGTCTTCTTCGGCCTGCTGCGCCGCATCCACTCCGCCACCCTCGACGCGCACGCCCTCAAGGCCGCCGAGGAGGGCGGACTCGACCGGGCCGCCCAGGAGGAACTCGACTTCTTCCACTGGTGCCCCTCGCCCCGCGAGTGGTGGCAGATCGCGTACACCCCGCAGGGCGAGGTGGCCGGGGTCCACATCCCGCTGCACAACCCGTCGGGGCCCTGCGTCGGATTCATCGGTGTCGTGCCGGAACAGCGCGGACAGGGCTACGCCTTCGACCTGCTCGCCGAGTGCACCCACTACCTGGTCGAGCGGGGCGCCGAGTTCGTCTCCGCCGCGACCGACCGGGGGAACTTCCCGATGGCCGCGAACTTCACCAAGGCGGGCTACCCCGTCGTACGGGAACGCCACAACTACCGCTTGCCGCAGACCGCCTGAGCCGCGGTTCGGGTCCGCGCGAGGCCGGGCCACAGTTCCTGGTCGGGGTGGAGCGGCGGGGCACAGGTGTGGTCGACCGAGGCGAGTCGGCGTGACCTTCTTGGGCGGGGGCGCCGCTCGGCAGGGTCTTCGCCTCGGCGGAGTCACGGTGGCCTGCTGGGTGGCCGGGTTTGCCTACGGGCGCTCCTGACCGGTATGCGTGGCGTGCTCCGGGCCAAGTGGCGGGGCGCTACTCCGCGGTTGGTCTCGGGGCCGCCGCTCAGCCGGGTCCTTGCGCCTCGGCGGGGATCTCGATGGTCCGCCTGGCGCAGTGGGGCCCGGCGGCGGGTGTCGGCGTGTTCCGCTTGGGCAGGTGTGGTTTCACGCGCGCGTGCCCTGGGCCCACCGCCGCCGGTGACGTGGGGGTGGAGTGGAGCCCGGCGGATGCGACTGGCCGGTGTCCAGGCCCGGCCTGTGTGTCGTGGTGGTCCCCTGGTCGGCGCGTGTCGGCGTGGTCCGCTTCGGCAGGTGTGGCTTCACGCGCGCGTGCCCTGGGTCCACCGCCGGTGACCTGCGAGTGGAGCGGGCCGGCCTCTACGCCGTGGCGGCCCCCGGCCCGCCGCTCAGCAGGGTCTCCGCCTCCACCAGGATCTCCGTGACCCGCAGGCCGAACGCGGCGTCGCACGGGTGGGGGCGGCCGGTGCGAGCGGCGGCCAGGAGTTCGTCGGCTGCCCGGATCACCGCCGGGACGACGCCCTCGGACGACTCCGGGAGCCGGACCACACCGCCCGCGCCCCGCAGCTCGACGCCGGCGCCCGCCGCCTCGGGCGGTGCCGTGAGACTCAGCGTCAGGGTGCTCGACGCACCGCCCGTGTGCCGCAGGACCAGATGGACCGTGTCCCCGGGGCCGTGCGCGGCCGCGGCCACCTCCCCGACCTCGCCCAGCACCGGCAGCAGCACCGACAGGGCATGCGGACCCACGTCCCACAGCGCGCCCTTCTCCTGCCGCCAGGGCGAGTCGGCGAACGGGCTGTCACTGGTGAAGACCGACCCGAGCCACTCGGCCCGCCCCGTGAACCAGCCCTCCACGCCCGCCTGTTCGGCGATCCACGCCTCGGTCTCGGCGAGGAAGCGCGAGGTGAAGAACACCACCGAGGAGACCCCGGTCTCGCGTGCCGCGTCGACCACCGCCCGCCCCCGCTCGACCGTCGTGGCAAGGGGCTTGTCCAGCAGCAGATGGCACCCCGCCCGCGCGGCCCGCGCCGCGAGAGGGGCCTGCACGGCCGGCGGCAGGGCCACGGCGACGGCGTCCACGTCGGCGAACAGCGCGTCGACATCGTCGTAGGCGCGCGTGCCGTGCTCGTCGGCCAACTCCTTCGCGGCCTCCGGGCGGCGGCCCCACACCCCGGCGAAGTCCAGCTCCGGATGCGCGCCGAGCGCGGGGGCGTGAGCCATCCTGGCCCAGGGGCCGGTGCCGAGCAGTCCGATGCGCATAACGCCGCCTCTCTCGCCGTACTGCCGAACCTCGTGGTGACCGGCCCGGATCAGCTGCCGGTCGTGGCGAGGGTGTCACACGGGCACCGCGGACACGCAACCCCGTCTCGCCCGCCGGTCGGAGAGGGAGCGGCGGCCCCGGGATTCAGCACTCGTGTCGCTGAATGCGTTCTCATCCTTCTATTGGACCTTCACCGAGTGCGCGGCCAGGCTGAGAGGAGCCCAGATCCGCGTGACAGGCGAAAGAGGTCCGAGGTCATGCCTACCCGCCGTATCGGTGATGTCGAAGTGAGCGCGATCGGTCTGGGCGCCATGCCCATGTCCATCGAGGGACGGCCCGACGAGGAACGCTCCATCGCCACCATCCACGCCGCGCTCGACGCCGGCGTGACCCTCATCGACACCGCCGACGCCTACCACCGCGACGCCGGCGAGGTCGGTCACAACGAGTCCCTGATCGCCGAGGCGCTCGCCTCCCACGAGCGGGGCAAGGACGTCCTCGTCGCCACGAAGGGCGGGCATCTGCGTCCCGGCGACGGCAGCTGGACGCTCGACGGCAGCCCCCGGCACCTGAAGGAGGCCTGCGAGGCCTCGCTGAGCCGACTGGGGGCGGAGGCGATCGGGCTCTACCAGTTCCACCGTCCCGACCCGCGCGTCCCCTACGAGGAGTCCGTCGGCGCCGTGCGGGACCTCCTCGACGAGGGCAAGATCCTTCAGGCCGGCATCTCCAACGCGAACCCCGACCAGATCCGGCTGGCCAACGAGATCCTCGGCGGCCGGCTCGTCTCCGTGCAGAACCAGTTCTCCCCGGCCTTCCGCTCCAGCGAGCCGGAGCTGCGCCTGTGCGACGAACTCGGTATCGCCTTCCTGCCCTGGAGCCCCCTGGGCGGCATCTCCCGCGCGGGTGAACTGGGCTCGGCGCACGCCCCGTTCGCGCGGATCGCCGAGAAGCACGGGGTGAGCCCGCAGCAGGTCTGCCTGGCCTGGATGCTCGCCAAGTCGCCCGTGGTGGTGCCGATCCCCGGTTCGAGCCGTCCCGAGACGATCCGCGACTCCCTCGCCGCGGCCGACCTCGTGCTCGCCGCGGACGAACTCGCGGAGCTGGACGCCGTCTGAAACCCTCGTGCCGCCGTGCGGACTGGCACCGGCGACAGCGGAGTCCCTAGGATGGACTCCCTGTCCTGCCGGGCCAGTTGACGGCACAAGCTGGGGGAAGAATGAGCACCGGTAAGAAGCTGTCCACGTCGATCGACGCCTCGGTACCCACGGCCGCGCGCATGTACGACCACTACCTGGGCGGCAAGGACAACTACGCGGCCGACCGGGCCGCCTGCGAGGAACTCGACAAGGTCGTCCCGAGCACCCGCAGGCTCGCCGTGAACAACCGGCGCTTCCTCCAGCGGGTGGTGCGGACCCTGTCGGCGGAGTACGGCATCCGGCAGTACCTCGACCACGGCTCCGGCCTGCCCACCCAGGACAACGTCCACCAGGTCGCCCAGCGCATCGACCCCACCACCCACGTCGTCTACGTCGACAACGACCCGATGGTGCTGGTCCACGGCCGCGCGCTGCTGGAGCAGGACGAGCGGACCGCCGTCATCCACGCGGACATGCGGGAGACCGACGAGATCTTCGGTCACGAGGACACCCGGCGGCTGATCGACTTCTCACAGCCCGTCGCCGTGCTCTTCAACTCGGTCATGCACTGCATCCCGGACAGTGACACGGACGGGCCCGCCGCCTTGGCCCGCCGGGTGCGCGAGCGGCTCGCGCCGGGCAGCTTCATGGTGATGTGCCAGCTGGTCAGCGAGGACCCCGAGGTCCGTGCCTTCGTCACCGACTTCATGGACAAGGCCACCCACGGCCACTGGGGCCGGGTCCGGCAGGAGAAGGACGTCGCGGAGTGGTTCGACGGTCTGGAGATCCTCGAACCGGGCCTCGTGGAGGTCTCCACCTGGCGCCCCGACTCCGACGTGACCCCCCGCCAGCTCACCCACGAGTGGATCGAGTTCGGCGGCGTCGGGCGACTGGTCTGACCGTCCGCGAACGTCCTCGGGCGTGACGGGGAAAGGGCACGAATGGACCGCGGCATCCGGACGGTGGAGGACGTACTCCAGCTCCTCGACAGCCTGTTCGCTCCCCAGGCCGATCGCTGGACCACGGACGCCGGCGACTGGTGGGACGGCTTCTACTCCGACCGCTCCAAACCCGTCCCCTTCTTCGCGGCGAAGCCGGACGAGAACCTGGTGTCGTACCTGGACCGCGGCCTCGTCACCACCGGCCGCGCCCTCGACCTGGGCTGCGGTCCGGGCCGCAACGCCCTGTACCTCGCCTCCCTCGGTTTCGAGGTCGACGCCGTCGATCTCTCACCGGCCGCCGTCGCCTGGGCCGGGGAGCGTGCGCGCGAGTCGGCGGCCGACATCCGCTTCGTGTGCGGGGACGCGTTCTCCTTGTCGGGCACCGAACTGCGCGGCACCTACGACCTGATCTACGACTCCGGCTGCTTCCACCATCTGCCGCCGCACCGCCGTGTCAGCCATCTGGCGTTCCTCGAACGGCACCTGGCACCCGGCGGCCGCTTCGGCCTCGTCTGTTTCGCCGACGGGGCCGTGGGATCGGACCTGCCGGACGCGGAGTTCTACCGGCAGGGCCGGCTGGAGGGTGGTCTCGCCTACTCGGCCGACTCCCTGCGCCGGATCTTCGGCGACCTGACCGAGATCGAACTGCGGCGCATGCGCGACGAGCCGCCCGGGTCCCCCAGCTTCGGCGAACCCTTCCTGTGGGCGGGCCTCTTCGGGCGCGGCGACTGACGCCGGCCGTCAGTCGCCGTACCGCTCCTCCATCGTCTTCTCCAGCAGCCGCAGCGAGGCGCGGGGTTCGAGCGCGTCGTCCGCCAGCCGGTCCAGGGCGAGCCGGTACTCCTCGGTCTCGTCCCGGTCCTCCAGGAAGTTCGCGCTCTTGATGTGCTCCAGGTAGACGACGTCCGGCAGATCGAGCCCGCCGAAGCGCAGGTAGGTGATCGGGATGGCCGGGGCGGAGGCGTTGGTCACGTCCAGCGGGATGATCTGCAGGGTGACATTGGGGCGCTTGGCCATCGTGACGAGGTGGGCGAGCTGGTTCCGCATGACCTCCCGGCTGCCCAGCACCCGCAGCAGCACCGACTCGTCGATCACCGCCCACAGCTGTGGGGCGTCCTGTCGCAGCAGCAACTGCGCACGCCGCATGCGCAGTTCGACCCTGCGCGCCACCTCGCTCGCGGCCGCGGCAGGCAGCCCGCGCTCCACGACCGCCCGGGTGTAGTCCGGGGTCTGGAGCAGGCCGGGCACGTACTGGATCTCGAAGGTACGGATCGCCGCGGCCGCTTCCTGGAGCCCGACCAGGCGGTCGAACCACTCGGGCATCAGCCGCTTGTCGTACCGCTGCCACCAGCCCGGGTCACCGGCCCGCTGGAGCAGCTTGAGGAGCACCGAGGACTCGTAGTCCTCGGTGCCGTACAGCTCCAGGAGGGCGCGCACGTCGCTCTCGGACGGGGGCCTGCGGCCCTTGCCCGACTCGATACGGGACAGCTTCGCCGGGCTGAACCCGAGCGCCCGGGCCGCCTGGTCCTGGGCGAGCCCGGCATCCTCGCGGAAGCCCGCCAACTGGACGCCGACCAGCATCTTCAGCAGGGTGGGAGCCGGCTCGGTGCGGTCCAGGTACGGTTCCAGGCGGGAGATGCGGTGGGACGCGGCAGACATCCTGACTCCCAGTAAACCGGCACAGAGACGACTCACACTATCGCACGCAGTGTGGCCGTACCGCGCCATTCCGTAGATACCAGAGTGGGTACGGGAGTTGGGGCCCGGTGCGTCCCGGACGCCGGATCCTCACAGCAGGTGGTCGAACTCCCCGTCCTTCGCGCCGGCGAGGAACGCCGCGACCTCGGCCGGTGTGTAGACCAGCGCGGGGCCGTCGGGATCGCGGGAGTTGCGCAGCGCGACCCCGCCGTCGAGCAGGGTGGCCACTTCGACGCAGTTGCCCTCGGCGTTGCTGTGACGGCTCTTGACCCAGCGGGCGTCGAGCGAACTCGCCCGAACTCCGTTCTGCATTGGCACCGCAGTCTCCTTGCTGTTCACGATCTTGCCGGGCGCCGTGCCCGGCCGTGCGGGGCGGGGTGGGGGCGCGCCTCCGCAACCTCCGTGGCCCCACCCGTCGTTCGCGCAATTTCTCGTGCAATTGCACGCGGACGCCTTCAGCGTGGATAATAGCTCCGGCGTCAACCCCTGGGGTGGCGCCCCGTCTTGACGTCGCATCAAGGAGATGCCGTGTCGTCACCTGCGAACCATGTGCTCCGGCCGCCGAGCCAGGCTGTGCCGGAGATGGAGGATGCGGGCCCGGCCGGCGAGACCCCGCGGCGTCCGGGTCCCGCCGATCCGCGGCGGCGACCGGCGGGGCCCGGCCCCCTCGTCTCCGCCGCGCAGCTCGTCAGTTGCAGCGCGGAGGGGTTCGCCCGGGCCCGGGCCTTCACCCGGGAGACGCTGAGCTGCTGGTCCCTGGACCACCGCAGCGACGACGCCACCCTCGTGATCACCGAACTCGCGGCCAACGCCGTGGCCCACGCGGTGCCCCGGCCCGCGGCGGGAGGTGCCGGCGAGGTGTGGCTGGGGTTGTCCTTCGACCCCACCCATCTGCTGGTGACCGTCTCCGACCCCGGTGACGAGCCGCCCGCGTACACCCCCGGTGACGTCACCGCCCTGCGGGAGCACGGCCGGGGCCTGTACATCGTCGACGCCCTGGCCCAGGAGTGGGGCTGGACCTCACGTCCTCCGGCCGGCAAGACCGTCTGGGCCAAGCTGTCGACCGCCCCTCCTCCCTGACATGACCGCCGCGGAAAGGTTTCACGCCATGCGCACCGCTCCGGACCAGCCGAGCAACGAGCGCACCAGCTGCCCCGTGACCACGACCGGGGTGGCGCGGACCACGCCCCTCGCGGCGCTGAGCCGGGTCCCCTGGGGCGAGATCCAGGACTCCACCGGCTGCGCCGCGGCCATCCCCCTGCTCCTCAACAGCGTCGCCTGGGGGGACCCCGAGACGGCCGGCGCCGCGCTCGCGGACCTGCGCAGGCGTATCTGCCAGTACGGCTTCGTCGTGGAGCAGGCCACCGCCGCCACCGTCCCCTTCCTCTGGGAGCTCGCCCAACTGCCCCAGGTGACCTGCCGGGCGGAGATCATCCAGCTGCTCAGGAGCATCGCGGGCGCCCGCCAGTGGGAGACCACCGCGGCGGTCTACCCCAAGCTGCTCAACCACCGCGAGAACCCCGTGGTGTGGGAGCGCCGGGCCCGTCAGGCCGTACGCGCCAAGAGCGGCGACCTCGGCCGGCTGATGGCCGACGAGGACCGCGAGATCGCCCATGCCACCACGGAACTCGCCCGCACTCTGGACGAGTAGGAGTGTGCGGCGTCGCCTGGTGTAGTCCTTGCCGACGAGGGGCAGAAAGCGCTTGCCCTCCATACGGCAACCGGAAGGACCACCGACGATGGCATCGTCGCTGGAAAGACCACTCGACCACCGCTACCGGGGCGAACACCCGATCCGCACGCTCGCCTACCTGCTCCGCGCCGACCGCCGCCGACTCGGCGGTGCCGTCCTGGTGTTCACCGTCAAGCACAGCCCGATCTGGCTGCTGCCCCTGATCACCGCGTCCATCATCGACACCGTCGTCCAGCACCAGCCGATCAGCCGGCTCTGGACGAGAACCGGCGTCATCCTGTTCATCCTGCTCGTCAACTACCCCCTGCACCTCCTCTACGTCCGCCTCCTGTACGGCAGCGTCCGCCGCATGGGCACCACCCTGCGCTCCGCCCTGTGCACCCGCATGCAGCAGCTGTCCATCGGTTACCACTCCCGGGTCAGCGCCGGTGTGCTCCAGGCCAAGGTCGTGCGGGACGTCGAGACCGTCGAACAGATGGTGCAGCAGACGGCGGAGACCGGCCTCGGCGCCACCACGGTGCTGATCGGCGGACTGGCCATCATCGCGGTGCGGACACCGGAGTTCGTGCCCGTCTTCCTCGTCGTGGTGCCCGCCGCGGCCCTCGTCGTGGCCCGCCTCAGGGCCCGGCTGCGCACCCACAACGAGCGCTTCCGGCACGAGGTCGAGACCCTGTCGTCCCGGGTCACGGAGATGACCCGCCTCATCCCGGTCACCCGTGCCCACGGCCTGGAGGGCAAGGCGCTGCGCCGCATGGACGGCACCCTGCGCCGCCTACTGACCTCGGGGATGCGCCTCGACCTCGTCAACGGCCGCTTCGGCTCGCTGGCCTGGGTCGTGCTCAACGTGGTCGGCGTGCTGGTCCTCGCCGGTGCCGCCCTGGTGTCGTACTACGGCGTCTGGGGCGTCACCCCCGGCGACGTCGTGATGCTCAGCGCGTTCCTGACCACGCTCACCAACTCCACGACCACGCTGGCGGGGCTGGCCCCGGTCATCACCAAGGGTCTGGAGTCCGTCCGCTCGGTCGGCGAGGTGCTCCAGGCGCCCGAACTGGAGGACAACGAGGGCAGGACCGAGGTCGACTCGGTGCGCGGGGCCGTCGAGTTCCGGGGCGTGAGCCACGCGTACGACCACGGACGGCCCGCCGTACGCGACTTCACCCTCTCCGTCACCCCCGGCGAGACCGTCGCCCTCGTCGGCGCGTCCGGCGCGGGCAAGTCCACCGTCCTCAACCTCGTCATCGGCTTCATCCGGCCCACCTCGGGACGGCTGCTGCTCGACGGGACCGACATGAACACCCTCGACCTGCGCACCTACCGGCGCTTCCTGTCCGTGGTACCGCAGGAGTCCATCCTGTTCGACGGCACGATCCGCGACAACGTCGCCTACGGCATGGACGACGCCGACGAGCAGGCGGTGCGCGCGGCGCTGCGGGACGCGAACGCGCTGGAGTTCGTCGACCGCCTGCCGCAGGGCCTGGACACCCTGGTCGGCGAGCGCGGGGCCAGGCTGTCGGGCGGGCAGCGCCAGCGCCTGGCCATCGCGCGCGCCCTGATCCGCGATCCGCGGGTGCTCGTCCTCGACGAGGCGACCTCGGCCCTGGACACCCGCTCCGAGGCGCTCGTCCAGCAGGCGCTCGCCCGGCTGCTGCACGGACGGACCACCTTCGTGGTCGCGCACCGGCTGTCGACCGTGCGGGGCGCCGACCGGATCGTGGTCATGGGGGAGGGCCGGATCCTGGAGACCGGAACCCACGAGGAACTCCTGCGCCGCGGCGGGGCCTACACCGCGCTGCACGCCGGACAACTCGCCTGAAACCCGCCCGGGCGCCCGGGACCGTGTCTCAGGCCGCGCTGCTGCTGCGTGGCATCCGGCGCGGGCACGTCGAGTCGTGGTCGGTGCCGCAGCTCGTCCACCAGCGTTCGCAGCACGCGGTGTCGAGCTCGGCGCGCACGATGGCGTCGGCGGCCTCCGCACCGGCCCCGTCCGGCCGTCCGCGTGTTTCGGCCGATGCGCGCCGCTGCTCGCACAGGACGCTCTCGCGCACGACCGCGATGACCGGGACCAGGCTCGCGGCGGCGAACAGACACACGGCCCACGGGGGGTCGTGGCGCAGTGCGTGGACCGCGGTCCAGGCGAGTCCGGCGCTCGTCGCGAGATAGAGGGCGCTGAGGAGACCAGCGGAGCGGTTCATGGGCGTATACCGTTCATGGTGCGAGGGATGCCCCTTGTTCAACGGTTTGCGGCCCTTCGGGAAGCGGGTCCGCCCGCACGGTATTGCGCCAATCGCGTGCCGCGGAGCGGCGGACGGGATTGGGCCGGTGCGGAGGGGGCATACGCAGCGAAAAATCGAGAGAGGGGCGCTTCGTGCTCATTCCGGACCCGAAGGCCGTCAGAACCCTGCTGACCCGTTACGCGTCGTTGAGGATCGCGCAGGCGGAGAGGGAGACGCCGGCGACGGCTCGTGAGCTGGAGGACGTCAGTTACACGCTGTGCGTGATGATGGGCACCACCGATGTCCGCGAGGCGGTCGCCAGGGCCGACGCCCTGCTGCCGGCCGCCGGCTGCGCGGACCCGGACGCAGAGAACAGCCTGCCACTGGCGGGATGAGACCACGCCGGGCCCGGCGGGCGGTCAGGACCGCGCCACCGCCGGGACGGCGTCCTTCGCGTGGAAGGCCGCTCGGTAGGCCTGCGGGGTGGTGCCGACGACCCGGCGGAAGCGCTCCCGGAACGCCGTGGGGGAGCCGAACCCCGCCTGCCGCGCGATCCGTTCCACCGGGTGGTCGGTGGTCTCCAGCAGGTACTGGGCACGCCGTACCCGGGCCCGCAGCAGCCACTGCAGCGGTGTGCTGCCGGTCTGTTCGCGGAAGCGGCGGCTGAAGGTGCGCTCGCTCATTCCCGAGCGGGCGGCCATCGCCCCGAGGGTGATCTCGTGGGCCAGGTTGTCCTCGGCCCACTCCAGGACCGGCTCCAGTGTCGAACCCCGGGGCACGGGCGGGTGGTCGTACACGATGAACTGGGCCTGTCCGCCCTCCCTTTCGAGCGGCATCACCGACATCCTGGCGGCGTGGGCGGCGACCGCGGAGCCGAGGTCCCGGCGGATCATGTGCAGACACAGGTCGAGTGCCGCGGCGGCGCCCGCCGAGGTCAGGATCTCGCCGTTGTCGACGTACAGCACGTCCGGCTGGACCTCGACGGCGGGAAAGCGGGCCGCCAGGTCGTCCGCCGCCATCCAGTGCGTGGTGGCACGCAGCCCGTCCAGGAGTCCGGCCTCCGCCAGCACGAACGCGCCCACGCACACGGACGCGATCCGGGTCCCGGCCGCCGCGGCCTCCCGCAGCGCCGCGAGGACCCGCGGGGAGGGCGGTCGGGCAACCGGGGAGCGCCCGGGCACGATGATCGTGTCCGCCTCCGCCAGAGCTTCCAGCCCGTGCTCGATCCGCAGGCTGAAGCCGCCGTCCGCGCGGACCTGGGGCGTCTCGGCGCACAGCCGCACCCGGTAGGCGGGGCGGCCGTCGGGCAGTCGCGTCCAGTCGAAGACCTGCATGGGCGCCGCCATGTCGAACGGCACCACGTCGTCGAGGACCAGGATCACCACGGAATGCATGACCGCCACGATAGGCGGATTCCCGCCAACCGTACGACCAGGGGCTTGGGCAGGAACCCCTACTGGGTGGCTTGGCGGGAACTCGTTGGAAGCTGTCGTTTCAGCCCCTGTGTGATCACCCGGCGGGTTCCTAGCGTGGACGGGCACCGCCGACCGCGCCGGAGAAGGACACGCGACCCCATGACCAAGTTCCTGTTGACCCTGCACGTCCTCGCCGCCGTCGTGGCCGTGGGGCCGGTGACCGTCGCGGCCAGCATGTTCCCGCCCGCGGCCCGCAGGGCCCACGCGGAGGAGACCGGGATCGCCACGGTACGGCTGCTGCACCGCATCTGCCGCGTCTACGCGGGCGTCGGCATCGCGGTCCCCGTCCTCGGTGTCGCCACCGGAGCCGCGATGGGTGTCCTGGGCGACGCGTGGCTGACCGCCTCCATGACCCTGACCGCCGCGGCCGCCGGAGTCCTCGCCGCCTTCGTTCTTCCCCGGCAGGGCGAACTGATCGAGGAGTTGACCGGACAGGGGAGCGTCGAGCGCCGCGCGACCGCCCAACTGGCCATGTTCACGGGCGTCTTCAACCTTCTGTGGGCGACCGTGACCGTCCTCATGATCGTCCGCCCGGGGTCCACGACCGGCGCATGACCGGCCGCGCGCCGTCAAGCCCGACACCGGAATTCGCACGTCGGTGCGTGGAGGCGCCTAGACTCGTCAACCATGCCCATGCGCGTGGGCACGCGAAAACGAAAGGCGCGTTGACGGGTGTTCCAGGATTCCCCCATCTACGACCGACTCGTCGCCGAGCGCGGCGACGTCCCCGCTCTGACCCGCAGGGAGGCCGAGCGCGTACGCAGGGAACTGGAGTACGTCATGCGGCCGCTGCAGTCCCTGATGCC
>NZ_RSAJ01001090.1 GCF_003933965.1 Streptomyces sp. RP5T
CTCCAGGGCTGACCTAGGTGCGCTGAATCCTGGGTGCGGGGTTGTGCCGAGGGGCGGACCGGGTGGGGGCCGCCCCTCGGCACAGGGGAGGGTTCAGATTCCGGCTGCTGTCGACAGGTCACGCTTGATGGCCGTCAGGAGCTCCGTCGCCCTGGTGCGGGCCGCCGGGAGGTCGGCGTGGGTGGGCACCGGGACGACCACTTCCAGGTAGCACTTCAGCTTGGGCTCGGTGCCGCTGGGGCGGACGATGACCCGGGCGCCGTCCAGCGTGTAGCGCAGGCCGTCCGTGGGCGGGAGCCTGTCCGTGCCCCGGGTGAGGTCCTCGGCCCTGGTGATCGCGAGGCCCGCGAGCTCGGTCGGCGGGTGTTCGCGCAGCTGCCTCATCGCCCGGGCGATCACCGACAGGTCCTCCACACGGACCGAGAGCTGGTCGGTGGCGTGCAGGCCGTGGGCCACGGCGAGGTCGTCGAGGAGGTCGGGGAGCGTGCGGTTCTGTTCCTTCAGCTCGGACGCGAGCTCCGTGACGAGGAGGGCCGCGGTGATGCCGTCCTTGTCCCGTACGCCCTCGGGGTCCACGCAGTAGCCGAGGGCCTCCTCGTAGCCGTAGCGCAGGCCCTCCACGCGGGCGATCCACTTGAAGCCGGTGAGGGTCTCCTCGTAGGGAAGGCCCGCCTTCTCGGCGATCCTGCCGAGGAGGGAGGAGGAGACGATCGACTCGGCGAAGGTGCCCCGCGCTCCACGGGCCACCAGGTGCGCGGCGAGGAGGGCGCCCACCTCGTCGCCCCGGAGCATGCGCCAGGCGCCGTCCTCCTTGACCGCCACCGCGCAGCGGTCCGCGTCGGGGTCGTTCGCGATGATCAGGTCCGGGTCCGTCTCCCTCGCCTTCGCGAAGGCGAGGTCCATCGCGCCGGGCTCCTCCGGGTTGGGGAAGGCGACGGTCGGGAAGTCGGGGTCGGGCTCGGCCTGCTCGGCGACGAGTTCCGGGGCGGGGAACCCGGCCCGGGCGAACGCCGCGAGGAGGGTGTCCTTGCCCACGCCGTGCATCGCGGTGTAGACGGTGCGGGCGGTACGGGCGGAGTTCTCGGCGAGTACGGCGTCCGTGCGGGCGAGGTAGGCGTCGAGGACGCTGTCGTCGAGGGTCTGCCAGCCGGATGCGGGGCGCGGTACGTCGTGCAGGGAGGCGATCGCGTCGATCTCCGCGGCGATCTCCGCGTCGGCGGGCGGGACGATCTGGGAACCGTCGCCGAGGTAGACCTTGTAGCCGTTGTTGCGGGGCGGGTTGTGACTGGCGGTGACCTCCACGCCGGCCACGGCGCCGAGGTGCCTTATCG
>NZ_RSAJ01001091.1 GCF_003933965.1 Streptomyces sp. RP5T
CCTCAGGTCCTTCCCGGCCCCGCACCCGCAGCACGGCCGCGACCCGGTCGCTCCCGACCAGGGCCGGCGCGGCCCGCGCGGTGACCCGCACCCGCGTGGACGGCAGCAACCCGAGCCAGGGGGATCGGGCGGGCCCCTCCACGGTGGGCACGGAACCGGACGCCTCCCCTCGGCTGGCGGACCGACCGGTGGCGGCCACCGCGTCCGCGCCCGGGCCGCCCGAACCGCCCGAACCGCCGAAGCCCGCCCGCGCGTCGACGATCAGCAGCACGGGCGCCCGCGTCGCCACCACCCTCCCGTCCGCCGTCTCCACCCGCCGCACGTCGGCGCTGATGACGACCGCGGTCGGGGCCATGTGGTCCCCCGTGACCCGGGGGCGGGTCAGCCGGGGGTCGGAGGTCACCCGCACCTCGGCGGTCACCGTGGCGTACTGCCGGGCCAGCGCGGGCACCGGTCCCCGCCGCAGATCGGCTCCGTGCAGTCCGGCCGAGACGGCGGCGGCCGCGACACAGAGCAGCACGGCGGCGACCGGCACCCGGCCGCCGGTCGCGCCGAGGCCCCGCCTCCCGCGCCGCCGTCCCGACAACAGCACGCACGCGATGACCAGGCAGCCGGCCACCAGCACCGTGACCAGCCCCGCCGACACGTGCAGGGTCACAGCGGCCGTGCCCCAGGCCGCGAGCGCCGCCGGCACCAGCCGCAGGTCCGTGGGCCCCTCCTGCCTCGGGTGAGCATCCCCGAGCGGCTTCCCCGAGGCCGCGTGCACACCGGCCCTGGGACCCGCCTCGCCCGCACGCCCTCGCCGCGTCTCCAGGCCGCTCCTCATGGCCGTACGAGATTTCGCAGGTCGGCGAAACGGCGGTCTCCGATGCCGTTGACGTCCCGCAGTTCGTTCACCGAGCGGAAGCCGCCGTGCCGGGTGCGGTAGTCGACGATGTGCTGGGCGAGCACGGGGCCGACGCCGGGCAGGGTGTCGAGCTGGTCGACGGTGGCCGTGTTCAGGGAGACGGGTGTCGCCGCCGAACCGGCGGGGCCTCCGGCGACGGGAGCACCCATTCCGGGTGCCGGTGCCGGTGCGGGCGCGGGCGCGGCCGGGCCCCCGACGACCACCTGCTCGCCGTCCACGAGGAACCGAGCCCGGTTGAGTGCGTCGGTGTTCGTGCCCGGCCGTACGCCACCGGCCGCCTTCAGCGCGTCGGCGACCCTCGAACCGGCCGGCAGACGCTGGATCCCGGGCGCCCGGACCTTCCCGCTGACGTCCACGACGATCTCGGCCCCGGCCGTCCCCGCCGCGTCGGAGCCCCCGGCCGCGACGACGGGTCCGGC
>NZ_RSAJ01001092.1 GCF_003933965.1 Streptomyces sp. RP5T
GCGCGGCACGGCGTTCGCCCACCACCGTCCCCGCGAGATCCACCAGCACCGTCCGCAGCGCGTCCCGGTCCAGGTGGATGCCCACCGCGTGGGCCGCCCCGGGCACCAGCCGCAGGACGGTCCGCGGCTTGCCGCCCGTCGACGCCCGGTGACCCGCCTCCGCCGCGAGGCCCGCCTCCCGCAGCCGCCCGGTGATCTTGGAGACGGCCTGCGGGGTCAGCCCCGTCCGCTCGGCGAGCTCCAGTCGGCTGATGCCCCCGGCGCCCGCGCCCCGGAGCAGATCGAGCACGAGCGCGGTGTTGTGGCTGCGCAGGGCCGGGAGGTTGACGCCGCCGTTCGTCCTGTTCACACCGGCCATTGTCCGCCACGCTTGCACTTTGGCAACACCGTTGCGAAAGTGGAGGGCATGACTGCTGCTGACCTCCGCGTGGGCCTCGTCGGCTTCGGCCTCGCGGGCTCCGTCTTCCATGCCCCGCTGATCGCCGCCACCGAGGGCCTCGCCCTCGACACGGTGGTCACCTCGAACCCCGAGCGGCAGGAACAGGCCCGCGCCGAGTTCCCGGACGTCCGTACGGTCGCGGGCACCGACGAGCTGTTCGCCCGCGCCGACGAGCTTGATCTCGTCGTCATCGCGTCGCCGAACAAGACCCACGTCCCGCTCGCCACCGCCGCCCTGGAGGCCGGTCTCCCGGTCGTGGTCGACAAGCCGATCGCCGGCACCGCGGCCGAGGCGCGCGAGCTCGCCGCCCGCGCCGAGGAGCGCGGCCTGCTCCTGTCGGTCTTCCAGAACCGACGCTGGGACAACGACTTCCTGACCCTGCGCCGACTCCTCGACGAGGGCGAACTGGGCGACGTATGGCGCTTCGAGTCCCGTTTCGAGCGGTGGCGACCGCAGCCCAAGGGCGGCTGGCGCGAGTCCGGCGACCCGGCAGAGATCGGAGGTCTGCTCTACGACCTCGGCAGCCATGTCGTCGACCAGGCCCTGACCCTCTTCGGGCCCGCCGCGTCCGTGTACGCCGAGGCGGACGTGCGCCGCCCGGGCGCCGAGATCGACGACGACACGTTCATCGCGATCACCCACGCGAGCGGTGTCCGCTCCCACCTGTACGTCTCCGCCACCACCGCACAGCTCGGCCCCCGTTTCCGGGTGCTGGGCTCCAAGGCAGGCTATGTGAAGTACGGCCTCGATCCGCAGGAGGCGGCCCTGCGCGAGGGCGAGCGCCCCGGCACCGCGGCCGGCTGGGGCCGGGAGCCGGAGTCGCTGTGGGGCCGGCTCGGCGCGGGCGAGTCCCCCGTGACGGGCGGCGGCAGCCCCGTCCCCACC
>NZ_RSAJ01001093.1 GCF_003933965.1 Streptomyces sp. RP5T
GAGGTCCTCGATGTCCTGGCCGACGACCGGGACCTCGAACTCGACCTCCTTGAGCCACTCCAGGCGCTGCTTCTTCGCCAGGCCCCAGGGGTTGCCCTTCTTCTCCAGGTTCTTGAGCATGGTGCCCGCCTCGGACGGGAACGCGCTCTCGATCATCACCTGGTAGCGGCGCATGTCGACGATGTGGTCGACGTGCTCGATGTCGACCGGGCACTGCTCGACGCAGGCGCCGCAGGTGGTGCAGGACCACAGGACGTCCGGGTCGATGACGCCGTTCTCCTCCAGCGTGCCGATCAGCGGCCGCTCGGCCTCCGCGAGCGCCGCCGCGGGCACGCCGGCCAGCTGCTCCTCGGAGGCCTTCTCCTCGCCCTCCATGGTCTTGCCGCCACCCGCGAGCAGGTAGGGCGCCTTGGCGTGCGCGTGGTCGCGCAGGGACATGATCAGCAGCTTGGGGGAGAGCGGCTTGCCGGTGTTCCAGGCGGGGCACTGCGACTGGCAGCGGCCGCACTCGGTGCAGGTGGAGAAGTCCAGCAGGCCCTTCCAGGAGAACTGCTCGACCTGGGAGACGCCGAAGACGTCGTCGTCACCGGGGTCGGTGAAGTCGATCGGCTTGCCGCCGGAGGTCATCGGGAGCAGGGCGCCGAGGGAGGTCTCGCCGCTCGCGTTCCGCTTGAACCAGATGTTCGGGAACGCGAGGAAGCGGTGCCAGGCCACACCCATGTCGGTCTTCAGGGCGACCACGATCATCCAGATGAACGAGGTGGCGATCTTCAGTCCGGCGAAGAAGTACGTGAGGTTCTGGAGCGTCGGGACGTCCATGCCCTCCAGCCAGTGCACCACCGGGTACGAGATGAAGAACGAGGCCTCGTAGCCGTCCACGTGGTGCTGGGCGCCCTCCAGCGCGTGCAGCATGAAGATGCAGACGCCGACGACGAGGATGACGGTCTCGACGAAGTACGCCTGGCCGAAGTTGGAGCCGGCGAAGCGGGACTTGCGGCCCGGGTTGCGCGGGTGGCTCAGCTGGCGGATCACGATCAGCGCCAGGATGCCGAGGACGGTCATCGTGCCGATGAACTCGACGAAGACGTTGTACGGCGCCCAGTCGCCGATGACCGGCAGAATCCAGTCGGCCTGGAACAGCTGGCCGATGGCGTTGACGATCGTCAGCAGCAGGGTGAAGAAGCCCACCGCCACGAACCAGTGCGCGACACCGACGACGCCCCAGCGGTTCATCCGGGTGTGGCCGAGGAACTCCTTGGCCACGGTGGCGGTGCGCCGGCCGGGTTCGTCGGTACGGGTGCCCGCGGGCACGTCCTGACCGAG
>NZ_RSAJ01001094.1 GCF_003933965.1 Streptomyces sp. RP5T
ACCTCGTCCCCGGCACCCCCGACCTCGCCTTCTTCCCACGCGCCGAGTGGCTCAAGGCGGCCCGCCGCGCCCTCGCCACCGCCCCCTACCAGGCCCTCGACTACGGCGATCCCCGCGGCCGCGTCGAACTGCGCACCGCCCTCGCCGAGTACCTCTCGCGCGCCCGCGGGGTGCGCGCCGACCCCGAACGCATCGTGGTCTGCGCCGGCTTCTCGCAGGGCCTGCGCCTGCTCGGCGCGGTGCTGCGGGCCCGGGGCGCCCGCACGGTCGCCGTCGAGTCGTACGGCCTCGACGTGCACTGGAACCTGCTCGCGGCCGCCGGTCTGCGGACCGTGCCGCTGCCCTTCGACGAACGCGGCACGGACCCGGGGGAGTTGACGGACCAGGACGCGGTGCTGCTCACGCCCGCCCACCAGTTCCCGATGGGCGGCACCCTGCACCGCGACCGCCGCGCCGCCGTGGTCGAGTGGGCCCGCCGCACCGGCGGACTCGTCGTCGAGGACGACTACGACGGAGAGTTCCGCTACGACCGCCAGCCCGTCGGCGCCCTCCAGGGCCTGGACCCCGACCACGTCGTCCACGCGGGCACGGCCAGCAAGTCCCTCGCCCCCGGCCTGCGACTGGGCTGGCTGGTACTGCCGCCCGGCCTCATGGAGGAAGTCCTCGCGGCCAAGGGTGGCATCGACAGCTGCGGGTCCCTCGACCAGCTGACCCTCGCCGAGTTCCTGACCTCCGGGGCCTACGACCGCCATGTGCGCGCCGCCCGGCTGCGCTACCGGCGCCGCCGCGACGCCCTCGTCGCCGAACTCGCGCGACGAGCCCCGCGGGTCCGTGCCACCGGGATCGCGGCCGGCCTGCATGTGGTGCTCATGCTTCCGCCGGGCACCGAGCAGGCGGCACTGCGGGCGGCGGCCTGGCAGGGCCTCGCCGTCCACGGCCTGCACCGCTACCAGCACCCCGAGGCCGCCGTCGACCGGCGCGACGCACTCGTCGTGGGCTACGGCACACCCCCGGACCACGCCTGGTCGGGAGCCCTGGAGGCGCTGTGCGCGGTACTGCCGGAATGACGCTGCCGAGAGCCGTTTGCCGGCGGGGGCCGGTGCGGGGGAGGTGAGCAGCGGGAACAGCGGGAGCAGCTGGTCGGCGCCGGGCCGGGGCCGGATGCCTGGAGGTGTGGTGCGCGGTGCTGCCGGAATGAATCCTCATCGGTGCCTTCGGCCGGGCACGAATCGCCCCGTGCCAGCTGTACCGGCAGTACTCAAGAACCCCTCACGGTACTCGCGCGGCTGATTGCGGGGCGGGACGCGCCGGAGCCTCCCCG
>NZ_RSAJ01001095.1 GCF_003933965.1 Streptomyces sp. RP5T
GGGACGGGCAGGGGCGGCGGGGGCGAAAAAATCCCCCTGACCGGCCGACCCCGGTCAGGGGGAAGTGAACGTGCGGCTCAGGCCGTAGCGAGCCGCTGCTCGGCCCTTGCCGCACGTGTTCCGAGGAC
Organism: Streptomyces sp. RP5T; assembly: GCF_003933965.1. Classification (GTDB taxonomy): domain Bacteria; phylum Actinomycetota; class Actinomycetes; order Streptomycetales; family Streptomycetaceae; genus Streptomyces. The sequence continues at coordinate 129 of NZ_RSAJ01001095.1, forward strand.
GGTGAGCGTGACCACGCCGAGCACCGCCAGCAGTCCGACCCCGACCGTTCCGCCCCAGCCGCCCGCGTGGAAGGCGAGGGCGCCGACCGTGCTGCCCGCGCTGGAGCCGATGTAGTAGGCGGACTGGTACAGGGCCGACGCCTGGGCGCGGCCGTGGGTGGCGGTCTTGCTGACCGCCGAGGACGCCACCGCGTGGCCCGCGAAGAAGCCGCCGGTGATCAGGACCAGGCCGAGCAGGACCAGCCCTAGGGAGTCGGACAGGGAGAGCAGCAGGCCGGTCGCGGTCGTACCGCCCGCCGCGTAGAGCGCGCCCCGGCGGCCCAGGCGTCCGACGAGCCGGCCCGCCGTCGACGCGGAGACCGTGCCCACCAGGTAGACCAGGAAGATCGAGCCGACGATGCCCTGGGGGAGCGAGAAGGGCGCCTCGGTCAGCCGGTAGCCGATGACCGTGTACACGCCGCCGAAGACCGTCATGAACAGCGCGCCGATGGCGTAGAGGCGGCGCAGCAGGGGGTCGGAGAGGTGTGCGCGGACCGTACCCAGCAGGACGACCGGCTTCAGTGAGCCCGCCTTGAAGTGCTTGGGTGCCGGGAGCAGGAGGCGGAACGCCACCGCGCAGGCCACCGCGATCACGCCGATCACCCCGACGGCGACCCGCCAGCCCCACTCCTGGGCCACCCAGCCCGTGATGACCCGGCCGCTCATGCCGCCCACGCTGTTGCCCGCGACGAACAGGCCGATCGCCGTGACCAGAGCCTTCGGGCGGACCTCCTCGGCGAGATACGCCGTCGCGGAGGCCGGCAGCCCCGCCAGGGCCGCCCCCTGCACCGCCCGCAGCGCGACCAGCGCGGTCAGCGAGGGCGCGAAGGGGACCAGGAGACCGACCGTCACCGCGACGGCCAGCGAGGCCGTCATGACCGTACGGCGGCCGAAGCGCTCGGAGAGCGCGCTCATCGGCAGCACGAACAGCGCCAGACCGCCGGTGGCCGCCGCCACCGTCCAGCTCGCCTCGCTCGCCGCGACCCCGAACTCGCCCGAGATCAGGGGGAGGAGAGCCTGGGTGGAGTACAGCAGCGCGAAGGTCGCGACACCGGCGAGGAAGAGGGCGAAGCTCATCCGGCGGTAGCCGGGCCCGCCCGGGGTCAGTCGGGAGTCGGCGGGGGCGGAGACGGAGGGG
>NZ_RSAJ01001096.1 GCF_003933965.1 Streptomyces sp. RP5T
GGATGTTCGGGGGCCTGGCCGGTTTCCGCGGCTGCGGAGGTGTGGCGCGCGGGTTCGCCGGACGTCGGGGCGGTCGTACCACGGCGTGGGTGTGTGGAGTCCCGGCCGGTCCCCACGGGTCGTGCGCGGCGCGTCACGGGCTCGTGCGGGGGCTCAGGTGCCGGGCTGCCCGACCGAGTTCCTGACCACCACGTGGGTGCCCAGCAGGAGGTGTTCGGCCGGGTCCTCCGGTGTGCGGCCGAGGGCGGTGCGTACCGCGAGGCGGCCCAGTTCCTCGTAGGGGACGTGGACCGTGGTGAGTGCCGGGTGCAGGTCGCGGGCGAAGGGGATGTCGTCGTAGCCGGCCAGGGACACGTCCCCGGGGACGTCGAGGCCGGCCTCGTGCAGGGCGGTCAGGGCGCCCGCCGCGACCATGTCCGTGGCGGCTACCACGGCCGTGAAGTCCAGGCCGTCCTTCAGCGCCCGGCGCATCAGGCGGTGACCGGAGTCGCGGGTGAAGTCGCCGTTCAGCACCAGCGCGGGGTCGGGGTTCAGCCCGCGGGCGCGGTGCGCGGCGAGATAGCCGCGCTCGCGGCCCTGCGCGGTGGTGTGGTCGGCCCGGCCGCCGAGGAACAGGACCCGCCGGTGGCCCTGGGCCAGGACGTGGGCGACGAGCGCGTGGGAGCCGCCCTCGTTGTCGTACTCGATGACGGTGACCGGCGCCCCGGGGCCCAGCGGCGGTCTGCCGCACAGCACGAGCCGTGATCCCGCCGAGGCCAGCGAGTCGGCCATGCGACGGGTCCGCTCGCGGTACTCGACGGTGTCGGCGGCGCCGCCCACCAGGATCACGGCGGCGGCGCGCTGGGCCCGCATCATCTCCACGAACTCCAGTTCGTGCTCGACGTCGCCCTCCGTGCTGCACACCAGACACAGATGGCCGAGCCGGGTCGCCTCGCGCTCCACCCCGTGCGCCATCAGCGCGAACGAGGGTCCCGTGATGTCCTCCAGCACGAACGCGAGCGTGGGCGTGCCGACCCCGGCGATCGCCTTCGCGCGCGCGTCGGCGACGTAGTCCATCTCGCGCACGGCACGCATCACGCGGGTGCGGGTCGCCGCGCTCACCGGGTAGACCCCGCCGAGCACCCGCGACACGGTCGACGCGGAGACCCCGGCCCGTGCCGCCACGTCCCGGATCGTGCTCCGGCCCGCGTCCTCGCTCTTCCTGGTCATCCTCGCCCCTCCCCCTCGCGAACAGCGGCAACACCATGGAAACCGGTTCCCGGGCGGGAGGCTAGCAGGGGCGGTGGGGCGTGGTTAAGGG
>NZ_RSAJ01001097.1 GCF_003933965.1 Streptomyces sp. RP5T
CTGTCGGCCGCCTGGCCCCGGTCCGGTCGTCCTGTCGGCCCTGGTCCAGGCCCGGTCGTCCCGTCGGCCGCCCGGTCCCGGCCCGGTCGTCCTGCCGGAAACCTCGCCGCGGTCCGGCCGTCCCCTCGAACGCTCCGCCCCGGTCCGGTCGTCCTGCCGGACACCTCGCCCCGGTCCGGCCGTCCCGCCGAACGCTCCGCCCGTCCGGTCGTCCCGCCGGACACCTCGCCGCGGGGCCAGCCGTTCCGTCGCGGGCGTGATCGCGTCGCTCCGCCCGCCGTCCCGTCACCCCGCCCCCTTAGGGTTGTCGCCCATGACCACCAGCAACACCGGATCCGGTGACGTCGACCCCGCTGTCCGTGACGAGCTCAACCGGCTGCGGGACAGCATCGACAACATCGACGCGGCCGTCGTCCACATGCTCGCCGAACGTTTCAAGGCCACCCAGCAGGTCGGCCACCTCAAGGCCCGCCACCAGCTGCCGCCCGCCGACCCGGCCCGCGAGGCCCGTCAGATCGAGCGGCTGCGCACCCTCGCCGAGAACGCCAAGCTCGACCCCGCCTTCGCCGAGAAGTTCCTGAACTTCATCATCGCCGAGGTGATCAGGCACCACGAGCGCATCGCCGAGGACACCGTCAACGGCCCCGCCACTCTGGCCGATTGACCTCGCCGGACGCCCCGGGGAGGTGACACGGGCGCCCGCGAACGGCATGCTGCGCTGTGCACTCCTTGTCAGCCCGCGAGCACACCGTGTCAGCACACGGGCGTAGGCTGGCTGTCCGCGAGGGAGGGACGCCGCGCCATGCCTTCGGATGCCAAGATCCTCATCGTCGACGACCACGAGGACACGCTCTACGCCCTGGAGAGCGCCCTCGCCCCCCTGGGCTACCGGCTCGGCCGCGCCACCAGCGGCGACGAGGCCCTCAAGCAGGTGCTCCGCGGCCAGGTCGGCCTCCTGCTCCTCGACGTGCGCATGCCCGGCGTCAGCGGACTCGACGTGGTCCGCTACATGCGGCGCCTGGAGCAGACCCAGCACATCCCCGTCGTCCTGCTCACCGGCTTCGGCCCCGACCACGAACTCACCTCCGCCGCCTTCGGCCTCGGCGTCGCGGACCTCGTGATGAAACCCATCGACCCCTGGGCCCTGCGCACCAAGGTCCGCTACCTCTTCGACGCCCACCGCCGCCGCCTCGCCCTCGAACACGAGGTCCGGGAACTACGGGCCCTCGTCAAGGACCACACCGAGGACAAGGGCCACGACGAGGACGACGACCCGGCCCCCCACCGGGCCCTGCCC
>NZ_RSAJ01001098.1 GCF_003933965.1 Streptomyces sp. RP5T
GTTGGACGGTGGTGTTGGTCCAGGGGCGGGGGCCCGACCCGCGCTTGCGGGAGCGCCAGGCGACGCCGACCGTGGCCTGGCCGCTCGCTATCGCCGCCGCGAGGTGGGCGACCGTGGCGCACGAACCGCCGCCGCCGTAGCCGACCTTGCTGAAGAAGGTGAGGTCGCCGAGGCCGACGGCCTTCGCGAGCTCGACCTCGTCCGTCTCCTCCATGGTGTACGAGGCCAGGGCGTCGACCTCGTCGGGGGCGATCCCGGCGTCGTCCAGGGCGGCGAGCACGGCCCGGCAGGCCAGGGTTCTCTCGTCCTCGGCGAGGTTCTTGGCGAACGGGGTCCGTCCGATGCCCACGATCGCCGTGGCGTCCTTGAGGGTCACGCTGCACGCACCTCCGCACGCTGTGAAGCCTGCTGACAGCCCGTCAGGCTACAGCTAATCTGACGGGTAGTCAGCTAACGCGTTTCCGCTTTCGGGGAGGCCGATGTGGAGTGGCGGAGCATCCCGGAGCTGGTCCGCCGGGCGGCGGAACGGTACGCCGGCACCGAGGCGGTCGTGGAGGGCCGGAACCGGCTCACCTACGGCGAGTTGGGCGCCCGCGTGGAGCGCGCGGCGGCGGCCTGCATGGCGGGCGACGTACGCCCGGGCGACCGGGTGGCCGTCTGGGCCCCCAACTCCGCCGACTGGATGGTCGCCGCGCTGGGCGCGGTCTCGGCGGGCGCGGTCCTGGTGCCGCTCAACACCCGCTTCAAGGGCGCCGAGGCCGCGGACGTGCTGCGCAGGAGCGGGGCCCGGCTGCTGTTCGTCACCGGGACCTTCCTCGGCACCTCGTACGTGGCGTCCCTGCGCAGGGCGATCGCGGAGGGTCCGGGGCTGCCCGGCCTGGAGCAGGTCGTGGTGCTCTCGGACGACGCCCCCGCCGACTACCGCACCTGGAAGGACTTCCTGGCCGGCGGGGACGGGGTGGGGCAGGAGCAGGTGCGGGCACGCGCCGACGCCGTGGCCCCCGAGTGGCCCTCCGACATCGTCTTCACCTCCGGCACCACCGGCCGCCCCAAGGGCGCGGTGATCACCCACGAGCAGACCCTGCGGGCCTACGACGTCTGGTGCGAGCTCGCCGGGTTGCGGCACGGCGACCGCTACCTGATCGTGAACCCCTTCTTCCACACCTTCGGCTACAAGGCCGGGGTGATCGCCTGTCTGATGCGCGGGGCGACGATGATCCCGCAGCCGGTGTTCGACGTGGACACCGTGCTCGCCAACATCGCGGCGGAACGGGTCTCGGTGCTGCCCGGCC
>NZ_RSAJ01001099.1 GCF_003933965.1 Streptomyces sp. RP5T
GGGCCGCGCGAGTCGAGCGCGGCGGTGGCCACGACCTGGTCCGCCGGGTCAAGGGCGACGAGGAGGGTGTGGCGGGCCGGGACGAGATAGGCCGCGGCCGGATCGATGATGTCGGCGTGCCAGCGCGGCACGTACCCGGTGTTGAAGTCGCGGTAGACGGTGTCGAGCATCACGGCTCGCGCACCTTCGAGGTCGTCCGGGCTCGCCGCCCTGATGCTGTAGTCACGCACTTGCACATCATATGCATTAAGCCTCGAACCTTGATCGCGGAGGCGATTTGACAGTGATCGAACGCACGCCATAGAACCTACCGACATGACATCCATTTTCAAAAAGACGGAGCGGTAGTGCGCATCGCCTTCGTCGGCAAGGGCGGCAGCGGCAAGACCACCCTGTCCGCCCTCCTCTCCCGCCATCTGGCCCGTTCCGGCGCACCGGTACTGGCCGTGGACGGCGACATCAACCAGCACCTCGCCGAGGCCCTGGGCCACGACGGCGGGGACCTCGGCGCTCCCCCGCTGGGCGCGCACGTGGCCGGCATCAAGGACTACCTGCGCGGCACCAACCCGCGGATCCCCTCCCGCGAGGCGATGATCAAGACCACGCCGCCGGGCCGGGGTTCACGCCTGCTGCGCCTGCTCGGCGACGACGAACTGCACGTCCGGCACGTCCGGCGGGTGGGTGACGTCCCGCTGATGGTGACGGGCGCGTTCGACGAGAGCGACCTCGGCGTGGCCTGCTACCACTCCAAGCTGGGCGGGGTGGAGCTGTACCTCAACCACCTGGTCGACGGCCCCGGCGAGTACGTCGTCGTCGACATGACCGCCGGCGCGGACGCGTTCGCCTCGGGCCTGTTCACCCGCTTCGACATGACCTTCCTGGTGGCCGAGCCCACCCGCAAGGGCGTCTCGGTCTACCGCCAGTACCGGGACCACGCGGCGGAGTTCGGGATCCGGATCGCCGTGATCGGCAACAAGGTGACCGGGGAGGACGACCTGCTCTTCCTCAAGGAACAGGTGGGCGAGGACCTGTTGACCCACCTGGTCCACTCCCCCTGGGTGCGCGCCGCCGAACAGGGCCGCGCCGAGGGCGGCCTGGACTCGCTGGAGTCCCACAACCGGCACGCCCTGACCGTCCTGCGCGAGACGGTCGACGCCCACCCCCGCGACTGGGCCGCCCTCCACGCCCACGCGGTCGAGTTCCACCTGCGCAACGCCCGCTCCTGGGCGAACGAGGCGACCGGCCTCGATCTGACCTCCCAGGTGGACCCGGGCTTCGTAC
>NZ_RSAJ01000109.1 GCF_003933965.1 Streptomyces sp. RP5T
GCCCGACCGTGGTCCAGCAGCCCCAGCAGTCGGCGCGCATCCCCGCGCCCGCCGCGCAGAAGCCGGCCAAGAAGGGCTTCTGGAGCAGCTTCCTCGAGATCTTCCGTGTGTGACGGCTTAGCACCGCCCGGCAGGTGCCGGAGAGAGGACTGACGGCTTCACGCGTCCTCTCTCCGGCACCTGCGTTTCGTTCGGGGGACAGAACGCCCCTCACGCGCCCGAAAGGCCCCTCTTCGGGCAGAATCGACTCCCGTACAGCACAGCGCGCAGTACGAGGAGCGGCGTATGGAGTACTACGACCTCGGCTCCCACGGCCGACCCGTCACCACCGACTCGGCCGAGGCCCAACTCTGGTTCGACCGCGGCCTGGTGTGGACGTACGCCTTCCACCACGAGGAGGCCGTGGCCTGCTTCGAGAAGGCGGCCGCCGCCGATCCGGACTGTGCGATGGCCCACTGGGGCATCGCCTACGCGCTGGGCCCCAACTACAACAAGCCCTGGGAGTTCTTCGACGACCGGGACCTGGCCCGGACCGTCGAACGCACCCACTCGGCCGGCGAGTCGGCACACCGGAAGGCCGCCGTGCGGGCCACCGCGGTCGAGCGCGCCCTGATCGGTGCCCTGCGCGCCCGCTACCCGCAGGCGAGTCCCGCCGAGGACTGCGCGGTGTGGAACGCGCCGTACGCCGACAGCATGCGGGCCGTCCACGAACTCGCCCCCGACGACGCGGACGTGGCCGCCCTGTACGCGGACGCGCTGATGAACCTCACGCCCTGGCAGCTGTGGGACCTGCGCACCGGCGAGCCCGCCACCGGCGCCCGCACCCGCGAGGCCCGGGAGGTCCTGGAACGCTCGCTCGCCGGCGCCACCGGCCGCACCCACCCGGGCGTCCTGCACCTGTACGTCCACCTCATGGAGATGTCCCCCACACCCGAACTCGCCCTGCCCGTCGCGGACCGGCTGCGCGGTCTGGTGCCGGACGCCGGACACCTCCTGCACATGCCCTCGCACCTGGAGGTGCTGTGCGGCGACTACCGGCGGGTGGTGGCCGACAACAGCGCCGCGATCGCCGCCGACGACAAGGCCCTGGCCAGGGGCGGAGCGATGAACTTCTACACGCTCTACCGCTCGCACAACCACCACTTCAAGATCTACGGGGCGATGTTCCTCGGTCAGTCGGAGACCGCCCTCGAGGCCGCCGCGCAGCTGGAGGCGTCCATCCCGGAGGAGCTGCTGCGGGTGGAGAGCCCGCCCATGGCCGACTGGCTGGAGGCGTTCCTCGCGATGCGCGTCCACGTCCTGATCCGCTTCGGCCGCTGGGCCGACATCCTGGACCTCCCGCTGCCCGCCGACCCGCGCCTGTACTGCGTGACGACCGCGATGCTCCACTACGCCCGCGGTGTGGCCTGCTCCGCCCTCGGCCGCGTCACCGACGCCGAGCGCGAGCGCGCCCTGTTCCACCGGGCGGTCGGCGAGGTCCCCGGGACCCGGATGCTCTTCAACAACACGTGCAACGACATCCTGGCCATCGCCTCGGCGATGCTGGACGGCGAACTCGCCTACCGAAAGGGCGAGTTCGATGCGGCGTTCGCGGCACTGGAACGCTCGGTCGAGCTCGACGACAACCTCCCCTACGACGAACCCTGGGGCTGGATGCAGCCGACCCGCCACGCCTACGGCGCCCTCCTGCTCGAACAGGGGCGCGTCGCCGAGGCCGAGGCCGTCTACCGCGCCGATCTCGGCCTCGACGACACCCTCCCGCGACCGCTCCAGCACCCGGGCAACGTGTGGGCCCTGCACGGCCTCCACGAGTGCCTGGTCCGCGGGAACAAGCACGCGGAGGCGCGGATCGTCGCCCAGCAGCTGCGGATCGCCGCCGCCCTGGCCGACGTACCGGTCGAGGCGTCCTGCTTCTGCCGCCTGGACACCGGCGTCGCCGACTGCTGCGACTAGGCTCGTCAACTGGGCTACCAGGACGGGGACTTGCATGCGGAACACGGCCGAATTCATCGCGGATGCCTATGGACTCGGCGCGGGGAGCCGGACGATGACGCCCGTCGCCCGCGGCGCCCTGGGGCAGATCTGGAAGCTGTCCGGGAACGGCACCGCGTGGGCGGTGAAGGAACTGCTCTTCGAGAAGGACGAGCCGGACGTCGGCGCCGAGTCCGCCCTGCGGGACGCGGCCGAAACGCTGGGCGTCTCCGCACCCCGCCTCCTGTCCGACCGCACCGGCGCCCGTGTCGTACGGCTTCCCGAGGGCTCCTGGGCGAAGCTGTACGACTGGGTCGACGGCACCGTGGCCGACCCGTCGGACCGGGAGATCCTCGGCTGGTGCGGCCGTACGCTCGCCCTCCTGCACAAGGCGGGCGAGGGCGCGAGCGGGACGCCGAGCAGCTGGTACGAACGTTGCAACCCGGCCGCCGAATGGGCGGAACTGCTGGAGAAGGTGGAGCGGGCCGGCCTGCCCTGGGCGGGGGAGCTGGGCCGGTTCGTCGCCACCGGGGCCGCTGAGCTGGCCCGGTATGTCTCGCCGTCCGCCCCAGGCGACGTGGTGACCTCCCATCTCGACATGCGACCCCAGAACGTCCTGGTCACAGCGGACGGGCCGGTCCTGCTCGACTGGGACAATGCAGGGCCCGTCTCGGCGGAGCGTGAACTGGCCCGTGCCGTCCACGTGTGGTCGGGCGGCAACGACTTCGACGCCGAGGCGGCACGGCGCGTGGTGCGTGCCTACCGGGACGCCGGTGGCCGCGCGGTGATCAAGGGGCTGGACGCCTTCTCGACGCTGTTCGCGACGGACCTCAACTACGTGTACGTGCAGGCCGAGTGCGCGGTCGACCCGACGCTGACCGCCGAGCAGCGCGCGTTCGGCAGCCGTGAGGCCGTGGCCGCGCTGCGCGGCCTGCCCGAGCTCGCCGCCGTCTCGCGGCTGACGGAGGTGCTGGCGGGGGAGTGGTGAGCGCGGGACTTCGGCGGTGCCGTCCACGGCGCCACCTGGCACTACGCTCCTCGGCATGAGCGAAAACTCCGCACGGTCCGTCACCGTCGAGCGCACCGGCGCCGGCCATTTCGTCGCCACCAACGTCCGGGGCGGCACGATCACCTTCGGCACCGGCCCCGACAGCGAGTTCACCCCGGTCGAACTGCTCCTCGCCGCCCTCGGCGGCTGCACGGCGGTGGACGTCGACCTCGCCACCACCCGTCACGCCGAGCCCGACTCCTTCACCGTCGAGGTGAGCGGCAACAAGGTCAACGACGAGCTCGGCAACCGGCTGACCGACCTCGCCGTCACCTTCACCGTCACCTTCCCGGACGGGGAGGGCGCGGACCGGGCCCGCACGATCCTGCCCCGGGCGGTGAAGACCTCCCACGACCGGCTGTGCACGGTCAGCCGCACGGTCGAGATCGGCACGCCCGTCACCGCGACCGTCACGGACGCCTGACCCCTGCGTAGCCTGTCCCCGTGCCAGCCTCCCGCCTTCGCCGCGTCGCCGTTCTCGTCCTCGAAGGCGCCAAGCCCCTGGACGTCGGCATCCCCGCACAGGTGTTCACCACGCGCGCGAGCATGCCGTACGAGGTACGGCTGTGCGGGGCGGCCCCCGGTCTCGTGAGCGGCGGGGACGGGCTGTCGTACCACGTCGCCCACGGGCTGGAGGCGCTCGCGTGGGCGGACCTCGTCTTCATTCCCGGCTACCGGTTCCCGGACCGTGAGGATCCGCCAGCCGCCGTCGTCGCGGCCCTGGTCGCCGCCCACGGCCGGGGCGCACGGCTGGCCGCCATCTCGACGGGCGCCTTCGCGCTGGCCGCGACCGGTCTGCTGGACGGCCGGCGCGCCACGACCCACTGGCACTACACGAGGGCGCTCGCGGCCAGGCACCCTCTCGTCCGCGTCGACGAGAACGTGCTGTTCGTCGACGAGGGCAGCGTGCTGACCTCGGCCGGCGCCGCCTCCGGAATCGACCTGTGTCTGCACATCCTGCGCGGTGACCTCGGCGTGGCCGCCTCCAACCACGCGGCCCGGCGCCTGGTGGCGGCCCCCTACCGCAGCGGCGGCCAGGCGCAGTACGTGCCGCGCAGTGTGCCCGAGCCGCTCGGCGAGCGCTTCGCCGCCACCCGGGAGTGGGCCCTGCACCGCCTCGACGAACCCCTCACCCTCGACATCCTCGCGCGCCAGGCCGCCGTCTCGCCGCGCACGTTCTCGCGCCGCTTCGTCGAGGAGACCGGATACACGCCGATGCAGTGGGTCATGCGCGCCCGCATCGACATGGCCCGCGAGCTGCTGGAGCGGTCGGAGCGGAGCGTGGAGCAGATCGCGGCCGACGTCGGGCTCGGGACCGGCGCGAATCTGCGGACGCACTTCCACCGGATCCTCGGGACGACGCCGAGCGAGTACCGGCGCACGTTCACCCAGGGCGAGTAGTCCCTCCTTCGGTGAGCCTTGGCGCGATCCTTTTGAACCGTGGCGATCGCGCCACTGTCAGCACGGGAGGCCGCGCGCGAGCCTGGTGTGCATAGGGAAGGGACACCAATTCATGACTCGCATCGCCATCAACGGATTCGGCCGTATCGGACGCAATGTGCTGCGCGCGCTCCTCGAACGCGACAGCGCCCTGGAGGTCGTCGCCGTCAACGACCTCACCGAGCCCGCCACCCTCGCCAGGCTGCTCGCCTACGACAGCACGGCCGGCCGCCTCGGCCGCCCGGTCACCGTCGACGGGAACACCCTGGTCGTCGACGGCCGCCGCATCACCGTGCTCGCCGAGCGCGAACCGGCGCAGCTTCCCTGGGCCGAGCTCGGCGTCGACATCGTGCTGGAGGCCACCGGACGGTTCACCTCGGCCAAGGCCGCCCGCGCCCACCTCGACGCGGGCGCGAAGAAGGTCCTGGTCAGCGCGCCCTCGGACGGCGCCGACGTCACGCTCGCCTACGGGGTCAACACCGAGGCCTACGACGCGGACGTGCACACGGTCGTCTCCAACGCGTCGTGCACCACCAACGCGCTCGCCCCGCTGGCGTCGGTCCTCGACGAGCTCGCCGGGATCGAGCACGGCTTCATGACCACGGTGCACGCCTACACCCAGGAGCAGAACCTCCAGGACGGGCCGCACCGCGACGCCCGCCGTGCCCGGGCCGCCGGGGTCAACATCGTGCCCACGACGACCGGTGCCGCCAAGGCGATCGGACTCGTGCTGCCGAACCTGGACGGCAAGCTGTCCGGCGACTCCATCCGCGTGCCGGTCCCGGTCGGCTCCATCGTCGAGCTCAACACGACGGTCGCCCGCGACGTGAGCCGCGACGACGTGCTCGCCGCCTACCGCACGGCCGCCGAAGGGCCCCTCGCGGGCATCCTCGAGTACTCGGAGGACCCGCTGGTCTCCTCGGACATCACGGGCAACCCCGCCTCGTCGATCTTCGATTCGGCGCTCACCCGCGTGGAGGGCCGCCATGTGAAGGTCGTCGCCTGGTACGACAACGAGTGGGGCTTCTCGAACCGCGTGATCGACACGCTGGAGCTCCTGGCCAACGGCTGACCGGCTCCCGGCGGTCCGGTCCGCCGCAGCGGGGCCTCAGAGGAACGGTGTCCCGGCGTCCAGCCCGGACAGCACCCTGCCGTACAGCTCCAGATTGGCGGCGGGGTTGACGAAGGAGTGCAGGTTCAGGGCGTTGAGGTCCCGCACGGCCCGCTGCACCGGCACGTCCAGTCGCAGCGAGGACGCGCCGGAGGCGGAGCCGATCAGGTCCACGGCCTCCTTGCACAGCCGTGCCACATAGCCGCTCTGGGCGCGGATCCGGGCCCGTTCCTCCGTCGTGTAGGAGTTGCCGTCGGCGACCCGGGCGTCGATCAGCGAGACGTAGTCGGCGGTGAGCAGTTCGGCGCTGGAGATCTTCATAGCGGCCTCGGCGAACTGCAGATGCGTCACCGGGGCCTCGTGCTGACGCCCGTAGACCGTGTAGGTGATGCCCCGCTGCCGGATGCGCTCGCCGAACTCGGCGAGCGCGGCCCGGGCCGGACCCAGGGCCCCGGCGGCCGTCCAGGCGCAGAACAGCAGGAGGACCGGCATGCCGTAGAAGGGGTCGGCGCCGTTGAGCCGTGACGGGAACGATCCGCCCAGCAATGGCCCCAGCGGCAGGACGCGGTGGGCCGGGACGTGGACCTCACGGGCCACGACGCTGTTGCTGCCGCTCCCGGCGAGACCGGCGACGTGCCAGTCGTCGAGCACGTCGAGCTCGGCCATCGGAACGGCCGTCCACAGCAACTCCGGTGGGTGTCCCTCCCCGGACTCCGCCACCGCGGTCAGCAGATGCCAGTCGGAGTCCTGGCAGCCGGTGGCGAACGGCGAGGTGCCGTCGACCACGTAACCGCCGTCCACCGGACGGGCCTTCGCCTTCGGGACGAGGGTGCCGCTGACCCGTACGTCGGGGTCGGCGAAGATCTCGTCCTGGGCCTCGTCCGGGAAGAGCGCCGCGATGAACGCGCACCCGGCCTGGATCAGCGCCGTGAACCCGGTCGACCCGCACGCGGCCGACACCTCGCTCAGCACCTCGACCTGCGTGCGCGCCGAGGACTGGTAACCACCGTACCGGCGCGGGACGTTCATACGATGGACCCCGGCGTCCGTCAGTGCCGCGATGACCTCACCCGTGACCCGGCGTTCCCGTTCCGTGCGCAGGGCGTGGGAGCGGATGAGGGGCTGCAGTTTCCGTACCCGTTCGACGAGTTCGGCGTCCGGGTTCGGTACGGATGAAGCGGCCAAGGCGAAACCTCCGGGCCCGATACGCAGCGGAACCCTCACCGTGACGTCGAACCCGACGCGTGTCAACGCCCCTTTCCGGTCCCGCTCTTGTCGGTGTGCGACGGCCGGGCCTCGTGGACGATCTCCCCGTTCAGGATCGTCATGCCGAGTTCGCGAAGGTTGCTGATGTCCTGGGTGGGATCGGCGTTCAACACGATCAGGTCCGCACGCCTGCCGGGCCGCACCTCGCCGAGATCGGGGCGGACGCACTGCCGCGCAGCGCCGCTGGTGGCTGCGACAAGCGACTGGAGGGGCGTCATCCCCGCGGCCACCATCAGTTCGGCCTCTTCCAGCGTGTTCGCCCCGAACCTGCCCCGGCCACTGAAGGTGTCGCTGCCCAGGGCGATCCGCACGCCGGCGTCGGCGACCTTCTTGACGTTGCCCCGTATGTCCGGGTGACTCGCGTCATGGGCCCAGAGTGTGGGTGTGTAAGTGATGTCGCGCTCCAGCATCAGATCGATGAGCGAGTCGTCGGTGAGGGGCTCGACCGTGACACCGTGCTCCAAGCCGTCCGCGCCGGCTTCTACCGCCTCGCGCGCCGCGACCTGCTGGGTCGTGTGGACGGTCACCCTGAGACCGCGCTCGTGCCCGGTCTCGACACCTGCGCGAAGGAAGTCGAGGGGGAGCCGCACAAGCTCGACAGCCTCCGGGAAAGCCGGAATGTGCCAGACGTACTTGGGTGAACCGGAGTGCGCGCACGCACCTTCCGACAGGAGTTTGATCGCGTCCACCTCGCGGTCGGCCAGATGGTTCACCAGGTCCCGCATCTGCCGCACGCTGTCGATCTCGCCCGTGAACCTTGCGCGGGCCCACGGGTTGCCGCTGAAGACGGTGGCGGCCGGATGCCCGTCCCGTCCGGTGATGCCGCAGCCGGTCACGAGGAGACGGGGACCTCGTAACGTGCCCGCAGCGATACGGGCCCGCGCCTCCAGGATGGCCTCGGTCGGATCGCCGACCGACTTCATGGTGGTGATCCCGTGCTGGAGGAACGAGTCGAGCAGCCCCGGAAGCTCGTTCTCCTCGAACGCCCCCATCGATTCCGGACCGGACACGGCGAACACGTCGTAGAAGTGGATGTGGGTGTCGATCAGCCCCGGCATCACCCAGCCTTCGGCCGCGTCCACCTCCTTGACGCCCCTCAGCGGCTCCGCCGAGACGGCGACGATGTGTCCGCCCTTGACGGCGATGTCGTACAGCCCGGTGAGCGCTTTGTGCCCGTCGAAGACGTGCGCACGGCGGATGACGAGGTCGTAAGGCGCGGGATCCGGAACCTCGGCCCTCGTGATCAGCTCGGGTTCATAGGTCATTGCTCTCGCTCCTCCGTGACCGATCAGCCATTCGCCGACGGGAGTTGGTGCTCGGATTCCCGCACCTGCCGCAACAGGTGGGCGATCGTCGTCCGGCTCAGCCGTTCCTCCAGGGCCCGTTCCGCGTCCTGGAACTCCACCTCGAGCAGGTCGCAGATGTTGCGTCCGACCTCGCACGCGTCGCTGGGTGGATGGGCGTGCCGCGACAGGATGCGCCCCTCCTCTACGGCCGTATAGGCGTCGTTGAGCGTGATGTCCCGTGGGGCGCGGGCAAGGGACCAGCCGCCACCGCGACCCTCGGTGGACCGCACCAGGCCGGAGTCCCGCAGGCGGCCGAGGATGCGCCGCACCAGCACCGGATTGCTCGCCAGACTGTCCGCGATCTCCGCGGAGGTCAGTGAGCCCCCGCCCCGGTGCGCCAGCATGGTGAGCGCGTGAATGGCCACCGCACTCCTGCTGCTGAGGCCCGCCATCTCCCCTCCTCGCCCGACTGTCGCCAGCGTAACTGCAACTACAGTAGTTACAGTTAAGTACCCGTCAAGCCTGGGAGTCAAGGTCGTGATGACCCCGGACGACCTCTTGCCGCGCCACCCCGAGCCGCCGACGTTTCGCCCGTCGCGGGGCGCACAGTGGGGGCATGACCGCAGATGACAGGAACATCCTGGCCCGGGGGCGCGTGGCGGCCCGGCTGCCCGTCCAGGACCTGGACCGGGCCCGGCGTTTCTACGCCGACAAGCTCGGTCTGGAGCCCGTCGACGAACGTCCCGGCGGACTGCTCTACCGGTGCGGGGGCACGGACTTCGCCCTCTTCCGGTCGACGGGGGCCTCACCCGGCACCTTCACCCAGATGGGATGGGAGGTCGACGACATCGAGACGGCCGTGGCCGAACTCCGGCAGCGCGGAGTGGTCTTCGAGGAGATCGACGTCCCCGGTCTCCGCACGAGGAACGGTATCGCCGACGTCGACGGCAACTACCCGAGCAAGAAGGCGCGGGGAGAGCGCGCGGCCTGGTTCCGCGACAGCGAGGGCAACCTGCTGGGCATCGGCGAGCCGGTCCGCTGAACCGCGCGGCCCCGGGCATGGAGTTCACCGAGTGAACGTGGCGCGGGTCCGGGTCGTCAGTCGGCGCTGCGCAGCGCGACCCAGGTGTCGTGCGCCACGACACCGTCGGCGTCCAGGCCATGCTCGTTCTGGAAGGCGCGGACCGCGCTCTCGGTCCCCGACCCGAACTCGCCGTCCACGCCGGTGCTTCCCACGCTGTATCCGCGCTCGGTCAGCATGCACTGCACCTGCTGGACGCGTCGGCCGCTGTCGCCCAGGCGGGTGCGTCCATTGCCCTCGTAGTAGGTGCACTCCGAGAGCCAGGGAGCGGAGCCGGTCCCGGCGGACGGGCTCTCGGGGGACGGCGTGGCGGGCGTTGTGGCGGACGGTTCGCCACCGGAGGCCGGGGCGTCGTCGTCCCGGTCGGCGAACGAGCCCGAGGCAGAGGGCGTCGCCGACGAGGCCCCCGCCGTCGCGGCCGCAGCGGCGTCCTCGGCCGCGGCGCCGTCGGCCTCCGGGCGGCTCAGTCCGCCCCCGCCCGGGGACACCGGCCTGCCGGAGGCGTCCCGCGAGCCGGTTCCGGCGGCCGTCACGTCACCGGCCTTCGGGGCTGCTGTGGCGGGCGCGTCCTGGTGGCCGAGCAGCAACGCCACCGCGGCCACGACACAGATCGTGAGTGCCGCGGCGGCGACCAGTAACGCCTTTCTGCGCCTGCCGGAGAGGGCCGCCTTCGCAGGGCCCGGCGGAGGCGGGGCAGGAGTGCTCCCGGCCGGCGCGGGCGGCCGCGCGTCCGGAACGACGGACAGGTGAGCGGGCCGGGCCGGACGCGCGGACAGAGGCGGCGGCACTTCGCCCGGGGACCTCAGGCAGCCCAGGTCCGCGACCGGCAGAGTGTGGAGGGCCTCGTACGCCCGCTGCCTGGCGAGCACCTTGCCCCCGAGCGGCTCCGGCCAGGTCGCGGGCACGGGGTGCGCCCGGGCCGCGTCGATGAGTTCCCGCGGGGTCGGTCGCTCCGCGGGCTCCTTGTCGAGACAGGCGGTCAGCAGGGCGCCGAGCTCCTCGTCCGCAGCCGCGATCTCACCGAGGACCTCGGGGTTGGGGTTCTCGTAGGCCACCCGGTGCATCACGTCGACCCCGGTGCCGTCGCCGAAGGGGGCGCGCCCCGTCGCCGCGTACACCAGGGTTCCGGCCAGCGAGAAGACGTCGGACGCGGTGTCGGAGCGGCCCTCCCGCAGATGTTCGGGCGACATGTAGGCGGGAGTTCCCACCCGGTTGCCGGTGCCGGTGATCGCGCTCGCGTCCGCTGCCTTCGAGATCCCGAAGTCGATCACGTGCGCGCCCCGGACGGACAGCAGGACGTTGGACGGCTTGAGATCGCGGTGCACGATCTCCTCGACGGCCAGGCTCGCGAGCGCCTGTCCCAGCTCCGCCACCAGCCGCCACACCGCGGCCGTCCCCAGGGCGCCGTACTCCTTGACGGCCTCCGCGAGATCGAAGCCGGGGAGGTACTCCGTGGCCATCCACAGCAGTTCGTCCTCGAAGCCCGTGCCGCACAGCCGCGGTGCGTGCGGTGTCCGCAGGCGGGCGTGCACGGCCGCCTCGCGCTCGAAGCGGCGCCGGAACCTGGGGTCCTCGGCGTACTCCGGCCTGATCACCTTCACCGCGACCAGACCCGGGCTGTCGTCCGCGGGACGCGCCAGATAGACGCGTCCCGTGCCGCCGCTGCCGAGCAGGGCCACCGGCGCGTAGGGCCCGACGCGCCTCGGGTCGCCGAGCCGCAGGGGTAAGGCACCGGTCTGCCGCAGCGCGGCAGCCGCGTCGTCCGCCGACGGCGGCCGCTGTCCCGACAAGAAGTCCCCCGAAGTCACATTCGATGCACGCCAGTTCGCCCGTAGCGGGAGACGAGCGTAACTCAGCTCGCGCAGGTGTTCAGGAAATCGCTCACCTCCGTCGTCCGCTTGTGCGACAAGCGGGGCGAGTCGGGAATGCGCCCGCGGCGTCTGCATGTTGTCCACCGGCGACCGACTTTTCTGTCCCCGGCTGGAAAGCAGGCTCATGACGTCCTCGCCGAGCACGATGCGCGCGATCCGGCTCTCCGCTCCCGGCCCCGTGGAGAACCTGCGGCCGACCACCCTCCCGCTCCCGCCCGAGAGGGACGGCTGGGTGCGGATCCGCGTCGAGGCGTTCGGCCTCAACCGCTCCGAACTGAAGCTCCGGCTGGGGCTCGGCGAGGGCGTGAGTTTCCCCCGGGTACCCGGTATCGAGGCCGCCGGCACCGTCGACGCGGCCCCGGCCGGCAGCGGGCTGACCCCCGGGCAGAAGGTCGTCGCGATGATGGGGAACATGGGGCGCACCTATGACGGCGGCTACGCCGAGTACACCTCCGTGCCCCTGTCCCAGGTCATCCCGGTCGACACCGACCTGCCCTGGGAGGTGCTGGGCGCGCTGCCGGAGATGGTGCAGACGGCCTACGGCTCGCTCACCGTCGGCCTGGACCTCCGGCCCGGCCAGTCCGTGCTGATCCGCGGCGGCACCTCCTCGGTCGGTCTCGCGGCCGCCGCCCTGGCCACCTGGCGCGGCGCCACGGTCCTGTCCACCACCCGGCGAGCCGACCGCCTCTCCCTGCTGGCGAAGCACGGCGTCGACCACCCGGTCCTCGACACCGGCGAGATCGCACCCGCCGTGCGCGAGCTCTACCCGCACGGCGTCGACGCCGCGCTGGACCTGGTCGGCACGCCCACCCTGCCCGACACCCTGCGCACGGTCCGCGTCCACGGCACGGCCTGCTTCGGCGGCAGCCTCTCCAACCAGTGGACGGTGCGGGACTTCTCCCCGAACGAGTACCTGCCGAGGGGCGTACGACTCGCGGGCTACTTCGGTGATGCCGCCGATCTGCCGCGGGATGCCTTCCAGGAGATCCTGGACGCGGTCGCCGCCGGCCGGCTCACCTTCCCCGTGGACCGCGTCTACGAGGGCCTCGACCAGGTGCCGCAGGCCCACGACGACATGGAGCACGACCGGGCCACCGGCAAGCTGGTCGTCCGCGTCCGGCACGCGGACCGTTGAAACGGTGTCCACCGCGGACCGCCACTCGCGCACAAGGACGACGGTCCGGCCCCTGCCGGCCCTGATCGCACAGGAGTAGCACGGGCGGAGCTGGGGACTTGAAGGTCAGGCCGGGCGTGGCGGCGTACCCCATGGGGGCCGCACCGGCCAGGCTTCTCCGGTTCAGACACGAGCCGGAGAGGCCGTGCCCGGGTACGGCCTTCCGGTCACGCGCCTTTCCTCTCCGCTCCCGACGGGTGGCTTCGGCCCGCACGCAGAAGCCCTCGGGCGGCTGCTGCCGGAGCCGGCCGGCCTCCGATGACCAGGTCCGTCGCGGCGTGGACCGCACCGCGCCGTAGTCGAGCACACCAGTCTCACGCGGCACCGACAGCCGTGGCTTCGGGTGCCGCAGGGCCGCTCGCCGCGGGCCGAGGGCACCTGGCGCGGCGGCGGGCAGCGGGTCGGCGGTAGGGTGGCCGCACCGGTGGAGGTGGGTGGTGGCAGTGGAGTGGCGGGAGTTCGCCGAGGCGATGGCCCAGCTCGCGCGGAACTTGCTCGCGCAGGAGTCGATCCAGGACACGCTGGACGAGATCGCGAAGTCGGCGGTGCGCCTGGTGGAGGGCTGCGACGCGGCCGGAATCCTGGCGGTCCGCAAGGGACGTGCGGTCACCCTGTCCTCGTGCGGTGACGTGGTGGAGGCGTCCGACCGGCTGCAGGGCAAGCTGGCCGAGGGGCCGTGCTTCGATCTCGCGGCCCGCTCCGACGGCGGCAAGGGAGAGCGCGCGTTCCGGATCGCGGACATGACCCAGCCGCAACCGGCCTGGCCGCGTTTCGCCGAGGGGGCCCGCGGCCTGGGCATCGGCAGTATGACCGGAGTGCTGCTCTACACCCATGACGAGGATTTCGGCGCGCTGAACCTGTACTCCCGCCGCCCCGGAGCCTTCGACAAGGACATCGAGACCGCCGGCTGGATGCTGGCCTCGCACGCCGCCGTCGCCCTGGCCGACGCCCGTACGATCGACCAGCTCGAGGACGCCATGAAGACCCGCCATGCCATCGGCGAGGCCATGGGCATCCTCATGGAACGGCACAAGCTGAGCGAGGAGGACGCCTTCAGCGTGCTGCGGCGCATCTCGCAGCAGCACAACATCAAGCTGCGAGACGTCGCCCAGCGGGTCCGTTCCGACCGCCCCGGCCAGGCCTGAGCCCACCGAAGGCCACCCACGGCTCGCACGGCTGCCGTGGGACCGCACACGGTCTGCGTACGTGCCCGGTGACCGGGTAGCCGCTAGAGCGGCAACCGGCCACAGAAGGTTGAACGCGACGAAAGAGCTCCACATGATCATCCCGCTTATGAAGCAGGCGGCGGATGAGGTGGGCAGGGACGATCTTGCCAGGCTGCGTTATGCCGCGGCCTGGGGTCCGCGTACGCCCCGCGCCGCGGAAGCGCGGCGGGATGTGCGTGCCGTCCTCTCCCACGCTCCGGGCTGCGATCGCCCGGCCGTCCCCGCCTCCCGGCTCACCGACGCCGAACTCGTCGTCAGCGAGCTCGTCACGAACGTGCTGCGGCACGCGCCCGGCCCCTGCGCCCTGACGCTGCGGCTGACCGGTGAGGAGCTGTCGATCAGCATGTACGACACCTCCCCCGACGCGCCGGTGGTGCAGCCGCCGGAGCGCGGCCGCGTCGGCGGGCACGGCCTGCGCCTGGTGCACTCGGTCAGTGACAGAGTCGTCGTCACCCCCCGCGGTAGAGGCAAGGAGATCACCGCTCACCTGCGCCTTGCCGAGAGTGACGAGGCCGGTCTCGGGGAGCTCGCCGGCCGGGCCGGGGCCTGACGGCTCATACGCGCGCGCTCGCCGCGCTGCCGCGCCCCGGGCTCCGGAGCGCGACGACCAGCCAGGCACGGGAGTCGAACCACACGCCGTTGCCGGTGTCCCGCGCCTCAAGAGTCTCGCGCAGTCGTTCGAGGGCACGCTCGGCGGACACGGCGTCCAGGCCGGTGACCAGTTCCTTCGCCATCCGCAGTTGGAGTACGGCAGCGAGCGCGCGCTCGGCGTCCGGGCCGTAGCGGACGGGCTCGCGGACGTCGGCGACCTCCACCGCCGTGAAGCCGGCCCGGGTCAGAACATCGGCCACGACGTGGGGCTCGCCCAGCGAGAACGGGTCACCGGCCGGCGAGGCGGGCTCCGGCGCCGCGCTCCCGCCGGAGAGCGCCGCGCGGATCGCGGTGTGCCACTGCTGACGTTCGGCGGCCTGCCAGACCAGCTGCACGAAGCGCGCACCAGGGCGCAGGGCCCGCCCGATGTTGTCGAACGCGGCGACCGGGTCGGTGAAGAACATCGTCCCGAACCTGCTCACGGCCATGGTGAAGCGCTCCGGCGGGAACGCGTGCTCCTGGGCGTCGCCCTGCACGAAACCGATGTTGCGCAGCCCTTCCGCCGCGGCCTGGCGGCGGGCCCTCTCCAGCATCGGCCCCGAGACGTCGATGCCGAGCGCGGTACCCGGTGACGCCGCCCGGGCCGCGTCACGGGTGGTGAGGCCGGTGCCGCATCCGATGTCGAGGACATGGTCACCGGAGCGGACGCCCAGCGCTTCCAGCAGCCGCTCGTGATGGCGAGCGAGCTCGGAGTCGTAGTCGAACACGGGAATGCCTCCCTCCTACCGCGGGCCGGGTTCCCACTCTGTCAGCCGTCACGTCGCGCCCGCTCTCGCGCACGGTTCGTGAAAGGCGGATCGACCTGGCGTCGCCCGGAAGACCGGCGGCCCGCCCGGCACGGAATCACGGGGTGCCCAGATAAGTGGTCGCCTCGACGTCGTGCAGGTGGATGAGGATGTCGTGGGCGCGGCCGAGGGCGGACGTGTACTGCACCGGGTCGGGCCACCCGGCGCCGATGTTCCAGGTGGCGCGTTCCTCGTCCAGCCAGGCACGCACGGGACGCGGGGCCGTACGCAGATCGAGGATGTAGTCCTCCTGGCGGGCCCTGTCGAGGGTGTGCTCGTTGGAGCCCGGCTTCGCGGCGCCCACCCGGTAAGTGCGCATCACGTTGTCCTCGGTGCCGAAGGCCTTGAAGGCGCCGTGGTGGAAACTGAAGCCGATGCTGACGTAGTCCTTGCCCAACGCATCGCGCAGGAAAGCGCCTTGGGTCTTGGGGTACCGAGCGTCGAACGAGTCGTAGGACACGTGGGTGTTGTGTGCCGACAGCAGGATCCGGTCACCGGTGTACCGGTGCCACCAGGCCACGTTCTCGGCCATGACCTGGTCACGCAACCTCATCATCGCCGCCACCTGTCCCTCGTCGGTGAAGTCGAAGGCCATGCCCGCGGCCATCTGGTGGATGGCCCTCGCGTGCTGCACCGTCCACAGACGGTCCCGCTCGTCGGCGCCGCGGCCGGGGCGCTGTTCCAGCAGGAGCTCGTACACCTTCCCGGTGCGTTCGGCCCGCTCCCTGCGCTCGGCGAGCGGCAGCTCGAAGTACTCCGCGCTGTAGCTGCCGGCGTCGGTCGTCGGTGCCAGTCCGCGGTACAGCTCGGTGACACGGTCCAGCAACTGCGGGTACCTGCGGGCCACTTGCCGGGTCACCCGCTCGTACAGCTCGGGCCCGGCGTAGCCCATGTCGTCGCCCATGAACTGCACCGGGTCGTCAGGATGGCCGAGGTTGTAGCCGCGCATCCACTCGATGAGGTCCATGTAGTCCTGGTTGTTCCAGATCCGGTACGACCCCTGGAACTCCTCACGCGCGATGTCCCTCAACTCGCCCTTCCCGCCCAGCACGTACTCGTTGAGCCGTACCCCGCTGCTCCACGGAAGCTCCAGGGAGAACGTCCGGAACCCCTTCTCCTCGACCAGGTAGCGGAAGACCCGGTGCTTCGTGCGGAAGAAGTCCCGCGAACCGTGGGTGGCCTCGCCCAGCCCCACCACCTCGGCGCCCCGGAGCATGCGGCCCAGCGCGCGCAGGTCGCGCGAACTGCCGCCGGGTTCAGTGCTGTTCAGGGTGTGCGCACTGCGCTCGATGGCGTCGACCACCCGCTCCTCCTGCTGCGCGGAAGCCGATGCCCGCGACACCGGGACCGAGGCGGGTGACGCGTGCCCGGTGTCTGCGACGGCCGCGGGGGAGACCGCCATCGCGCTGAGGGAGAGGAGGACCGAGGAGAGGACAACTGCCTTGTGTCGTGTCATGCTTGTAGGTTTCCGCGCGCCCCGGGTGTGCCACCAACCCCCACGCTGCCCACCCGCGGGTACCGCAGGCGCTACTGCGGTAGCCTGCGCCGATGTCTACGATCAAGCAGGTCCAGGTCACCTTCGACTGCGCCGAACCCGAGCGCGTCGCCCGCTTCTGGTGCGAGGTGCTCGGATACGTCGTACCGCCCGCGCCCGAGGGGTTCGCGACGTGGGAGGAGTTCAACCACTCACTGCCACCGGAGAAACGGGATGCGTGGTTCGTGTGCTCCGACCCCTCGGGCGTGGGCCCGCGGTTGTTCTTCCAGCGTGTTCCCGAGGGCAAGGTCGTCAAGAACCGGGTGCATCTCGACGTCCGGGTCGGCACCGGGCTCGTGGGCGAGGAACGTCTGGCCACGCTGGAGGCCGAATGCGCACGGCTGGTGGCGCTCGGCGCGAAGCGCGAGCGAGTGCTGCTCGCCGATGAGGAGAACGAGTCGTGCATCGTGATGCAGGACGTCGAGGGCAACGAGTTCTGTCTCGACTGAGCATGCTTACCACGAAGGTGATCTGGGATCGCTCCCATGTGAAGCGAGGGTGGAAACGTCGCTGACGTGCCGTCAAGCGCCCTGTGAAGAACGGTTTTTGTGTGCGGGAAGCGTCGACGGGCGCTCGAAGGTTTTCGACGTGCACGGTTGGTTGACAGGCTCCTGTTCGGTGGAGAAGCTGCCTGATGCACCGAGAGTTCCGTGCGGCGGCGCTCGCAGCGGGCCGCCCGGCGTGTGACGCGCCGGGGGAGGCCGGCCCCGGCGGCGCGTCACCGCGCTCTCCACCCGTTCTGGGATCGTTCACACCGCGGACGCCGACGCGATCGGTGGACCGCGTACGCACCGGGAACACCGGCCCTGCGGCGCCCCGTACCGCGCACGTCGCTCACTCCAGTACTCCTGTGTCCCCCCACCTTCGCACCAGGAGGTTCGTCGCCATGCCCGAACGAGTCACCCTCACCCGGCCCCCACACCCTCGCCGAAACGCCCCATTACCCGGGCACCGAACGAACGGCCCGGTGCGGCGCCTGGCCGTGACGATCGCCGCGGTACTCGGACTGCTCGTCACGGCCGTGGCGGCGGTTCCGGCATCCGCGGCCGACAATCCGTATCAGCGGGGGCCCGCCCCGACCCTGGCCAGCGTCGCCGCCACGCGGGGCACGTTCGCCACCGCGCAGATGACCGTCTCACCGGGCAACGGGTTCAACGGCGGGACCATCTACTACCCGACGGACACCAGCCTCGGCACCTGGGGCGCGGTCGCCATCGTCCCCGGGTACACCGCGCGCTTCGCCGACGAGGAGGCATGGATGGGCCCCTGGCTCGCCTCGTTCGGATTCGTCGTGATCGGCGTCGAGACCAACAGCCGCACCGACTTCGACACGGCCAGGGGAACCCAGCTGCTGGCCGCGCTGGACTACCTCACCCAGAAGAGCCCGGTCCGCACCAGGGTCGACCCCAACCGGCTTTCGGTGATAGGCCATTCCATGGGCGGCGGCGGAGCGCTGGTCGCGGCCGAGCGGCGACCGTCGCTGAAGACCGCCGTCGGCCTCGCACCCTTCAAGCCGTCCGGGAACCTGGCAGCCGACCGGGTGCCCACCATGATCATGGGCGGCACGGCGGACACCACGGTCACGCCGTCCTACCTCGACGGACTCCACGCCACCCTGCCGGCTTCGACGGAGAACGCGTACCTCCAGCTGACCGGGGCGAACCATCTCTTCCCCACCAAGCCCAACACCCTTGAGATGCGGCTCCTGATCCCCTGGCTGAAGACGTTCGTGGACAGCGACACCCGGTACCCCCAGTTCCTGTGCCCTGGGCCGGCCGACCCCACCGGCATCGCGTCGTACCGCGGCACCTGCCCGTACCTGCCGGCGGCGTGACGACGCCGAGCACACGGTGTTCTCCTCCTACGGCAGCGCCGACCTCGCCCCCGGCATCGTGGCGAACATGCAGAAGATCTCCGCCGCGTACGGCAAGCCGTTCCTGCAGAGCGAGTTCGGCGGCCGGGTGGACCGGGCCTCGGCCACCCAGGCGTCCCTGGTCGCCTACATCAACGCGCTCAGGTCCAGCGGCGGGCAGGGCATCTTCTACTGGGAGCCGGAGTGCATGTCGCCGTTCACCGGCGACACCATGGGCGCCTGGGACTCCGCCACCCAACGGCCCACCGCCATCATGAACGGCTTCACCCAGGCCTGAGCCGTGTGAGGCGGTGCGCGCCTGTACCGCACGTCCTCATGGCTGGGCCCGTCTGGACCGCCGTCCGGGTGGGCGTCGTGCAGACTCCGTCTCCTCGGCCCGCTGGATGTCCCCGGCGAGCCTCGCGATTCTCGCCTCCGCCGCGGTGATGCCGCGCAGGATGAGACGTAGGTGAGTGGTGGACTGCGGTACCGCGTCCCGGAGTTGCGCCAGTCGCCGTTGCTGCGCGGCGAGTTCGGCCTTGAGCCGCGCGGGCCGGTTGGGTGGTGGGGGAGGGCTCTCACCGTTGAAGACCACGTTGTACAGGGGCCGTTCGGTGTGGACGGCGTCGCGTTCGGCCGCGTGCGCGTCGTTCGGGTAGTCGATCCGTACGCCGATGACGTGGGAGCCCCAGGGCTGTTGGCGCAGGTGAGTGCGGATACGGGTCAGCGGGCACGTGGAGATGCCGACGTACAGCAGGCCTTCGAGCCCGTAGAGCCGGTACAGGGCGGTGCGGCCCGCGGTGTGGAGGCTGCCTTCCTCGTCGAACAGGCTGCGCAGGAACTGCGTGTCGATGTCCGTCATGACGCGGCCTCGCTCGGCTCGGGGCACGCGGTGGCCGTCCCGGCCGCGACCGCGCGCCGTTCGTCCATGCCCTCACGGTCCCACGCGGGTGTGACACCGGCTCCGGAGACCAAGCGTCGATCCGGCCGGAGAGCGTGAAGACGATCGAGCAGGCGCGCCTCGTTCCAGTCGATCTCGCACCCCCCAACGGGGCACCGCACGCTACGAGGGTGCGGTCTCAGGCCGCTGTCGCCACCGGCCCGGCCCCCTGCCGCTGCCGGACCAGGGGCCGTACCGTCGCCTCGTGGCCGCGACGGGCGGCGAAGACGTAGAGGCGCAGGACGGCGAACCGGCCCAGGCCCGCGAGCCCGGAGGCACTGAGGTAGACGATCTGCTCGGTCAGGACGCCGGGGGCGCCCTGGATCAGGTGAAGGACGTACACGGCCGCGGTGGTGGCGAGGTAGGCGACGGTCGCCGAGTCGGCGGACTGCCAGTGCTCCCGCCACCCGGCGCGGCGCCCGGTGCCGAAGGTGAAGCGGGCGTGGAGCTCGGTGCACAGCAGGGTGGAGGCGGCGGTGACAAGGGCGTTGCCCACCGCCCAGGGCAGGAGCGTGGCCAGCAGCGGAACCACCAGGCCGGAGAGGACCCCGACGCCGCCTCCGAGGATGAGGAACCGCAGGAAGGCGGCGACGGGGTCGGGGGCGGCCGGGGTCGCCGTCTCGGCCTTCTGTACGAGCGGCGACGACATGGTGGGTGCTCCTTGGGGGGCTGAGG
>NZ_RSAJ01000010.1 GCF_003933965.1 Streptomyces sp. RP5T
GGGGAGGGAGGGGGGCGGTGGATGCCGCGGGCCGTCGGACGGTGCGGCGCGAGTGGATCAGGGGTTGACGATCCGGATCAGTGGTCCATAGCTCGGGGCGCCCCGGCCGGTCTGCACCGCCGCACGCGCGGCGACTCGGTCGGCCTTGACCGGCCGCAACAGCAGCGGGGGCAGGTGCACCCCGTCCTTGCCCACGCCCGCGTGGACGGCGCTCTGCACGGACGTGAAATACGGGGTGCCGCGCACCAGGGAACACGGCAGCGCGGAGCGGTGGACGAGGTCCTGCTGTGCGGCCTTGGCCCGGAGGCAACCCGAGGCGACGCGGTAGGCGCCCAGGGGAAGCGGTACCGCTTGCGCCCCGTGGTCCCGCGGACCGGTGACCGATGTCGATCCGATCCGTCCCGTGGCGCCTGCAACGACGGCTTTCATGCGGTCTCCTTCGCTGAGGGCGGGACGGTCGGACGTGACGGCCAGGACGTGCTGAGAGGGCGGCGGCGAGGTCGGATGCGCCCGCGCGCCCTGCCTGGTTGACCGGACGAAGGGTGTGGGTGTGACAAAGTGCCCGTCGCCCGAACCTGGGTCGTCCCGGCGGCGGGTGTCCCGCGACGACGACCGCGGGCAGCGCGTGGGCGCCGCGGGACACCGGAGGGGTGGACCTACTCCACGAAGTAGGAGTCGTGCCGGTCGAAGAACGCGGAGCGCTCCTCTTCGGAGGCGTGCGCCAGCTGCGACACCTGCTCGAAGTACTCCTCGCGTGGCGCGCCCGGTGTGAACAGCAGGAGCATGTCCGCCGGTGCGTCGGAGTCGTTGCGGAAGGCGTGCAGTCCGCCTTGCGGCACGTGCAGGAAGTCGCCTTTGCGGGCGTCCACCCAGCGCACACCGTCGAAGATGCGCACGGTGCCGTCCAGGATGTAGAACGACTCCGAGATCCGCTTGTGGAAGTGCGTCTTCGGGCCGCCGGCCCGCGGCCTCATCTCGACGCGGTACAGCCCGAACTCGCCGCGGGTGGTCGCGGTGGTGGCGAGGTAGTGGGTGGCGTCCTTGCCCGGCCCGCTCTCGCCGAGGTCGGGTGGGATGTCGGCGGGCCGGAACACGGCGCTGACCTCGCCCTCTTCGCCGAAGTACTTCTGTTCCGGGTACGGGTACGACATGGTGGTTCCTTTCCTGAGGCTGAGGCTGAGGCTGAGGCAGTCAGGCGGTCGCATGCCCGCCGCACTCGATGTGACCGGTGGGCACAGTCAGATGTGACGTCGGCGCGCCGATGGGCCGCGCGCTCGCGTGTCAGCGGGTGAGGCAGTCGTGGCGGGGGTGTCCCCGTCGCAGGGCCCGTACGTCCCGTACCGCCGCGGCGAATGCCTCTGGGCGTTCCTGCGGCAGGTTGTGGCCGGCGTCCGCGACCTGAAGGTGCAGGCGGGGGCCGGTGAAGTGGTGAGCGGTCGATGACCCGTCGGTCGCCGGGAAGTTGCCGTCGGCGGTGCCGTCCAGGGTGACCGTGGGGACGGTGATCGGAGGAAGGCCGGCGAGGCGGGCTTCCATCTCGGCGTACTCGTCCGCGCCCGGTGCCAGGCCGAGGCGGTGCCGGTAGGAGTGGATGACGACATCGACGTAGTCGGGATTGGTGAAGGCCTCGGCGGCCCGCTCCAGTTCGGCTTCGCCGAAGCCCCACACGGGGGAGTTGCGTTTCCAGATGACCCGGGCGACGCCCCGTGGATCGGCTGCCAGTCCGGTGCGGCCGCGCTCGGTGAGGAAGTAGTAGAAGTACCAGAAACCCGCCTCCAGTTCGGGGGAGATGGGGTTCATGGCGGCGCCGATGTCCTGGATCAGGTAGCCGTTGACGCAGACCAGGCCGAGGACCCGTTCGGGCCACAGCGCCGCGGCGACCGTGGCCGCCCGACCGCCCCAGTCGTAGCCGGCGAGGTAGGCCCGCTCGATGCCGAGGGCGTCCAGGAGCGCGACGACGTCCGCCCCCAGGGCCGCCTGCTGGCCGGAACGGGGAAGAGAGTCGGACAGGAATCTCGTGGGGCCGTGCCCTCGCAGGTGGGGGACGATGACCCGGAAGCCGCCTTCGGCCAGCAAGGGGGCCACCTCCACGTAACTGTGGATGTCGTAGGGGAAGCCGTGCAGAAGGACGACGGCGTCACCGTCGGGGGAGCCCGTCTCGTAATAGGCGACTTCGAGCACGTCTGTCGTGACGCGTCGCAGCGGGGCGAGCAGGGGCAGGGCTGACATGCGAATCCTCCGACGAAGGAGCGGTGGGGGAGAGGAGCCGCGGTTCCGGTCGGGCGCGGCTGGAGTACCGGATGGTGTGGTCGGGCGCGTTACCGGGCCCGACCGCTGCGGGGTCCGGCCCTCGACGACAGTGTGCACAGTGTGCATGAGAAGGTTGTCTTGTTAGTGTCAAGAGTGTTGGCGTCATAATGGGTGGGCGTGCGCACGGCGTGATCTCCTCTCCACGGGGGACTGTCTCCCCGCACAGACCGGCCTCCGCCACCTGCTGTGACAGCGAAACAAGCCCTGCTCAGCGCTGTGCGCGCCGGCGCCGGACGGACCCCGAGGTCCGTGACGGCCCGAGGACGCGGGCATTCCGGGCGCACACCCACTCCGTGTTCCGTCCGAACGGGCGCGGAACTTCCGACCGACTCAGGTGATGACCATGGAAACCGAAAGTGTTCTGCATCCGAGCTTCCTCGTGCCCGTCGGGCATGTGGAGCCGGTGCCCCGCCGGATCAGGGGCGTGATCGGCGGCCGCACCGTCTTCGACACGCGGCGCGCCCTGTACGTCTGGGAGTGGCAGGCCTATCCGCAGTTCAGCATCCCGGTGCGGGACCTCGTCGATGGCGTCCTCGACGACGAAGGGGTCGTCGAGGAGCACGGCGCGGGCATGGCGCACCGGCACACTCTGTCCGTGGGCGGGGACTCGCGCCCCGGTGCTGCCTGGGTGTGGGGGAAGGACGCCCCGGCGCCGCTCCAGGGCACGGTGCGCTTCGAGTGGCCGGCCATCGACTACTGGTTCGAGGAGGACGAACCCGTCTTCGTCCACCCCCGGAGTCCGTACGCGCGTGTGGACGCCGTGCGTTCCTCCAGCAGCGTCCGCGTGGAGCTGGAGGGCGTCGTCCTGGCGGAGGCGCCGGCGTGCGTCAAACTCTTCGAGACCGGCCTGCCGACGCGCTACTACCTTGACCGCGCGCACGTCGACTGGGCCCGACTGCGGCGGACCGGCACGGTGACCCGCTGCCCGTACAAGGGAACGACGAGCGGCTACTGGTCGTTCGACGGCTCCACCGCTGCCCACGAGGACATCGCCTGGGCGTACGACTTCCCGACCATCCACGCCCACCGCATCGCGGGCCTGACGGCCTTCTACAACGAGCACGTCGACCTGTTCGTGGACGGCGAGCCGCTGCCGAAACCCGGCGCACTCCGTTCCTAGCCCCCGCTCCGGTGTCCGGTCCCGGGCCGTGCTCCGCGGCCCGGGACCTTCTCGTGTCACACATTTGCTGCGGGTCCGGTCCCATGGTGTGAAAAGTCCTCCTTAGTCGTCAGAGAAGGAACACACCATGAACGACATCGTTCTCGAGCCCGCCGCACAGGGCTTCGCCGACGCGACCGCCAAGCCGCCGCTGTTGTACGAGCTCGGGGTCGAGGGTGCGCGCAAGCTGCTCGACGACGTGCAGGCGCAGCCCATCGAGAAGCCCGGCGTGGACGAGAAGTGGATCACCGTTCCGGCTTCGGTCGGCGATGTGCGAGTGCGCATCCTCAAGCCCGTCGGCGCCACCGGCCCCCTGCCCGTCATCCTCTATGTGCACGGTGGCGGCTGGATCCTCGGCAACGCCGGCACGCACGACCGGCTCGTGCGCGAGCTGACCGTCGGGGTGAAGGCGGCCCTGGTGTTCGTGGAGTACGACCGCTCCCCGGAGGCCAAGTACCCGGTCGCCATCGAGCAGGCCTACGCGACCGCCCGGTGGATCACCACCGAGGGCGCCGCCGAAGGGCTCGACGCCTCCCGCCTGGCCGTCGCCGGTGACTCGGTCGGCGGCAACATGACCGCCGCCCTGACCCACATGGCCAAGCAACGGGGCGATGTGGCCTTCGTGCACCAGTCGCTGTACTACCCCGTCACCGACGCGGCCCAGGACACCGAGAGCTACCGGACCTTCGCGCACGGCCCGCACCTGACGGCCAAGGCCATGGAGTGGTTCTGGGACGCCTACACCACCGACCCCGCCGAGCGCGCCCAGATCACCGCCTCGCCGCTGAGGGCGACGCTGGAAGATCTCCGGGATCTGCCGCCGGCGCTCGTCGTCGTCGACGAGAACGACGTGCTGCGCGACGAGGGCGAGGCCTACGCCCGCAAGCTCGTCCAGGCCGGTGTGCCGACGACGAGCATCCGCTACAACGCCTCCCTGCACGACTTCATGATGCTGAACACGGTCCGCGGCACCCAGGCGTCGACCGCCGCGATCGAGCAGGCCATCCACGTGCTGCGCAAGGCTCTCGGAACCGACTGACGCCGCCCACCCGAACCTCATCCCCCGGCACGTCGAAAGGCCAATTTCATGAGTGCACACAAGCCCACCATCGTCCTCGTCCACGGCGCGTTCGCGGACGCCTCCAGTTGGAACGGTGTCGTCGACAAGCTGCTCGCGCACGACTATCCGGTGATCGCCGTCGCCAACCCGCTGCGCGGACTGACCACCGACGCCGAGTACGTCCGGCAGATCGTGATGTCCGTCGAGGGCCCCGTCGTCCTCGTCGGCCATTCCTACGGCGGGTCCGTCATCAGCAACGCCGCCAAGGGGCTGCCCGAGGTCAAGGCGCTCGTCTTCGTCGCGGCGTTCCTGCCGGAGGAGGGCGAGAGCGCCGTCACCCTGTCGGGCAAGTTCCCCGGCAGCACCCTCGGCGACACGCTCCGGCCCGTGCCGGTGACGCTGCCCGACGGAAAGCAGGTCATGGACCTGTACATCGAACAGGCAGCGTTCCACAAGCAGTTCGCCGCCGACGTCCGCGAGGACACCGCGGCCGTCATGGCCGCTGCTCAGCGCCCGGTGGCCGAAGTCGCGCTGGCGGAGGGCGCGTCCGCGCCCGCGTGGCGGGACATTCCCTCCTGGGTGCTGGTGGCGGACGAGGACCGGAACATCCCCGCGCAGGTGCAGAGCTACATGGCCGAGCGGGCCGGGGCCTCCGTCATGAAGGTCTCCGCCTCCCACGCGGTCAGCGTCTCGCGACCCGGTGACGTGGCCCGTCTGATCAACGAGGCGGCGCAGGCGACCGCCTGAGCGCAGGAGTCCCACGCATGACGGACGTGGGGTGCGGGGACCGGCCTCACAGCCGGTCCCCGCACCCCACGTTCCTGTGTGGGGATTGACGCTTCACGGAAGTGGTGCGGGCTCCGCGAGCAACGTGGGCACGGTGATGATCGTGACGTCCTTGGTCAGCAGCCGATGGACGGGACAGCGTCCCGCGACCGCGAGGAGCTGGTCACGCTGCGCGGGAGTCAACTCCCCGACGAGCCCGATGTTCTTGACCACCTGCCCTTGTACCCCGAAGCGGACCGCGACGTCGACCCGGTCCAGCGCCCATTCGTGGCGCTGCGCGTAGGCCCGTACCGCCATGGACGTGCACGCTCCGAGCGCGGCCAGGAGGAGTTCGCCCGGGGTGGGGCCGGTGTCGGTGCCGACGGGCTCCGGCTCGTCGGCTGTCAGGCGGTGTGTACCGATCGCCACGGAGCGCGCGAGCTGCTTTCCTTCGGCCACGGTAACGATGCGCGTGTTCATGCTTGCCTCTCAGCCGAGGTGGCGGCAGAGGCACGACTTGTGCCTCCCGAAGCTCAGACCGTGCGGGGCGCCCGACTGTGACGGCCGGCGTGCCCGTACCCGGCTGCAAGCAGGGGGCGCGGGGCGGCGGTTGCCGCCCCGCGGGTGACCAGGGGTGACCAGGGAAGATCAGCGGGACTGGTCGGTGGGGCGTACGAGGATCTCGTTGACCGCGACATGGTCGGGCTGTGTGACGGCGTAGACCACCGCCGCCGCGATGTCCTCCGGCTGAAGGGTCCGCATCGACTCGGCCATGGCCTTGACCGCGGCTCGATGGGCCGGGTCGGCGATGTGGTCGGCCAACTCGGTCGAGACGAAGCCGGGCTCCACGACGACGACGCGGACCCCCTGCTCGGTCACCTCCTGGCGCAGCGCCTCGGCGAAGGCGTTCACGCCGAACTTGGTGGCGGAGTACACCGCGGCGCCGGCCGAGGAGATACGGCCCGAGGTGGAGGAGATCTGGACCACCGCGCCGCGGGAGCGCAGCAGATGGGGCAGCGCCGCGTGCACCGTGTACATGGAGCCCAGCAGGTTGGTCTCCACCATGCGGGTCCACTCCGCGGGATCGGCGCCCAGGACGGGGCCGGTGAGCATGATGCCGGCGTTGTTCACGACGATGTCGAGGGTGCCGAAGCGTTCCACGGTCCGGTCGACGGCCTTGCGTACCGACTCGGGGTCGCTGACGTCCATGTCCAGGACGAGGATCTCCCCGGGCGCTTCCTGAGCCAGAGCTTCGAGCCGGTCGGTCCTGCGGCCACCGACGGCCACGGTGGCCCCCGCCTTGGACAGCGCCAGCGCGGTCGCCCTGCCGATGCCGGACGAGGCGCCGGTGACGAGGACGACCTTGGGGTCGAGAACGGAACTCATGTCAACTCCGAAAGGGATTCTGAGGTGAGACGGGCAGGCCGTGTCGTGTGCGAGGACAGGACAGGGCGCCCGAGAAGATGACCGGGGGGTCATGTTGGGCGAGCGTAACACTGAACATGACCATCGAGTCAGGTTCAGTGTTAACGTTGTGACACTGAAAGGGGGGTGTATCGTGACCGGGAGCACGGCGGCAGTGCAGGCCAGGGCCGACAGCGTGCGCAATCGGCGGCTTCTCCTGCGAGCGGCCACCGAGGCCTTCGCCGAATGCGGGGTGGATGTGTCGATGCACTCGATCGCCCAGCGGGCCGGCGTCGCCAAGGGCACGGTGTTCCGGCACTTCCCGACGAAGGACGACCTTCTCGCGGCGATCATGATGCAGTTGCTCGACCGGCTGCTGGCGACGGCGGACCGGCTCCTGCGCGCCGATGACGCCGGCCGTGCGCTGAAGGACTTCATGGCACACGGAATCGGCCTGCTCGCCGCCGACCGCGCGTTCTGCGACGTCATCGGCCGGCCCTCGCTGCAACACGCCGACGTACGCGAGGCGATCGACCGGCTCTGCGACACGGTCGAGGACCTCACCGCCCGGGCCAGAGAACAGGGATCCGTCCGCGGTGACATCACGGGAACCGACATCGTGCTGCTCCTCGGCGGCATCCACCAGACCGCCCAACCGCTGCTGGACCGCGAACCGCGGGCCTGGGAACGCTTCCTGGAGATCGCGTTCGACGGACTGCGGGCCCGTGATCGCGCGGCCCTGCCGCACCCACCCCCTGCCCGGCTGCGGATGGCGGACCCGTCGGGCGTTCCAGGACCGACGAAGACGTGACACTAAGTGGCACATCATCAGTGTGTTGTGAAATCATGCCGCAGCTTCCGTCTCGATCGGTCGGCCGACCAACCGGGTGCGGACGGGGGCGGGTAACGTCTGAGTCATGCCGTCGCGGCGGCTGCGCTCCGGACTCTCGTCGGCGTGGGGGTCGCTCCATGGATCATGTGGTTGGCGCGGTACCGCTCGCCGAGTCGCTCGACGAACGGCGGCACCTGCTGGACGTCGCCTGCCGCGCGCTCGGCAGTCCCGTCGCGGCCGAACGCGTCGTCGACGAGGCATACCGGCGGTGGTACCACCTCACCGATCCGGAGCGGCTCCGGATGCCGTCCCCCCGCGTCTGGCTGACCCGGGCCGTGGACGAGGCATGTCTGACGCGACCGGCGCCGGCCGGGCCCGGCGGGGAGGAACGGGAGATCCAGCCCCTGCGCGCCCTGTGCGGCGAGGACGTGGACCCGGTCGAGCAGGCCCGGTTGACTGTGGCTGCGCGGCGTGCACGGCCCGTGTCGGCGCGCCGCGAGCATGAGATCACCGTTGCCGTGCGGCAGGCGTGCAGCGATCAGGACGGCCTCCGGCTGCGGTCGCTGCTGGCCCCCGACGCGATGGCCTTCTTCGACAGCGGCGGCAAGATCCGGGCGCTGAGCCGGCCCGTTCGCGGTGAGGAGCAGGTCGCCCGCAGCCTGTTGGTCCTGCTGGCGGGACAGCGGCGCGTGACCCTGCGCACCGGATCGGTCAACGGGCGCACCGGCCTCGTCGCCCGGTGTGACGACCAGGTCGCCGCGGTGCTGACGCTCGACATCGCGGACGCGCTGGTGATTCAGATATGGGCGGTTCTCAACCCCGACAAACTGCGTAGCTGGAACCGCTCCCTTCCCGGGTGAGATCACGTGCCACGGCGTCCACGGGACGCGCGGGCGGGGGCGCGCAGTCGGCGCGGGATCCGAGGAAGGTGGCGATCTTGTCGGGGGCGAACACCCACAGCACCCGGTGGATCCCCCGCCGTGTAGCGGCGATGGTCATGAAGGTGGCAGGCCGGCCGTCCCGGTGCAGCAGGACCCCGGCGCGCCCGTTGGCCTGCACGGGTGCGATCTCGACCGTCGGCCAGAAGCGTGACGCGGCGGTCGACAGGTTCGCCACCCGGGCACGACCGACCACGGGCACGCGGGCCGCGCCGCGCAGCCCGTTGCCGTCGGACAGACTGACCGCGTCGGGCGTCAGGAGTGCCTCCAGCGAGGCCACGTCCCCTTCCTGGGCGGCCGCGACGAAAGCATCGAGCAGACTGCGGTGCTCCTGGACGTCGACACTGTCCCGCTCCTCGTCCGTGAGGTGCTTGCGCGCCCTGCTCACGATCTTCCTGGCGTTGACCGGGGTGAGGCGCAGGATCTCCGCGATCTCCGAGTAGCCGTACTCGAAGGCCTCCCTCAGCACGTAGGCGGCCCGTTCGGTGGGGGTGAGTTTCTGCAGGACGAGGAGCAGGGCGAGTTCCAGGGCCTCCGCGCGTTCGGCGCCGGCCACCGCGTCGAGGCTGGTGTCGATGGGTTCGGGCAGCCAGGGCCCGATGTAGGTCTCGCGGCGCACGCGGGCGGACTGCGCCACGTTGATGGCCAGCCTCGTCGTCGTGCTCGACAGGAACGCCGCGGGGCTGTGCACCGCCGAACGGTCGGTCCGCTGCCAGCGCAGCCACGCCTCCTGCACGACGTCCTCGGCTTCCGTCGCGCTGCCCAGGACGCGGTAGGCGATACCGAAGAGCCGGGGCCGCAGTTCCACGAAGGTGGTGACGGCCTCGGCGAGGCTCCTGTCCGCGGGGGGTGCCTCTGTGGGGAATGCCTCTGGATACATGTCCCTCTGACTCCGTTCCTCCGGGGCCCGGGTCGTCGGAATGCGGCCACGAGGCGCTCACAGACCCGGCGATCGTCTCCCCCTCAACGACCGGGGGACCGAGGACGCTGTGACAGTGCCTTTCGAAGCTCAGAAAACAGGCCTGTCGTTCCACGGGGGCGTGGAACGACAGGCCGGTGAAGACGCGCCTACTGCTGCTGGGCGAGCCAGTCGACGAAATGCGTCTCGCCAATGCGGGCGTCCGGTCCGGGAAGCAGCGTGGTCTCCTGCAACTCGGCGCCGAAGTACGGGGCGTGCACGTCGGCGACGACCGTACGCGGGTCGCTCTTGGCGGCCAGGCCCTTGCGGATCAGCTCGTCCAGCTGGAAGGTGTCGGGACCGGCCACCTCGACCACACCGTTGACCGGCGTGCCCACGGCGGTGCGGCCCACGGCGGCGACGTCGTCCGAATGGACGGGCCGGATCTTCACCGGGGCCAGCTTGACGGTGTCACCCTCGGTCGCCGACTCGGCGATGCCCTTCATGAACTCGAAGAACTGCGTGGCATGCACGATCGACCACGGGATCCCGGAGGCCTTGATCAGTTCCTCCTGCGCCTGCTTGGCACGGAAGTAGCCGCTGTCCTGGAGCCGTTCCGTACCCACCACCGACAGGGCGACGTGGTGGGTGACACCGGCGTTCGCCTCCGCCTTGAGGAGGTTGGTGGTGGAGGTGCGGAAGAACTCCATGACGTCGTCGTCCGCGAAGGAGGGCGAGTTGGAGACGTCGATCACGACGGCCGCGCCCTCCAGCACCTCGGCCAGGCCCTCGCCCGTCAGCGTGTTGACGCCGGTGTTCGGGGCGGCCGCCACCGCCTCGTGGCCGTGTTCGTTGAGCTTGCTGACGACCTTCGAGCCGATCAGTCCGGTGCCGCCGATCACTACGACCTTCATGGGGACGTTCCTTTCACTCATTCTCATCTGCTGCCTGCACGAGGTATGACCGGGAACCGATCTGAGCTGTGACACCTTTCCCGCATTCCGGAAATTCTCTACGGGCGGGAAATTGCTATTCGACGAGCTTTCCGTCCGCCGAAACGTCCTCCATGAGGGCCGCGATCTCGTCGGGGACCGGGCTGATGGGCTCGCGGGTGATCCCGTCGGTCGGGGACCAGACGAGGTTCACCCGCAGCGCGGGATCCATGTCGGGGTAGTCGCTGCGGTTGTGGCATCCGCGCGTCTCGCGCCGCTCCAGCGCCGCTTCCAGCGTGGCTCGCGCCGCCAGTGCCGACGACTTGAGGTCGAAGGCGTGGGCGAGGTCCTGGAAGCCGGCGATGTCCGGATGGACGCCGACGTCCTCCATGCGCTTTTCGATGGCGTCCAGCTCCGCCAGCCCAGTGCGCAGCCCCTCCTCGTCACGGACCACGCCCGCGTGCTCGGTCATGGTGTTGCGGATCGCGCGCTGCAGGGCGCGCACGTTCTCGGGCCCGTCCGCTGCGAGCAGGTCGTCGACCTCCGCGCGGGCCCGGGCCACCGCGGCGGCCGAGCGCGGCTGTGCGGTCAGGGACTCCGAGTAGGCGGCGGCCGCCTGTCCGGTGATGCGGCCGTACACCAGCAGCTCGATGAGGCTGTTGCCGCCGAGCCGGTTGGCGCCGTGCAGTCCGCTGGAGGCCTCACCGATGGCGTACAGGCCCCGCACGTCCGTGCTGTGGTCCTCGGGGCGGACCCACACCCCGCCCATCGAGTAGTGCGCGGTGGGCGCGACCTCGACGGGATCCCGGGTGATGTCCAGCATCTGCAGGTCCAGCAGTGTCTGGTAGACGCGGGGGAGCCGGTTCATGATGGTCTGTCGGGGCAGGTGGGAGACGTCCAGCCACACCCCGCCGTTGGGCGTGCCGCGGCCTTCCTTGATCTCGGTGTAGGAGGCGAGGGCGACCCGGTCGCGGGTGGACAGCTCCATGCGTACGGGGTCGTAGCGGTTCATGTACCGCTCGCCGAGCGCGTTGCGCAGGATGCCGCCCTCGCCGCGGGCCGCCTCGCTCACCAGGGTCCCGGCCGCGTTCTCCGGCTCGATGATGCCGGAGGGGTGGAACTGGACGAGTTCCGGGTCGCGCAG
This sequence comes from Streptomyces sp. RP5T, assembly GCF_003933965.1. Classification (GTDB taxonomy): domain Bacteria; phylum Actinomycetota; class Actinomycetes; order Streptomycetales; family Streptomycetaceae; genus Streptomyces. The sequence continues at coordinate 11,443 of NZ_RSAJ01000010.1, forward strand.
CCGGGCCCCGGCCTCCGCGGCCAGCCGGAAGGAGTCACCGGTGTTCTCGTCGCGCCGTGAGGAGGTGCGCCGCCAGATCCGGGTGTGGCCGCCGGCCGCGAGGATGACGGCGTCCGCGTGCACGAGGTAGCGCCTGCCGTCGGCAAGACCGAAGCCGTAGGCGCCGAAAACCGCGCCGTCGTGGACCAGGAGACGGGTGATGTAGACGTTGTCGAGCACCGGTATGTCCAGCTGGTTCGCGCGCCGGATGAGCGTGCGCTGGATCTCCAGGCCCGTGTAGTCGCCCGCGAAGGCGGTGCGGCGGAACTTGTGGGCGCCGAAGAAGCGCTGGGAGATCCGGCCGTCCTCCTCCCGGGCGAAGGCCATGCCGTAGCGCTCCAGGTCGTCGATGCCGAGGGCGGCTCCCCGGGTGACGATCTCGGCGGTGCGGGGGTCGCCGAGAAGGTAGCTCTCCTTGAGGGTGTCGGCGGCGTGCTGCTGCCAGGTGTCCTCGGGGTCCATCGTGGCCAGGGCCGCATTGATCCCGCCGGCGGCGAGAGAGGTGTGGGTGTCCTCCTTGGGGCGCTTGCCGACGGCGAGGACAGCGACGCCGGCCTCGGCCAGCTCGATGGCCGCGCGCAGGCCCGCTCCGCCGGTGCCGATCACCAGCACGGTGGTGGAAAGACGTTGTTCGGTGGCAACCACGATTGCTCCCATCGCTCGGGGTGGTCACCTGCTACGACCAGGTGGAGCGACGCTTTGTGACACCGTCGCCCGGGCTCGGGCCGGGCCCGCCCGCCTGTCGGTGTCACACCTTGGCGGCCGGGCCGGTCATACGGCACACCGGCCGGGCGCACGAAGGCCGTGCGCTCCGCAACCGCCGGCCGGCGAAGGGGAGGTGGGGACGATGACCTACGTCATCGCGGAGCCGTGCGTCGACATCAAGGACCGGGCGTGTGTGATCGAGTGCCCGGTCGACTGCATCTACGAGGGCGAGCGGACGCTGTACATCAATCCCTGGGAGTGCGTCGACTGCCACGCCTGCGAGCCGGTCTGCCCGGTCGAGGCCGTCTTCCACGAGAATGACCTGCCGGCACGGTGGGCGCAATACCGGTCCGTGAACGCCGAGTACTTCCGCGACGCGCCGGGGGAGGGCACCGGGCGGGCCGCGCGGGCCGCGCGGGCCGACCATCCCGTGGTCGCCGCCCTGCCCCCGCAGCACGCGGTCAAGAACGACCTGTCCGGATTCGCCGCCCGCAAGGAGGAGACCGTCGACGCCGACCCGTGGTTCCCGTGGTGAACCGCCCGGGCCCGGCGCGGCGGGCCGGAGGCGCAGGCACCCAGGGACGACGTGCAGGGGGGCCGGCCAGGCCCCCAATGACAGGACGAAGGGGTGCTTGTCAGGCCTCCAGGGACAGGACGTACGGGTTCAGCTTTGCCGGGTTCATCACCCACATGATGCGCTCGATGCCGGCCTCGGACGTGTCCACGCACAACAGGGCCACCGGGGCGTCGTCCCGCGCGATGAGCACCGCGGGCCGGCCGTTGGCCTCGACGAACCGGGTCTCGGCATCCGGCCAGAACCGCGGGGCGAAGGCGGCCAGGTAACGCGAGACGTGATCGCGGCCGATGACGGGGATCCTGGACGCGCCGCGGATGCCGCCGCCGTCCGCATAGCTGACGACGTCCGAGGTCAGCAGGTTCTCCAGGGTGGACAGATCTCCCGTGCGCGCGGCGGAGAGGAAACCTTCGAGCAGACGCCGGTGGGCCGCGGGGCTGACGCGCTCCTTGCGCTCGGCACCCAGATGCTTGCGCGCCCGGCTGACCAGCTGCCGGGCGTTCGCGTCGCTGGTCTCAAGAATCTCGGCCACCCGCTGGTAGGGGTAGTCGAACGCCTCCCGCAGCACGTAGGCGGCACGCTCGATCGGGTTGAGCTTCTCCATCAGCAACAGCACCGCCAGCTCGACCGCCTCGGCGCGTTCCGCACCCAGGTGCGGGTCCTGGGTGGTGTCGACCGGCTCGGGGAGCCAGGGCCCGACGTAGGACTCCCGGCGTACCCGCGCGGACTGGGCCAGATTGATCGCGAGCCGGGTGGTGACCGTGGTCAGGAAGGCGGCCGGTTCATGGACCTGTGCGCGGTCGGTGTTCTGCCATCGCAGCCAGGTGTCCTGGACGATGTCCTCGGCCTCGACGGCACTGCCGAGGATGCGGTACGCGATGCCGAACAACCGGGGTCTGGCCGAGAGGAAGTCCTCGAGACCGCGGTCGAACGTGTCGGGGTGGGCGCCAGCGCGCATGGGTCGTCCCTTCTGGCTTTGCGCCCTACATGCTACGCGCGAGGGGGAAGAGCACGCGCCGCGGGCCGCATCCGCTCACGCTATCTCCTTCGCGATCCCCGGTCACACGGTGGCAATCGTCGCGCCCGATCCCCCGGACTCACCCTCCCGGTTCCATGGCCCGCCCGATGCTCAGGGAGACCGTGGCCGACAAGTGAACGGACTGTGGGAGAAGGCCGGTTGTCACATATGCGTTAGGTACCCGGTCACCAGTGACGAACGATGTTCACGCCTACGGAAGGTGCAACACAGTGTCGGACAACATGACAGGACACGACCACTCCGCCCACGGCCACCACGCGCACGGCGACCAGGAGGGGACCGCCGGCTGGATGACGGCGGCGCAGGTGCTCCAGGACGCCGCACCGATCACCGTCCCGGAAGGGGCGTCGGCGATGACCATTCTCGTCGAGTGGGAGCCGGGTGACCCGGGCACGCCCCCGCACCGGCACTCCGGCCCCGCCTTCGGCTACGTCATCGAGGGCGCGGTCCGTTTCGAGCTGGAGGGCGAGCCCGAGCGCGTGGTGGAAGCGGGCGGCACCTTCTGGGAGCCCGGCGGTGACGCCATCCACTACCAGGACGGCAACGCTCTTCCCGACGCGCGCACACGCTTCGTGGTGACCATGATGTGTGCTCCGGGCAAGCCCATGCTGGAACTGGTCGACGAGAAGGAACTGGCGGAGCGCGCCCACCTGCGGGCACCGCGCCCCACCGCCTGACCTGGCACGGACACGGCATGGGCACGCCCGTCGTCCTGGTGCACTGTCTGCTGACGCTGCTCTTCGTGGCGGTGCTCCTGCAGGGGCCGGCGCGGGGCGTCGGGTCACCCGGGACCGGGTTCGGTGTCCGGGTGGACCGCCTGCTGGCCGCCGCCATGGCCGTGTCCATGGCGGCGATGCCCTGGATCGACGTCCCCGCGGGGCACGCTGCCGTCGCCGGCGGTGTCTTCACCGCCGGTGCGGTGTGGTTTCTCCTGCCGGTCGGCCGCCGGGAGACCGGCAGGACGGCGGCGACGATCCACCGGCTGCCGCATGCGGCCGGCATGGCCGCGATGGCCTGGATGCTGCGCGTGCCGCACACCGGGACCGGACCGGCGCGCGCACACCTACGAGCGGCCGCGCACTCCACCGGGCCTGCTCTTCTGGGCACCGGAGTCTCTCCCGGCGGCTCCGCGATCACGTTGTCGCTGGCGTCCTGCCTGCTGGCGTATGCGCTGTGGTCGCTGACCCGCCCCATGCCCACGCTGCGTTCGGCCGTGAGCGCAGCGCGCCGTGCCGCGGCGGCGACGCCGGCACGGTACGTGGGCGAGGGGGCGATGGCACTAGGGACGGCCGTGATGCTGGTCATGCCCCACTGAGCCCGGGACGGAAAAGGCGGGCGCGAGCCCGACGCGGCGAAGGCGCGGTGGTCCGCGGTCAAGCGCTGCTTGACCGCGGACCACCGCGCCGGACGGCCCGAGCGACGGTCGTCGCCCTACCGAGGGAGCGGGTGCCCATCACGGCAGGCCCGCACCGAGGAGACGAACACCGTTCAGGACGGGGCCTCGTACACCGCCTTGCTCCACATCAGGAAGTCGGAGAGGTAGCTGTCGTGCGGGACACCTGGCGCCATCCAGTGGGTCGGTTGATCGCCGAAGTACACGTTGGCGATGCTGGGTTCCGCGATCAGGGCCTCCCACAGCTCCTGGTCCCGGGTCAGCGCCGACAGCACGAGCGTGTCGCGCAGCGGCACCATGCCGTCGGCGCGGGTCCAGGGGGCGATCCACACGCAGGGGAAGGGCAGTTCGGTCCGCAGTTGAGGGGCTCGGGCGCTCGCGGTCTGGTGCACGGCGGGTCGCAGGACGGCGCTGCCGTCCCCGAGGTCGTCGGCGATCCCGTCGCCGCCGAGCCAGGCGTGCGTTCCGGCCGCGACTGTTTTCAGGTACGCGCTGAGGGCTCGCGCCCGCTCCTGCGGGCACACCGGCAGGCGGGCCCTTTCATCCTGTGGGGGAAGGCTGGGCAGGGCGGCCAGACGTGCCGCGAGGGCCTCGGCGAGCGGGGCCGGGTCGCCCTCTATGAGGAGGGCGGTGGTGTTGACGCACGCGGTGCCGCTCTCGCCGGCGACGGACGCGACGAGGGTGTCCAGATGGTCACGCCAGTCGGTGTCCGCGGTGATGAGGATCTTCGACCGTCCCGGCCCCTGCGGCAGGATCCTCGCGTCGTGCGCGTACTTGGTCACCACGTCGTCGCCGCCGTAGACCACGGCCCGGTCCGCGCCGTGGACGAGTGTGTCGGCGGTCGCGTGGTCGGTGGGCAGCAGCATGAGCTGGTCGTCCCGGATTCCCGCCTGACGCAGTGCCGCGACGAGCCGGTAGGGGGTGAAGGGCTCGCGCCGGGACGGGCGCACGGCGACGCGGTAACCCAGCGCCAGCGCCTCCAGCCAGACCCGGTGTACGCCGGGGTGGTTGCCGGACGCGTTGACGGCGAACACGTCGCCCTGACGTGCCCACACCGTGTGTGTCTCATGCAGGGCGGGGTCGCCGAGGCCGCGGGCGGCGCCACGCGGCCTGCCACGGTCGGCGGACGAGGCGGCGTGTCGTACGAAGTGCGCCGTTCCCCGGGTTGCCGCGCGCACCACGGCGAGCGGCGTGCCCGAGGTCCGGCTGACGTGACGCTCGTACTCCCGGACGCTCAAGCCCCCCACGGTGCCCGCGACGAAGGCCTCGCCGGCGGTCGCGAACACGGTCTCCAGATCGGCCGCGGCGATCGGCGGCGCCTGGCGCAAGGCGTCGATCGCCCGAGCCGCGTACAGCGGGGGAACCAGACTCAGCCGCGCGATCGGGGCGCCGGCCACGTCGGTCACCGTGCTCGGTACACGTGTGCGGTAGGTGCCCCGCGGGCCCAGGGCGTCGAGGTGCGGCGGCTCGGTGGCCGGTACGGGGGCCATCAGTAGACACCCTCGATGACCGTCTCACCCTCGACAGCGGGCATCGGCGCGATGTCGGCGACGGCGTCCCCGGCGTGACCCGCAGCCGGGCGGACCCGCAACGCGGTGTCCCGCTCCCTGTTGTTGGGGATCAGCATGGACTTGCTGACGTGGCTCACCACCACCTGGCCCCGCTCGCCCTCCGCCACCTGCTGCCCGGTGTCGGGATCCGTGACCCTCAGGAAGACGTGCGGCGAGACGGGGTCGAACACACACGGCTCCGACGCCGTGAGACCGACCCGTTCCAGAAGCGCGGTGAGCATCATGGTGTTGCCGTACATGCCGACCAGGGGCACGTCGGGAAACACCTCGGTCCGCAACAGGTCCCGGGTGTCGGGATCCATGTGAGTGCCGCCCCAGATGATCGCCCGGGCTTTGCCGTTGAGGACCTCCACGAGGTCGCTGTCCCGCGCGAAGCGCTCCAGCATCGGGGTGGTGGCGGCTATGACACCGATGTCCTGGCCGAGCAGGATGCGCCGGCACTGGTCCACGAGATGGTCGGTGTAGGCGTCGACCTCGTCGCGACGGCCCGCGGCGAGGAGCTTCTTGACCCAGCGGGGGTCCATGTCGACCCCCAGCCCGGGGCTGCCGAGACCTGCCGCGGCCCGTTGCAGCACATCGCCCACGAGGTGCGGGCCGGTCGGCGCCACGGTCAGCCACAGTGCGCCGAGGGGCAGTCCGTGGTCCCGGAGGCGGCGGGTCACCTGCTCGCTGCCGTGCCGCGCCCAGTCCTCCATCTGCACGACCCGCTTGGGCGCCCCGGTCGTGCCGCCGCTCTCGAACACGTGCAGCGGACGGACCCGCGGACCGTAGCCGCGGGGGACGAGATCGGACACCCGCACCTCGCGCAGCTCGTCCGTCAGATCGGGAAAGAGCGCCAGGTCCGCCACGCCCTTGACGTCGTGGCGGGGGTCGAAACCGAGCCGGTCGACCCGTTCCAGCCAGTACCGGGACCCCGTCTCGGGTGCGAAGTGCCACCGCATGGCCGCCCTGACGTAGTCGTCGGGGTCCACCCCGTCGAAGGGGCCGGCGTCCAGAACGGTGATTGAGCCGATCGGCATGAAACTGCCTTTCTCGAAGTCGCTGAGGGTGGACGCGTGAGAGCCGCGCGTCCCGGGCGGTCCCGCGGGCCCGACCCGCTCTCGCAGAGAAGACCAAGGTGTGCGGGCGTATGTGACAGCCCCACAGAAACGCGGCAGCGCCCCCTGGCAACGGCACACCGTCACAACGACCCGTGTCCCCCGGTCTGATGACTGGGCCCCAGCCGACCGGCGGTGCGCCGAGGGCGAGGGAGAGGGACATGCGACAGGCACTGCGGATCGTGCGCGTCGACCAGGACGACCAGCGCCGTGTGGCCGCTCTGCACCGCCGGTGCTCCGCCGCCGCCCGGTGGCATCGCTACCACCGGGCCATGGGTGACCCCGACACCTACCTGGGGCCGCTGCTGTCCCGACCCCGCTCGGTGCACCTGGCGGTGCAGGACTCGCGTAGGCGGCTCGTCGCGATAGGGCATCTGCTGTCGGACGACGGTGACGCCGAGGCAGCGCTGTTGGTGGAGGACACCTGGCAGAACAGAGGACTGGGCACCCGGCTCCTGGAAGAACTCGGCCGGTTCGCCGTGGTGTTGGGCGTACCCGAGGTCTACGGCGTCGTCCACCCCGACGACCCCCGTATGGCGGCCGTGCTGCACCGTACCGGCGTTCCGCTGCGCACGGCCCCGGAGACGGGCAGCGCGACGACGGTCCGGGCCCGGACGCGGGACATCGGTCTCGCCCTCGCCTGCTCGCCGACGGGGCGTGGAGGGCGGCAACGCGGTGCACGGACTCTGCGCCGCCCCCTCGAGGACGCATCGCCTACTTGCTGAACCCGGACAATGCAAAACGTGTGACCACATTGAATGAGATAGTGTTTCTGCTGTCCCTCGACGGCGGGTGTTTCTGCCCCGCCGTTCGATGCGGGCGGCTACGAGTGAGGGGATTGCCATGGCCGAGCTGTTCTACGACGCCGACGCCGACCTGTCCATCATCCAGGGCCGCAAGGTCGCGGTCATCGGTTACGGCAGCCAGGGCCACGCCCACGCGCTGTCGCTCCGTGACTCGGGTGTCGACGTGCGCGTGGGACTGCACGAGGGCTCCAAGTCCAAGGCCAAGGCCGAGGAGCAGGGCCTGCGTGTGGTGACGGTGGCGGAGGCCGCCGCCGAGGCCGACGTGATCATGATCCTTGTTCCGGACCCGCTCCAGAGCGAGATCTACGAGCAGCACATCACCCCGAACCTGAAGGACGGGGACGCGCTGTTCTTCGGGCACGGCTTCAACATCCGTTTCGGTTTCGTCAAGCCGCCGACCGGTGTGGACGTGTGCATGGTCGCCCCCAAGGGGCCGGGTCACCTCGTGCGTCGTCAGTACGAGGAGGGCCGCGGTGTGCCGTGCCTGGTGGCGGTCGAGCAGGACGCCACGGCAAGCGCCTTCCCGCTGGCTCTGTCGTACGCGAAGGGCATCGGCGGCACCCGTGCGGGTGTCATCAGGACGACGTTCACCGAGGAGACCGAGACCGACCTGTTCGGTGAGCAGGCCGTGCTCGCCGGTGGCGTGTCAGCCCTGGTCAAAGCAGGCTTCGAGACGCTGACCGGGGCGGGCTACCAGCCGGAGATCGCGTACTTCGAGTGCCTGCACGAACTGAAGCTGATCGTGGATCTCATGTACGAGGGCGGCCTGGAGAAGATGCGCTGGTCGATCTCCGAGACCGCCGAGTGGGGCGACTACGTCACCGGCCCGCGGATCATCACGGACGCCACCAGGGCTGAGATGAAGAAGGTCCTCGCCGAGATCCAGGACGGCACTTTCGCACGTGAGTGGATGGCCGAGTACCACGGCGGCCTGCAGAGGTATCAGGAATACCGCAAGCAGGACTCCGAACTGCTGCTGGAGACCACCGGCAAGGAGTTGCGCAAGCTCATGAGCTGGGTCGACGACGAGGAGCGCTCGTGATCGCGCGGGCCGGCACGGAAGGGAGCCGGTGACGGTCTCATGACGACGCTGCATGTCACCCTGCTCGGCGGGCTCCGCGAGATGGCCGCCGTACCACTGCCCGCGGCGGAAGCCGCGCACGGCACGCGGTCGCTGCGCCGCTTCGCCCTGGAACTCCACGTGCCGCACGAACGGCACGCGGTACTGGACGCCGAACTCCGGGCCGCCGCCGCGCCGGAAGGGACGTACCTGCAAGGCACCGACGCGCTGTGGCGTGTGGTGGAGGGCTGGACCGTCGAGGCCCACGGTCCGCGGACCGGGATCCACCGGTACCGGGTGGAGATCGAGGAGGTGGAGGACGACGCGCGGGCGGACAGCGGCGCTGAGGGCGCGGGCGCGTCAGCCGAGGCGGCGGGCATGCCGGCCGCCGGAGAGCGCGCGGACGCCCTGCAGCTCAAGCTGGCCGTCCTGGTACTGCCTGTCTCGGACGTCGACCGGGCGAAGTCGTTCTACGAGTCCGTCGGATTCCGACTGGATGCCGACCACGCCCTCGACGCCTCCTATCGCGTGGTGCACATGACGCCCCCGGGATCGGCGTGCTCGATCCTGTTCGGGGCCGGAGTCACCACGGCTGCCCCGGGCTCGGTGCGGGGTCTGCACCTCGTCGTCTCCGACATCGAGCGGGCCTGCCGGGAACTCGATGCGAAAGGCGTGGTGACGGGCGGAATCTTCCACGACACGAGCGGTGTGTTTCACCGCAGCACCGACGAGAAGCGGGTCGAGGGGCCCGACCCGCAGCGTCGTGACTATCACTCCTACGCCGAGTTCAGCGACCCGGACGGCAACGCATGGGTGCTTCAGGAGGTGTCGGCGCGGGGCTGAGAGGCTCGTGCGTTCTCAATCGCGAGGGTGGGCGTTCTCCGGCGACGCGGAGGGCGCCCTCTCTCCGCCGTGTGTCGTCGCGGTGCCGCGCAGGGTCTGCAGGGACTCGGCGATTGACGCGATACGTGTGTTCACGACCTGCACGGCCTCACGGAGCTGGCGCAGCCGCCCTTCGAGAGCGGTCGCCTCGGCTGTGAGCGACCCCGCGACGGTGGCGGGGTCCGCCTGAAGATCAACGCCTTGGGACATCATCCCGGTCCTCCTCGGATCGTGTCGGACACCAATCCCCGTACTGACCGGACAGGGGGCGCGCTTGTGACAGCCGGAGGCGTCGTCCCCGCAATGGGGCTTGTGGCGGGGCCGTGGCCCGGGGTGGCGGGGCCGCGGCTGACACGGCCTGGGTTCAGCAGGCTTCCAGAACGTAGTCGCCCAGGATGTGCTGTCGTATCCGCTGCACTTCGGCACGATCGAGTTCCACGGGCACCTGGCCGCGGGCGTCCCGCTCGCGGGCGCTGTTGGCGAGGCGCACCGCCGCGCACAGGGCTTCGGCGCTGTCCGGCGCCTCGCCGACGACGTAGTACAGCCAGACGATCCGGGAGCCGTCCGACCGGCACGGCAGCCCGACCAACCAGGTGCGGGAGTCTCCGGGTGTGCTGAACATGAGGTCTCGTCTCCGTTCCCTGCCGGCGGCGACGGCGGCAGTAGCGGTCGGGCTCCGGGAGGAGTCCGCCCTTTCCTCATTGACTGGACAGCGCCCCGGTTCGTGACAGCCGATCGGCCCGATGCGGCTGCCCTCCTCAACTGCCGTGGCGTGGTGGGCGGATGGGAATGCCGGTGTCACAGGCAGGGGTGCGTTCCTGTCTCATGGGCGAACAGATCGGGCCAGGCAGGAGACAAAGGGTGTGCGTTCCGCGTGCCGTCCACACTCGTGCGTGGATCCGCCATCGCCGCTCGCCGAGTCCGGAGACGAAAGACCACACATGAGCATCCCCATTCCGCGGCCGGACGTTCCGGCCGTCGATCGTTGCGGAGGACCTCGGGCTCGCGAGAACCGTCCCCCTGGGGTTCTCTCCTTCTGCCCCGGCCTCCGAGTGGTTCTGCTGTCCGAGGACGAGCAGGACGCGGTGCTCGTCCGGCGACTGCTTCCGGACCGGCTGGCCGATGCCCTGGTCCGGCACACGAGTGTCGAGGAAGGCTGCCGTACGTCCGGTACCCACGGCCCGCTGTGCGTTCTGGTGGGCAGCGGGCCGGCGGGACGGACCTTGGCCGACGTCGTCACCCGGGTACGCCGCCACGCCCCTGACGCGGCCGTACTCGTTCTTGAGGGCACGCATGCGTCCCACGCCTTCCGCTCTGTCGCCGGCTCGGTGCAGGGCCGGGCCGATCACCGCCGCGGCGCTCGCGACGAGTTCTGCCGAAAGATCTGGGTCGCTCTGCAACGCGCCGCCGGTGGGCGCACCGTGGCGGGTGCGGAGATCGCCCGGGACAACGCTGTGCTGGAGCGGGGCCTGTTGCCCGACCTGACGCTGCGGGAAGACGGCTTGACCACCGCCTTCCACTACGCGCCGGGTCGCGCGCACACGTTGCTGGGCGGTGACTTCTGCGATGTGGTGCGCGGCGACGACGGCAGCGCCCACGTGGTCATGGGCGATGTGTCCGGGCACGGGGGCGCCGCGGCCGCGCTCGCTGTCCACCTGCGCCTGGCATGGCGCACGGCCGTGCTGTGCGGGCAGAGCCAGTCGGAACAACTCCAGCTGCTCGAACGCATCCTGACCGAGGAGCGTGCGGAGGAGGAGACCTACGCGACGGTCGTGTCCTTGGTCCTGTCGCCCCACCGCCGCAGCATGCGGACGGTCACCGCAGGCCATCCGGGCTTTCTGCACAGGCGCCGGGGGAAGGTCCGTTGGGTGGAGTCGCCGCCGGGTCTCCCGCTGGGACTCTTCCCGGGGCAGGGGGACTGGCGTGAGAGCGAGATGGCGATGCGGGACGGGGACGGCATCGTGCTGTTCACCGACGGCCTCTACGAAGGTCGTACGGCCGGCGGACGGCTCGGGGAGGAGGGCTTGGTGAGGCTGGCCGGTCGGCTCGCGCACCTGGAGGCGCAGTCGTTCGTCGACGCCCTGGTACGCGGCGTGTCGCTGCTGGCCGCTCCGTTCGGTGGGCTGCGGGACGACGTGGCGGTGCTTCATCTCTCCTGCGACGGAGAGGGTGTGGCTTGATGCTCTGCCGGCCCTTGGGGCCTGCCCGGCCTACGGACGAAGCCGGTTCCCGCCGGGGAAAGGGTGACCACCGGCCGGCAAACGCGCCGCCCCGGTCAAGGTATCCGGACGCTCGACCCGGTCGAGAGCCCGGTGATGCGCGAAGCGGGACACCAGCGGCGGCTCCATCAGCCAGCCGTGCGCCCGGCCGTGCCGTGCGTCAGGGGTGTCGGCGGTCCTGCGCAACAGAGTGAAGGCCAGCGCCGCACCGATGGTCAGCAGGCCCGCGCACAGGGGCATGGCCCGGTTGAACGCCGTGTCGAAGGAGTCGGGGGAGCGGTAGGCGTCCGGGCTCATGCCGACGAGCAGGGGCAGTGCGGCCACGGAGACCAGCCCGGCCGCGCGTGCTGCCGCGTTGTTGATTCCGCTGGCCAGGCCCGCGTCGGCGGCCTCGACCGAGGCCAGGAGTGTCACGCTCAGCGGAGCGACCAGGATGACCATGCCCGTGCCCATCACCAGCAGGGCCGGCAGAACGTCGGCGAAGTAGGAGGCGTGCGTGCCCACCCGCGCCGTCATCAGCATTCCCGCCCCGCACACCACGGGGCCGACGGTGAGCGGGATGCGCGGTCCCAGGCGCTGGGCGAGCGTCCCGGAGCGGGCGGAGAACAGCAGCATCAGCACCGTGCTGGGCAACATGGCGGCGCCCGCCGCCAGTGCCGAGTACCCGGCGACGATCTGCAGTTGCAGGGCGGTCAGGAAGAAGAACCCGCCCAGCCCGGCGTAGACGCACAGGGTGATCAGGTTGATGGCTGTGAACGGCCGCGACGAGAAGATCGACAGGGGCATCATCGGGTCGTTGCTGCGCCGCTCCACCAGCAGAAACGCGGCCCCGGCTACGACACTGCCCGCGGCCGCGACGAGGGCGACGGGCCCGCCGGTACGGGCCTCGGTGAGCGCGTAGGTGGCCAGAGCGAGCGTCAGTGCGCCCAGCGCCGCACCGGCGAGGTCGAAGCCCCGCCGGGACGGGGTGCGGGTACCGGCCGCGACGGCTGGTTGCTGAGGCCTGCCGACGGACTCCGGGACGTGGCGCATCGCCAGGGGCACGCACAGCAGCGCTGGGGGGATCGTCAGCAGGAAGGTCCAGCGCCAGCCGGGGCCGTCGACGAGCCATCCGCCGAGGAACGGCCCGAGTGCCGCCCCGATGCCGCCGAACCCGGACCACAGGCCGATCGCGCGCGGCCGGTCGTCCGGGTGGAAGGAGGCTTCGATGATCGCCAGTGAGCCGGGGGTGAGCAGCGCTCCGCCGACGCCCTGGAGCGCCCGGGCGGCGATGAGCGTGGTCGTGTCGTGAGCCAGTCCGCACAGCAGGGACGCCGCGGCGAACCAGATGACGCCCAGGACGAAGATCCGGCGTCGGCCGAAGCGGTCGCCCAGGGAGCCGCCGAGCAGGATGAGTCCCGCCAGGGTCAGCATGTAGGCGTTCACGGTCCACTGCAGGGCGGCGAGGTCGGCGTCGAAGTCGTCGCCGATGTGCGGCAGCGCGACGTTGGTGACGGTCGAGCCGAGCAGCACCACGCTGGAGCCGAGCACGGTGGCCAGAAGGGTCCATCGGCCACGGGCGCTGGCGATGCGCAGGAAGGCCGGGGCGCCCGGGGCGGGGGAGGAGTGCATGTCGTCTCCTTGGGACAGTGGGCCAGGAGGCGGCCGGTGCGTTCGTGCCGGGCAGCGGGTGCGGCGGGTCGGTCTTCTCGTGGACGCACGGGTGCGCTGGTGGGTGGGGGCGTCGCGTATGCCCGGTGAGGCGGTTCACGGGTGGCGCGTCGCGTATCGCCCGGAGTGCAGTGGTTCGCGGCCGGGCCTTCGCGTGGGACCCGGGGGTGCGGTTCGCGGCGTGGCGTCGTGTGGACGCGGGAGTGCCGCAGGGCCCGTCTCCCGCTCGGTGGGCCGGGGCGAGCGGGAGACGGGCGGTGCGCGTCCGGCGGGGCCGGAGCGGTGGGTCAGCCGAACATGCCCGGCTTGTAGCCGCCGGCGGGCTGCTGGTTGATGACGTTGATGCGGTTGTAGGCGTTGATGACCGCGATCAACGAGATCAGCGCGGCGAGCTGGTCCTCGTCGTAGTGCTTGGCGGCGCCGGCCCAGGCCTCGTCCGACACCCCGCCCGCCGCGTCGGCGATCCGGGTGCCCTGCTCGGTGATCTCCAGCGCCGCGCGCTCGGCGTCGCTGAAGACGGTGGCCTCGCGCCAGGCGGCGACCAGGTGCAGCCGCTGCTGGTCCTCACCCGCGGCGACGGCGTCCTTGGTGTGCATGTCGGTACAGAACCCGCAGCCGTTGATCTGGCTGGCCCGGATCTTCACCAGTTCCTGGGTGGTGACGGGCAGCGCCGAGTGCACCGCGGCCCCGGCCGAGTTGAGGTGCTTCATGACCTTGCCCGCGAGAGCGTTGCCGAAGAAGTTGATGCGAGCGTCCATGCAGGGATCCTCAGAGTCGAGAGATGGGAGGTGAACTGACGTGATGCTGTGCCGATTTCGGGGCCATGGGCTCCGTGCCGGCCGTTACTGCTCGGTGCTCCAGTCGGCGAAGTGCGTCTCGCCGAGCTGTGCGTCGGGGCCGGGCAGCAGGTCGGACTCCTTCAGGACGGCACCCCAGTAGAGGCCCTCCGGGTCCGTCACGACCGTGCGGGGGTCGTTGTGGGCCGCGAGGCCCTGGCGGATGAAGTCCTCCAGGCTGAAGGTGTCGGGGCCGGCGATCTCGACGATTCCGTTGACCGGAGTGCCGACCGCCGTGCGTCCGACCGCCACGGCCACGTCCCCTGAGTAGATGGGCTGGATCTTGATGGGGGCGACGGACACGGTGTCACCACTGGTCGCCGAATCCGCGAGGGTCTTGGCGAACTCGAAGAACTGCGTGGCGTGGACGATCGAGTACGGCAGTCCCGAGTCCCGGATCATGTCCTCCTGGACCTGCTTGGCCTGGAAGTAGCCGGACTGCTGGAGGCGGTCGGTGCCCACGACGGACAGCGCCAGGTGATGGGTGACACCGGCGGCGGCCTCCGCGGCGAGCAGGTTGGTGGTGGAGGCGCGGAAGAACTCCATCACCGCGTCGTCGTCGAAGGAAGGGGAGTTGGAGACGTCGACGACGACGGAGGCGCCCTTCAGGACGTCGGCCAGGCCTTCCCCGGTGACCGTGTTCACTCCGGTGTTCGGGGAGGCGGCCACCGCCTCATGGCCGTGTTCGTTGAGCTTGGAGACGACCTTGGACCCGATGAGTCCGGTTCCGCCGATCACTACGACCTTCATGGACTTTCCCTTCATTGATCTCGCACGGTGCCCGGTGGGTCTGCGGTGACCTCGTCCGGCTCCGGGGCGCGATGGCTCGTACCCCCTTGACCAGGCGGCCCCGGTATCTGTGACAGGGCGGCGAACAAAGATTTCGCGCCGCTGTCGAACGGCCTCCACACGGTGGGTCCGGCATCGCGGGACGCGTTGGCCAGGGTTCGGTGATTCCGGTCGGGGCGGGCCACAGGTGTGTGGCGGCGCCGCCGCCCCGGCCGGTGCGGCGGCGCGGGCCCGTTGGGTGACCACGACGAGCGCGACACCGGCCTCGGCGACCACAGCAGACAGAGAGGATCACTGGTGGGGATCGACCGGACAAGCCCTCGTTTTGTGACAACCTCAGCGTGCTTCGGGGCGTGGAAGTAGTCACACCGTCTGTCCGCGCGGCGGGGGAGGGGCCGCGGGTACCGTGACAAGGATTCTTCCGAACACCGCTGTGGGAGCTCTGTTCCCGCCGGATTCCGCCGAGGAGCCGAGTCGCATGATCGCCAGCCCGCTTCCCGCTCTGGTCGGCAGGCAGCGTGAGTGCACGGAGCTCGACAACCTGCTGGCCGGCCTCCGGGACGGCGGTTCCCGGGTCACGGTCGTCCGGGGCGAGGCGGGCATCGGCAAGTCGGTGCTGCTGGAGTACGTGGCCGCGCAGGCGTCGCGGGAGCAGGTGACCTGGGCGCGCGGTGTCGAGGCCGACATGGAGCTCCCTTACGCGAGCCTGCACCAGGTGTGCGCGCCCTTCCTGGACGGAGTCGAAGAACTGCCGCACCCCCAACGTGACGCCCTGCGCGTGGCGTTCGGGACGGCGGTCGGTGACCCGCCCGACCGTTTCCTGGTCGGCCTCGCCGTGCTGACCCTGCTCACCCGCGCCTCGGAGCCCCGGCCGGTGCTGGTGCTGGTCGACGACGCCCAGTGGCTGGACCAAGTGTCGTTGCAGACACTTGAGTTCGTGGCCCGCAGACTCCTCGCGGAGCCGGTCGCCATGGTGTTCGCGGTCCGCGACCCCGAGGGGCAGTCCGCGCTCGCGCGCCTGCCGGCGCTGCAACTCAGGGGACTCGACGCCCCTTCGGCCGGGGAACTCCTGGAGGGAGCTGTGGGCGGACGGCTGGAGGAGCGGGTCCGGGACCGGTTCGTGGCCGAGACGCACGGCAACCCGCTGGCACTGCTGGAGTTCTCCCGCGGCCGCAGCGCGGCCGAACTGGCCTACGGCGTCGACGCGTCGAGCGCCCCGGTGGTCCAAGGGCCGGTGGCCAGCCGCGTCGAGCGTGATTTCGCCGGGCGGCTCGGTGCGCTGCCGGCCGCGACCCGCACCCTGCTGCTGATCGCCGCGGCGGAACCGGTCGGCGACGTACGCCTGTTGACTCGCGCGGCCGCTTCCCTCGGCATCACTCCGGACACCGCACCGGCCAAGGCAGCCGGCCTGATCGAGTTCGGTGAACCCGTACGGTTCCGGCACCCGCTGGTCCGTTCGGCGGTCTACCACGGAGCCGAGCCGGAGGAACGGCGTGCGGTGCACCGGGCCCTGGCCGAGGCCACGGACCCCCTCCTGGACCCGGATCGGCGCGCCTGGCACGCCGCGCAGGCGGCCGACGGGCCGGACGAGGAGGTCGCCGCAGGTCTGGAGCAAGCCGCGGACCGCGCCCGGCAGCGCGGTGGCATCGCGGCCGAGGCGGTTCTGCTGGAACGCGCGGTGGAGGTGACGCCCGACCCCTGGCCGCGTGGGCGCCGGGCCCTTGCGGCGGCCGAGGCGCACTTCTCGGCCGCCGCGCCCGAACGAGCCACAGAACTGGCCGCGGTGGCAGACCTGTATCCCCTCAGCGTCCTGGACCGGGCCCGCCTGGCCCGTCTGCGGGCCAGAATCCTGTTCGCCCGCAGCCGCAGCGACGAGGCGGCACCGCTGCTCCTGAACGCGGCCGCTCAGTTCACCGCGGCCGAATCCCCTCTGGCACGGGAGACGTACCTGGAGGCGATCAGCGCGACCATCTTCGCCGGCCGCGTCCATGGACCGACCGGCGCCCGCGCCGCGGCGATCGCGGCCCGCGCGTCCGGGGCGCCCTCCTCGGGCTCCAAGGCCGCGGACGCTCTCCTGGACGGTGTGGCGGCCCTGCTCGCGGATGGCTCCGAGACGGCCGTCCCGGCCCTGCGCGAGGCACTCGACCTGCTCGAACACGAAGAACTCCGCACCCGGGAGGCGACCGTACGGTGGCTGCTGCTGGCACCGGTCGCGCTCGAGTCGTTCATCCACTGGGCCTGGGACCTGCACGCCTGGGACACACTCGCGACGCGCGCAGTGCGTCTGGCCCGCGACATCGGAGCACTCGGCAGCCTGCCGCCGGCTCTGATCTACGCGGGCGGGGTGCACATCCACTACGGCGACTTCGCCGAGGCCGACCGGATGATCGACGAGGCCGACGCGATCGCCACCGCGACCGGCCACGCCCCGCACAAGTACGCCACGCTCGTCCTGGCCGCGTGGCGGGGTGAGGCGGATGTCGCCGCCGGCATCATCGAAGAAGCCAGAGAGCGCGCCGCGCAGCGGGGCGAGGTATCCCTGCTCGGTGCCATGGGCTACATCCAAGGCGTACTCTTCAACGGACTGGCTCGCTACGAAGAGGCGCTCCAGGCCGCCCGCACCGGCATCGAGCACGACGGGTTCAACTTCACCGGTCTGTCGCTGGTCGAACATGTGGAGGCAGCGACACGTTGCGGTGAACTCGACCAGGCCCGCGCCTCGTTGGCCCGCCTCACCGAACTCACCCGCGCCGCCGACTCCGGATGGGCGCGGGGTGCGAGCGCACGCAGTGAGGCGCTGCTGGCCGACGGTGAGGCAGCCGACCGCCTGTACCGTACGGCGATCGAGGAATTCGGCCGCGGCGGGGTCGTCGTGGAGGTGGCACGCACCCACCTCCTGTACGGCGAGTGGCTGCGGCGCGCACAGCGCCGCGCGCAGGCCCGCGAGCACCTCCGCACGGCCCACGACATGTTCGAGGCGATGCCGGCGCGTGCGTTCGCCGAACGGGCCCGCCGTGAACTCATCGCCACCGGCGAGCAGGTGACGGCGCGGGAGGCCACACCGGCGAACGTTCTCACCCCGCAGGAGTCGCAGGTCGCAGCCCTCGCCGCCGACGGTATGACGAACGCGCGGATCGGCGCGGAGCTGTTCATCAGCCCTCATACCGTGGAATGGCACCTGCGGAAGGTCTACGTGAAGCTCGGCATCAGCTCCCGACGAGCCCTGCCGGACGTCCTCGACAGCGCACGGGCACGGTGAGCCGGAGCCGACAGAGATCACGATCCCACAGCGACCACGCATCACCTGTGAGCGCACGGCCCTCTGCAACGCCCGTCAGGCGACGTCACCTGCCCGCGCGTCCTCGACCTCGGCTGCGGCGCCGGCCAGTGGTCCACGAGAACGTGCACCCTCCGGCACGCACGGCCCTGGTCCACGAAACCGACATGCGGGTGAAGAGGCCGCGCACGCAGCCTTGGCACACGATCCCGGCCACCGTGTCACACCGAGCGCCGACGATCGGTCAAGAGGGGTAGGACCGAGAGGAATAGAGGACACCGTGCGTGAGATCTTGATCGTGGGGGGCGGGTACGCGGGCTTCTACACCGCGTGGGGCCTGGAGAAGAGGCTGCGGCCGGGCGAGGCGCGCGTCACCGTCGTCGACCCCCGCCCGTACATGACGTACCAGCCCTTCCTGCCCGAGGTGGTGGCCGGTTCGGTGGAGGCCCGGCACGCGGCGGTCTCGCTCCGCCGTCACCTCCACTCCACGCGTCTGGTGGCGGGCTCGGTGACGGAGATCCGCCACAGCGCGCGCACGGTCACGGTCCGCCCGGAGTCCGGGCCGTCCCTCGACCTGCACTACGACGTGCTGGTGGTCACGGCGGGGGCGGTCACCCGGACCTTCCCGATCCCGGGGCTGAGCGATCAGGCGTACGGACTCAAGCACGTCGAGGAGGCGGTGGCGATCCGCGACCGCCTCCTCACCTCGTTCGACCGCGCGGCGGGTCTGTCGCGCGGGCCCGAACGCACCAAACTGCTGACCGTCACCGTCGTCGGTGGCGGATTCTCCGGAGTGGAGGGTTTTGGTGAACTGCTGGCCCTGGCGACCGCGTTGCTCAAGCAGTATCCGGAGATCCGCACGGACGAACCGGCCTTCCACCTGGTCGAGGCACGGGACCGCATCCTGCCCGAGGTCACGGACCGGCCGGGCTCCTGGGTAGTGCGTTCACTGAAGAAGCGGGGGGCGCGGGTGCACCTGAACACCCAGCTGGTCTCCGCCGAGGACGGCCGGGTGCGGCTGTCGGACGGCACCGAGTACGACACCGGCCTGCTGGTGTGGACGGCCGGCAACGCCGCCAACCCGATCGTGCACAACCACAGCGACCTGCCCGTCGACGAGCGGGGCCTGCTCACCGTACGGGCGGATCTGCGGGTCACCAGGGACACCGAGGTGGTACCCGACGTCTGGGCGGCGGGGGATGACGCCTCGGTGCCCGATCTCGCGGCCGGGAGGCCGGGCGCGCACACCGTGCCCAACGCCCAGCACGCCGTCCGTCAGGGCAAGCTGCTGGCGAAGAACATCCTGGCGTCGCTGCGCGGCCGTCCGACCAGGGACTACGTGCACCGCAGTCTCGGTGTGGTGGCCACACTCGGGCTCGGCCGCGGCATCTTCCAGTACCGGGGTCTGGTCATCAAGGGGTTCCCGGCCTGGCTGATGCACCGTGGCTACCACGTTCTGGCCATACCGAGCTGGGAACGCAAGTCGCGTGTGTTCGCCGTGTGGGTCACGGCCCTTCTCTACGGCCGCGACATCGTGTCGCTGGCGTCGGTGCAGCATCCGAGGGAGGCATTCGTCTCCCGCGGCGAACTGCGCCGAGGAGAGGAACCCGCACAGCCCGGAGGCCGGCTCACGGCGTGACGGCGCGGTACAGCCCGCGGCCGGCCCGCTGGACGCGCGAGGCGCCGACGAGACGGTCGAGCGTGCTGCGGACGGCGTTGATGCTGCCGCTGTCGGTGTCGCGCCCCAGCGCCGACGCGACGTCGCGGGCGCGGACCTCGGTGTCCCCGGCCTGCGCGAAGTACGCCAGGATCTGCTCGGTGAGCTTGCCGTACGTAGTGCCGCCGTCGGCCGCCTCGTCGCTCCTGCCTGGCGTGGCCGGAGGCTCTGCGGCGGCGTCGGTGATTGCCGCGGCGCGCGTGGCCTTCGGCTTCGCTGGTGACGGGACGCTCACGGGGGCGGGGGCCCGCAGGGACGGGGCGGCCGCCGGGCCGGTGCCGGGCATGAGCGCCTGAAGGGCGTCGAGCGCCCGCTGCACCGAACCGAGATGGGCGGTGACCGCGGCCAGTTCCCTCTCCAGAGCCTGCTTCTGGATCTCCAGCCGGGCCAGGTCCTCCTGGAGACTTTCGGCGGTGCTCTTGATGGCGCGAGCCGTCTGGGTCATGGAGCCCATGGTTCCTCTCGTCCTCAACCCCGTGTCCTGGCGGGACCGCTCGATGTCCCGGCCCGCCCACCGGCGCGGCACCGGGGGATGCTGGCGCACATCATATGCAGCGGTACCGTCGGCCGAGAACAAAGTGGGCGGTCCCACGCAGAACACACCGTTGATCGGGCCGTCAGAGAGGGCGGGCCGGGGACGGAGTGAGCCCCGTGGCCCTCCGGTCGGGGGTGCCTGCTGCGGGCAGCCGTCCGATCTGCTCGGACACCGCGCGGATCCGGGCGTCCACCTCGGCGATCGCCTCCTGGAGCATTCCGAGCCGTGCCTCCAGGACGGCGGCCTCCGCGGCGAGCAAGGCGGTGACGTCGGCTGGGTCGTTACGGCGGTCGGCGTCTCGCGTCATCCTCGTGTCCCGCCTCGGCCCGCGCCGGAAGTCCGGCGGACGGGCTTCGGGGGACCGGCGTTCGCCCGTGCGTGACTGATGAATGTCCCTGCCATGCTTCTCCTTGGTCGCCGCGGGGCCCGGGCACGGACCGCCACGAGCCGTCGACACCGCATTGACCGGGTGGGGGAGGAAGCTGTGACAGCCACCGCACGGCCGCCACGTCACGGCAGTTCGCAGCCCGGGGACGGCGCGTCCTGGGAGAAGGGGGAGCCGTGCGGCAGGACGTGGAGGACCTCCAGGATGAGGTCGGTGGCTCCCTGGCTCTCGCCGATGCGTGCGTGGTCCGCACTCGACGGCTCCCTCAGGGAGCTGCCTTCTTCATACACGCCGTCGTAGGCGCAGGAAGCGTCGAAGTGGCTCAGCGTGCCCTGCTGGACGAAGGCGTACAGGGAGCCGTCGTGGTAATGCCACCCGGTCGTCCGGCCGGGCGGGATGGTGATCTCGCGGAGGACGTAGTCGGTGTCGCCGACAGTCCGCTGGGCCAGGACCGGCCGCTGACGCCGGGGTCGCCGGGGCGGCCTGGGTGGTTGTCGAGGCGAGCGAGAGCTACGTGAAACAGGCTCCGACGGCAGCGGTGCGTGCTGAAGTACGCATGATGTTCCCTTCGGTACGTGAGGGCGAAGGTCGGCCATGTTGGAGCCGCACCCCGGCACGGCCTGCGCGCCGGGGGCGGCCGACCGGCGCCGTGGGGGCGGCAGGGAGGATGTGCGCGCTGTGCGGCGGGCGTGCGCCGACGGAGACAAGAGCCGGTGCACTCCCTGTCGCTGCTGCCCCGGCTCGTCGCGGATGTCGACGTGATCGTGCTGTGCACTCCGCTCACCGCGGCGGCGCGCGGGATCTTCGACGCCGCACTTCTGTCCCGCGTCAAGGACAGCGTCCTGCTCGTCAACGTGTCCTGAGGCGCGTTCGTTGACACCGACGCCCTGCTGAAAAAGGTGCACGGCGGCCTGCTGAAGGAGGTGCACGGCGGCCGGCTGCGGGCTGCCCTGGACGTGACCGACCCCGAACCGCTCCCGCCGGGCCATCCGCTCCGGACCGCGCCCGGTGTCCTGGTCACCCCGCACGTCGGCGCTTTCACCCCCGGCCTGTGGCCCCGTCTCGAGGCGCTCGTGCGACGGCATTTGGCCCGGTTAGCTGCGGACGGGGAATGGGAGAACGTCGTCACGCTCTGACACCGGGCCGCCGTGTTCCGCACTCGATGGCCGTCGGCGTGTCACACGTACCCTCGCCGCCCGGTCTGCGGTGGGGGAGTGCCTCCGGACTCCACCGCCCGTAAAGGACCGCGCCATGAGTGACATCGTTCTCGAACCCGCCGGGCAGGACTGCGCCGACCCCACCGCGAAGCCGCCGCTGCTGGGAGCCGGGCACCCGCAAGCACCTGGACGACGTCCAGTCCGGACCTACAGCCGCCCCCCGGCGGCCGGTGGCCGACGTTGCGCTGCTCGCGAGCACCTCGGCCCCCGCCTGGCGGGACACCCCGTCCTGGGGCTGGTGGAGACCGAGGACTCTCACGTCCCGGCCCCAGGTGCAGATTTTCGTGGTCGGCGCGAAGGCCACGTCCGTGACCGCCGACGCCTTCCAGGCGGTCGCCGTCTCCCACCGGGGCGACGGCGACCGCCTGATCGATGAGGCGGTACGGGCCACTGGCTGAACTGCCTTGCTGTTGAGGCGAGGTGTCCGCGGCACCACGCCGTCCTTGCGGACCCGGCTCCGCCACGGACGTAGGGCCGCCTACTTCGGGAGCGCATTCATGAGCACGGACGAGCAGGCCGCTCGCGGGCTGGCCGAACTGGAGTCCTACTTGTGCCAGGAGGCCCATCTCGGCGCCGCCCGGCTGCGCGTGGCCGCCTTCCTGGCCCAGTCGGCAGGGCTGAGCCACCGGCAGAAGAGGGACATCGAGGAGTGGTACCTCGACGAGCAGAAGTACGTCGCGGCGACGGTGACCCAGCACATCGCCGACAGCATCGCCCGGGCCGACTCGGCCAGGCACCGCAGCTTCCTCCGATGGATGCGGTGGCTGCTCACCGGTGTGACCGCTCTGGCCCTGCTGACCTTCGTGGGCACTGTACTTCTCGTCAGCGCTCACCCCTGATCCTCTCCGCGGCCCCGTTGAGAGCGGGGAAGAACGGCATTTCCGAGCGGCCGCGGCCACCCGTGACTCCGGAGCGTGGGCGCCGCCCTGGAACCGTCCTACGCGCCCGGGCGCTTCGCCCACCCCAGCTCGGCACGGCGGACCTGCACGCCCAGACCCCGATCGACTCCGCCCGTGCGCCTGCTGAGCCTGCTCCCCGGCCCCGCCGGCCCTGACACAGTCGGCGGCTGTGCCCGGTCGTTGGTGGGGAAGGAGCTCGTCGGCTCAGGCCCAGGCGACGGCATCCTCGTGCGCGAGGCGCGGCATGCGGTCGAACGCCGGAGGGCCCGCAGGGTGGCCAATGTTGACGACGAGCACGGAGTGCCAGGAATTGCCGGGGAAGAACTCCTTGTCGATCCCCGCCGCGTCGAAGCCCGCCATGGGCCCGGCCGCGAGGCCGCAGGCACGGACGGCGAGGATGAAGTAACCCGCCTGGAGGGGGCCGTTGAAGGACGTGATGCCGTCCCGCTGGGCGGGATCGGCAGCGAAGTGCTCCCGCAGCTCGGGCTTGATCGGCAGGATGTGCGGGATGTGCTCGTGGAAGCGGTCGTCCACGGCCAGGACCGCGACGACGGGGGCGGAGGCCGACTTGGGCCGGTTCCCCTCGTCGAGGTGTGGCAGCAGGCGTTCCTTGCCCTCCGGCGTGCGGACGTACAGGACGCGCAGGGGCTGCAGGTTCGCGGCGGTCGGGGCCCAGCGGGCCAGTTCCCAGATGCCGGTCAGCGTCGCGTCGTCGACCGGTGTGCCGGCGAAGGAGTACGCGGTGCGCGCGTCGGTGAAGAGGGCGGCCCGGGCGTCGGAACCGACCCGGGAAAGAGGGACCGAGGTGATCACGTCGAACTCTCCTAGCTTGTAAACACAAAGCTGCTTGGTCTATCGATGTCACTTCGAAAAACAGAGTGACAAAGCTGAGCGTAGCACCCTGGCTATCCTGGAAACATGACGGAAGCAGCGGACCCCCGATCGTCCCGCGCGGGCGACGCCCTCACCGGGCAGCACCATCCGGCAGCCTGCGACGGTGCCCTGACGAGGGCGTTCGGCTTCCTCGGCAAGCGGTGGAACGGCGTCATTCTGGCCACGCTGCAGCACGGGCCCCTGGGCTACGCCGAGTTGCGGCGCGCGGTGGAAGGCATCAGCGACTCCGTCCTGTCGGAGCGCCTGTCCGAGCTGTCCGGCGCGGGACTCACCGTGCGCGAGGTCGAGCCCGGACCGCCGGTCATGGTCCGCTACCGGCTCACCCAGGACGGGACAGCCCTCATGCCCATCCTCGGCGAGCTGGCCGGTTGGGCGTCCCGTCACCTGCCCGAAGCGCCGGCCGTCCCCCAGCGCCGCGCCAGGACGCGCCCTTCCCGGCTCACGTGAGCTGTCGCGGCGACCAGGCATCAGCCGACGTGGCCCGCATCCGGTCGGCGGAAGGGCGCCCCGCCGCACCCCGGCTGCCGGGGTGCGCACCAGAGCGACCTCCAGGCTACGAAGTCATCGGCGAGACCGTCCGGCGGGCGCAGCGGTCCGTTCCCGGGTGGGCCTCCCCGGCTTTGCGGCAGGCAGCCTACGAAGGTCACGGGCACCGGCCACCGTTCTCGTGCACCATCCGGACCCGGACTCCGTCGCCCTGGACGAGGAATTCGCACCGCACCCGCGTAGACCGACCCAGCACCGCGAACGCCGTGACCCGGCGAAACCGTACTGGTGTGAGGCTTACGTGTCCGTCCCGGGGGCAGGTTGCGACCGCAGGGGCCAATAGGGGACTGTTGCCGTACGGCAGTATTTGTCAATTGCAGGAAGGTGGTGGGGTGCGCACGACGCGTGCCTCCGCTTGTGTCTTTCTACCGTGGTACGTCCGCCCGTCCGTCCGAGCCCGGCCTCCGGAGCGGCGTGACCAGGGCCGAGGCCCCCTACCCCGTGCTCGTCACCGACCGCGAGGGCGGTCTCGTGTACCTGAACGAGGCGGCTCGGCTGCTCCTGCCCGACGTCGCCACCGGCGACCCGCTCGACCGGAAGGCGCCGTCCTGGCTCACCCCGCCCCTGCCGGGTGCCGGTGACGAGGCGCCCGGCGCCGCGCGGCCCATGACCGGTTCCGTCGACGGGCGGTTCTTCGAGGCACACCACACCGTCGACGACGACGGCCACCTGGTGTGGTGGCTGATCGACTGCACGGACCGGCACCTGGCCGAGACCGCGCTGCGGGACGCGCGGACCCGCTCCGAGGTGCTCTCCGAGGTCTCCAGTGCCCTGCTGTCGACACTGAACGTGCCGCGCTGCATGGAAGTGGCCGCCTCCATGGCCGCCGAGCACCTCGCCGAGGCCGCCGTCCTCATCGCCCCGCCCCAGGGGCGGCGCCATCCGCTGACGTACGCGCATCGCGGCGGGGCGGTCACCCAGGAGCAGCGCAAGGTGGACGTCTCGGGCGTGCCGGGGCTCGGTGAGGCCCTCCAGGGCTTCCCGCCGGTGCCGGCCCGCTGGATCGATCCGAACAGCATTCCCGCGTGGGTGATCCCGGACGGCTTCGCCGGTCCCGTCGGCTCCGTCATCGTCACCCCGCTGCCCGGGCACGGCGTGCCGGCCGGCGCGCTGATCCTGCTGCGCTCCAGCACCGAGCGCGCCTTCACCGAGGGCGAGGAGGTGTTCGCGCGCCTGTTCGCGGCGCGGGCCGGTGCGGCCCTGTCGGCGGCCCGGCTCTACACCGAGCAGACGGCCATCACCGCCACCCTGATGCGCGATCTGCTGCCGCCCGCGCTCCAACACGTCCACGGCGTCGAGTACGCCGGGAGCTACCGGGCCTCCAAGGACCACGAGCAGGTCGGCGGGGACTTCTACGACGTCCACCCCGGAGCCGATCCCTCGCAGGAGACCCTCGTCGTTCTGGGCGACGTCGCGGGCAAGGGACTCGACGCGGCGGTCCTCACGGGCAAGATCCGCAATACGCTCCAGGCGCTGCTGCCCCTGGCCGAGGACCACGAACGGATCCTGAACCTCCTCAACGGAGCCCTGCTCTCCTCGCACCACACCCGATTCGCCACCCTCGTGCTCGCCTCCGTGCGCCGCCGGGCCGGGCGGACGGAACTGCGCCTGACCAGTGCCGGACATCCGCCACCGCTGATCGTCCGCACCGACGGCACGGTGGAGGAGGTGCCCACCAAGGGGACGCTGGTCGGCGCGTTGCCCGCGGTGCGCGCGCAGACGGTGGAGACGGTCCTCGCCCCCGGAGAGACCTGTCTGCTCTACACCGACGGCGTCATCGAGGCCCGCGGCGGCCCTCTGGGCGACGACTTCTTCGGTGAGCGCCGGCTCGAGCGGGCGCTGTCGGACTGCGCGGGCATGCCGGCCGAGGCCGTTGTCGAGCGGGTGCAGATGCTGGCCACCCAGTGGCTGGGCGGCGGGCGCCACGACGACATGGCCGTGGTGGCCGTCAGCGCGCCCAGGCCCGGCTCGCTGACCGCCGTCAACGGACACCCGCACCGTATCGACGGCAGGAGGGGCAGGTGAACGCGTCCGCCGCGGTGGCGGAGCAGCTGTGGCAGGCCGTCACCGCCGGCGACGAACGCACCGCCGCCCTGACCGTCCGCCAGGCCCTGCAGGACGGCATGGACGAGGAGACTCTGCTGCTGGAGGTGGTCGCGCCGGTCCAGACAAGGGTCGGGACCGAATGGGCCGCCGATCGCATCACCGTCGCCCAGGAGCACGCGGCCACCGCCATCAACGAGCGCGTGGTCGCCTACATGGCCCACCTGCGACACCAGGACGGCGAGACACACCGTACGGCTGTCCGCGGCCGGGTCACCGTGAGCTGCGTCGACGGCGAGTGGCACGCCTTTCCCGCCCGCATCGTCGCCGAGGTCCTCTCACTCAGAGGCTGGCGGGTCGACTTCCTCGGCGCCCAGACGCCCACCCTGCACCTGGTCGCCCACCTGCACCGCAGCAACCCCGAGGCCGTTCTGCTGTCCGGGTCGCTGCCCGTGCGCCTGCCGACCGCGCACGCCGCCATCACGGCCTGCCAGGCCGTCGGCGTGCCCGTCCTGGCGGGCGGACGGGCCTTCGGACCCGACGGCCGCTACGCCCGCAGCCTGCGCGCCGACCGCTGGGCGGCCGACGCGCGTGGCGCCGTGGCCGTGCTGGAGGACGGAATGACCCGCCCCGACACCTCGGCGAGCCGACATGCGGTCGACGATCTGCCGCACCTGACCGACCAGGAGTACACCATGGTCGTCCAGTCCCGTCCCCAGCTCGTCAAACAGGCCCTGATCGACCTGGAGTCCCGCTTCCCCGCCGTGCGCGGGTACAGCGACGACCAGCGCGAGCGGACGGTCGAGGACCTGGCCCACGTCGTCGACTTCCTGGCAGCCGCCCTCTACGTCGACGACGCCGACCTGTTCACCGACTTCCTCACCTGGACGGCCCACATCCTGCAGGTCCGCAACGTACCCACGGACTCCCTGACCGCCGGCCTGGATGTCCTCGGCGGACGGCTGTACGACTTCCCCCGCGCCTCCCGGCTGATCAGCCGGGGCGTCACTGCCCTGGCCGCGAGATCCGTTCCGCCCGTACCCGGTTCCGGGGTCGCCGTATGAGCGACCTTTCACCCGCGGAGTTCGCCGTCACCGTCGTCCGGGAGAACAGCACCCTGATCGCGCGGGTGGGTGGAGAGCTCGACTACGACACGAGCGACGACCTGGTCACCGCCGTTACCGAGAACCTGAACGGCGACGACGGTCCCCCGGAGGCCGTGCGTCTCGACTTCAGCGACCTGACGTGGATCGACTCCTCGGGGCTGTCCGCCCTGCTGATGATCCACCGGCGGGCCCGCGCGCTCGGGGCCGACTTCTACCTGGACAACCGCCCGGAGGTACTTGAGCGGATGCTCGAGATGACCAACGTGCTGGACCACCTCCTCGGCCGCGACCACTCCGACGCCCCGGGCGGGCAGGTTCTTCCCGGGCCGGGCGGATTGGCCCCAGGCGGGATTGCGGCGGGAACCTGAGGGCACATGCGGACGCATGGACACTGACAGCGTCCGGGTGCCGCCGCTGCGGCCCGGTGGCTACGACCCCGCCGCCTACGTCGGCGCGGTGGTGCGCGCTGCCGAGGAGGCCGGCGTCTCCCCTCGACTGGTGATGGGCATCCTCCACAACGAGGCGTACAAGCCCCACCATCCGCTGCTGGAGCGGCTGTGGCAGTGGTGGAAGCCGGGAGCGTCCTTCGGGGTGGCCAACATGCACCGGGCCGCCTTCGAGCAGGTACGCCGGGCACACGGCCTGTCCGGGCGCTGGCAGGATCTGCGGGACGACCCCGCCTTCGCCATCCGCGCGGCGGCGCTGCACCTTAAGGACCTCGACGGCATGCTCCCGGCGCGCCACGTGCGCCGGTACACCCGCGACGAACTCCTCGCCCTGGGCTACAACGCGGGCGAGCGCAACATGCGCGCCTTCGCCCGCGGCGTACCCCCAGGACCCATGGCGTGGTCCTACCTGCGCCGCTTCCGCGCGTGCCGGCGTCGTGCCGCCGAAGCCCTGGCAGGCTCGCCTGCGGAGTGACGGGGACCGGGGCGCCTCATCCGTGATGAGCCGTCAGGGAGAGGGCGGTCCACGCCTGGACTCTCCCGCGACGGGGTGAGCACCACACAACCGGCGCGGACACGCGGGCTGCTGCTGCCGCCGCTGCCACTGCCGGTGTGCGCCGCGGTGGAGGAGCGCACAATGCGCTCCGCACAGGCGTCGCTGTGCGTGGACGGATACATGCTGTGCGGACGCTGCGTCGGAGCGAGTGTTGGATGGGGCCTTCGCCAGGTTGCTGTTCTGGGGCCCACACCCTGACCGCCGACACAGCGTGCCGCTGTCCGGTCAGCCGAAAGCCCGACACCGATGCACGGCCGCCCGCCGCGTCCTGCCCGCCTGACCCTGCGACAGTTGTGCCCGCGTCAGCCGCGTCTGACTCTTGACTATTGCCATCAAGAGAGGTCTGGTCGTGTGAGCCTCGGCAGACGAGGGCGACCGTTTGCGTTCCTCGGTGGCGCGCCGCCGAGTTCGCCGCGAACTGGTCGTGGTGAAGCCTCCGAACCCCCGACAAGGAGTCCGCATGGCACCGCGTATCAGCCGTCGCACCATACTGACCGCCGGAGCGAGCGCTGCCGCCCTGACCCTGCCCGGCGTCGCGGCGTACGCAGACGAGCGTGCGACCACCAGCGTGACATTCACCTTGAACGCCCGGGTGCTCGACGGCGGAGAACAGGTCACGTCGATCACTCTCAGGACCTCCCGGCTCGGCCCGATCGACCCGGCCGGCCTGACCACCGACACCTTCAGCGTGCACGCCAAGGCCGTCAGCCCCTTTCCCGTCGCCCCGGACGACATCATCTTCGGCGAGTACGACCTCGACCGTACGGTGACCGCGGTCCGGCTCGACCACCGTGGCGACATCGTGCTCGAACTGAGCCACGGCGAGGGACAATCCGGGGGCGGCACGCTCGGCTACCTCGCGGGCGAGGGCCGCAACGTGATGCTCGACCTCGTCTACACCCTCACCCAGCACGCCCCGATCGCCTTACGCAACGGCCGGACGGTCACCATCCACACCTTTGTGCAGGACCCGCGACTGTCGGACCCCGAGGTGGATGCCTTCAGCTATCGCGTCTCCGGGTCGGGGATGAAGTACCGCCTGTACTCGCCGGCCGCCTCCCACGCACCACGGCACCAGAAGCGTCCGCTGATCGTCTGGCTGCACGGCGGAGGTGAGGGCGCCTCACTGCCCAACCACTACTACGACAACGAGACCACGCTACGAGCCAACCGAGGCGCCCTGGGCTTCGCCACCCCCCAGGCACAGCGCATCTTCGACGGGGCCTACGTCGTCGCCCCGCAGAGCACCTCGTACTGGATGGAGGACGGCCCGCGCTTCGCCCCCCTCATCCACGAGATCATCGACGAAGTGGCGCGCAGGAACCGCATCGACCGTGACCGCATCTACGTCGCCGGCTGCAGCAACGGCGGCTACATGAGCATGAAGATGACCACCGTCTATCCCACTCTGTTCGCCGCGTCGGTTCCGATCTGCGGAGTCGTTGCACCGTTCCCGCCCGGCGGAGCAGCCCTGATCCCCGACAGCGAACTGGCCCGGATCAGCACGCCCACCTGGCTCGTCACCTCCCGCGACGACACCACCGTGGACCCGCAGGCCAACACCGTGCACGCGCATGACGTGATCCCCGGTTCACTGATGACGCTCTACGACCACGTCGTCTGGAACGGCCACCAGTTCAACGGCCACTGGTCGTGGATCTACGTCGCTCGCAATGACCCCAGCGTCAGCGGAACTCACATCTGGCAGTGGATGGCGGCCCAGCACCATCACTGACAAGCGGTGGGCGGTGCCCCTATCCCTTTGGTTGAGCGGATCGGGGCATTGTTCACCAGGTGACCGGGCAACCGGCCCGTTCGCAGCGGGGGATCGAGAACGGGATGCACTTCTTCCGTGACACCACGTTCACCGAGGACGCCGCCAAGTTCCGCACCGGTCCCGGCGCAGACGACATAGCCGTCTTCCACAGCTTCGCGTTCAATCAACTGCGAGTGGCGGGTCACACAAAAGCCTGCGTTTGCCAGCCGTCGTGCCCGGCGGGAGACTGGACGTAGCGGTGCGGGCGTGCTGTCACCAGCGAATGCCGACTCTGTCAGAGCATCTTTCGCCCCTGCCTCGCACGCACCCATGCCCGTTGCTGTGCAGCGGCCTTACTCCAGTCCCGTCTTCTCGGGAGCACCCATGACAACGCTGCGACTGGCCACGTTCAACGTCGAGAACCTGTTTGCCCGCTGGCGGTTCAGAGCCGACGTCGATCCCGCAACTGCCAATACGCGGGGGTGGATTGTCGACCAGACCCGTTTCGAGGAACTGGGCGTGGACGACAAGGCGATCACGGGGGCGGCGGTTCGGGAGCTGCGGGCCGACGTGCTCTGCCTGCAAGAGGTGGAGAACGTCGACACGCTCAAGCATTTCCGGGCTCAGGCCCTCGGGGGGCGTTCCGAATACCCTTATGTCGCCGGGGTTGACGGCAACGACCCTCGGCTGATTGACGTCGCCGTGCTGTCGAAGCTGCCGATCACGCGTATTCGTTCGTACCAGCACCTCATGGACCCGGCGAGCCCGACGGCATCGCTGTTCTCCCGTGACTGCCTTGAGGTCGACATAGATGTCGAGGCGCACCCGGGGCAGACAACATCGGTCACGCTGTTCGTCAACCACTTCAAATCGATGATCGGTGGACGTGCGCAGACACGCGGGAAGCGGGAACGCCAGGCAAAGAAGGTGATGGACATAGTCACCGACCGCTTCGGCCACGAGGCTCCGGGAGACCATCCGTTCGTGGTTCTGGGCGA
The DNA here is from genome assembly GCF_003933965.1 of Streptomyces sp. RP5T. Taxonomy (GTDB): domain Bacteria; phylum Actinomycetota; class Actinomycetes; order Streptomycetales; family Streptomycetaceae; genus Streptomyces. Next base: position 42,478 of record NZ_RSAJ01000010.1, read on the forward strand.
CTTGAACGACTATCTGGAACCGGACGGCGACGGGAGTTCGGGCATCGATCAACTCGTCACCTGGGCCCAGATCGAGAACGTCGTGGCCCGCCTCCCCGAGGAGGACCAGTGGACGCACTACTGGGACGACGCGGACGAATACCGGCAACTGGACTACCTCCTGCCGTCGGTGTCGCTCGCCCGAGCGGTACCGCAGGCGCTTCCGGAGATCTTCCGTAAGGGGACCCCGCTGCGTGCCACCCGGTACAAGGGCCCTCGCTTCCCGGGGGTGGGGCAGGACAAGCCCAAGGCATCCGACCACTGCCCCGTCATCTTCAACCTCGAGGTCTCCTGAGCAGCCGCCGGGTCGACTAGAGAGGTTGTGCCGACAGCAGCCTGCGCCCGCTCAGGGCTGTTGCGGCTCCGTGGAGGTGAGCATTCTGCAGAGCTCGTGACACGATCCTGTTCGCGGGCGGTCTAGGCATGCTGCCCCCCGCGTGAAGGTTGGGGTGGCGTTCGCCCCCTACGGGCGGAGCGCGCGGCCTCCGGGGTCGACGACCGGACCATACGGCTGTGGGACGTGGCGCGGCACCGGCTGGTGACGACGTTCAAGAACGAGCGGGAGAGCGTGTTCTCGGTGGCGTTCGCACCGGACGCCGCACGCTCGCGTCGGCGGGCTCCGACGGCCGGGTCCGGTCGTGAGACATCCCCTCGCACCGCCCTGGTCACCCTCCCCGGCACACTGCGCAAGCGCGCCACCCGTGATCTCCTGCGCCGGATGCGCATTCCCACAACCACTTCTGCCACGCCCTGCACCCGCGCTCACCGGACACTCTCTGCCCCGCCGGCCCGACACTCGCTGAGGGCTGACTCCAAGGCTCACCGGTCACAGCGCACGGTGGGGAAGGGGGCCCCTCACTCGGGGCCTGCGTTTGAGGGCAGCAGGTGAGGCAAGGCCTGTTTCGGAGTGCAGCTCAGGCTGAGCGACCGGTCGAGAGCTTGACGTACAGCACCACGCCGTGCGGCGGAGCCGGCATGGGGGAGGGGTGGCAGGGCATTTCCAGGTCAAATGGGTGGGCTGACCGCGCTTTCGGTGCCGCCCGTCGACGTCACGATTCTCCTAGAGGTCGTTCTCTATCTTTGTTTTAACCCGGTATGCGTATG
>NZ_RSAJ01001100.1 GCF_003933965.1 Streptomyces sp. RP5T
CCGTACGGCCGTCCGAAACCCCCGCCCGCCACCGGCCCCGGCGCGGAGCGATCGGCCCCGGGCAACACAAAACCCCGACCGCAACAACGGCCGGGGTCTGTTCAGAATCGGATGTCGGTACTCACGAACCCGTGGGCACGGAGTCAGTCGCCTCCGTCCACAGATCCTGCTCGGCGCGATCCGCCTGGATCTGGCGGTACACGAGGAGCCCGCCGATGGCGGCCAGTGCGACCAGGAGAAGCTTCTTCACCGCGCGACCTCGTCTTTCCTTGACGTAGGGGACCTCTGGCGCCCGACTATACACACCGACCGATACCGATCGGTGACCTGCGTCCGGGCCCTCAACTCCCGTCGGGAGCGCCCCAGTAGAAGCGGAACTGAGACCTCCGATCAGAGGGTGATCACATGGGCGATCACGTCTCCACAGGCGGTCACTTCAGCCTCTGTCGCCCCGCTTCTCCACTTTTTCGCCCTTCATGCGCCCATCCGTGTGGTGTTCATCTGAAGATCGACGCGCCACAGGCCCGGGTCCGTGATTTAGCGGCGCTCATACACATCATGAGGAAAGTACGCAAATCGCCCAACCCGAAAGTGAGGGGCCATGGCCCGGAACAAGCTCATGAAGCTGTGGACCGTCGTCGTCACCGCCGTTCTCGCGCTGTTCACGGCGCTCGGACTGATCACGACGACCGCAGCCGCCGCGGTACCGCAGACCCAGTCGGCCCGCAACAGCGCCGCGACCCACTCGGAGCCTTCGGCGGGGGCCCACGGTCTCTGGTCCTTCGTCAGGTCGCTGCCACCCACGATGAAGCAGCGCATCCGGGCGGAGGCCCACGGCAAGACCCCCAGCTGTCGCCCCCGCTCCCTCGGCGACGCCGACACGGCCGCGGCCCTCGACGCGGATACGGACACGGAGGCGGACGCAGCCGGAGCGGCTGGAGCGGCGGGAACAGCTGGAGCGGGCTGCGCCTGACGCCCCGCCCCAACCGAGAAGCACCTGAGACAGAGCCGAAGACGCGCCGAAGACGCACCTAAGCCATGTCGAAGACGCAGCACACCCAGCACAGACGCAGCAGAGCCGCACCGAAGAAGCCCCGAAGAAGTGACGAAGCACCGACACCGCAACCGGCTACCGCGGACAAGCCAGGGTGGAAGCGCGCTCCTTGTCGCAGGAGTGGACCACCACCCGGCCGAACGCCTCGGCCCACCACCGACCACGATGCCAACGGGTGCTCACAGGTTCTGAACCCGTGTCTTCACCCGCAGCACCCCTCCCG
>NZ_RSAJ01001101.1 GCF_003933965.1 Streptomyces sp. RP5T
GGAAGCGCACCGGCGGCGAGAAAGCCGCCCTGTGGGCCGCGGGCGAGATGGCCGAAGACCTGCCCGATACCGACCCCCGCGGACTCTTCAGCAACCGCGAGCTCCACCACCACAAAAAGCGCACCCTGTCGACCACCGGCATGAAGGCCCTCCTCACCCAGGCCAAAGCCTCCCCAGACCTGTCCGTCGACCCCGACACCCTCGACGGCGACCCCTACGCGCTGTGCACCCCCGCCGGCGTCGTCGACCTGAACACTGGCCAGCTGCGCAAACCCGACCCCACCCGCGACTTCCACTCCCGCGCCACCAGCGTCGCCCCTCAGCAGACCGGCACACCACGCTGGCACCGCTTCCTGTACGACACCTTCGGCGACGACGCCGAAGGCCAGGAAATGATCGACTTCCTGCACCTGCTACTCGGCTACTCCATCACCGGCGACGTCGGCGCCCAGGTCCTGCCATTCCTCCACGGCCACGGCAAGAACGGCAAGAGCGTCCTGCTGGATGTCATGATCCAGATCCTGGGCGACTACGCGGACGCCGCCCCGCCCGGCTTCCTCATGGACCGCGGCGCGTTCTCCGAGCACTCCACCGAACTCACCGAACTCCACGGCCGCCGCTTGATCGTCTGCAGCGAGCTCAAGCCCAACGACAAGTTCGACGAAGCCCGCGTCCGCCTCCTGACCGGCGGAGACAAGATCAAGGCCCGCCGGATGCGGCAGGACTACTTCTCCTTCAGCCCCACCCACCACCTGTGGCTGCTCGGCAACCACCGCCCCGAGGTCTCCACCGGCGGCTTCGCGTTCTGGCGCCGTATCCGCCTGCTGCCCTTCGAGCGGACCGTCCCCGACCACCGCAAGATCGACAACCTGGCGCTCGAACTCGTCCGCGACGAAGGTCCCGGCATCCTGCAATGGCTCATCGAGGGCGCCAGCCGCTACCTCACCACCCGTGACAACCTCGAAGGCCCCGACCGCGTCCGCATCGCCACCAGCGCGTACGCCAACACCGAGGACCACATCGGCCGCTTCCTCACCGAATGCTGCACCCGTGACCTCGAAGCCCAGCCCGACCTGCGCGTCGAACAGGGCCTCCTGTACGCCGCCTACGCCTCCTGGTGCAGCACCGGCGAAGGCATCCGCCCCGCCGGCACCCGCGCCTTCGCCACCCGCGTCCGTCAGGAAGTCGGCCTCGCCTCACCCACCGACATGATCAAATCCAACGGCCGCAAGTACTACCCCGGCCTCGCCCTGCTGGACACCCCCTCATGAAC
>NZ_RSAJ01001102.1 GCF_003933965.1 Streptomyces sp. RP5T
GGACGGGGCGTACCAGCTACGGGGGGCTCGGGACCCGCGCGACCGGCCGCGCCCGGCCCGTGGCGCACCTGGGGTGCCGTGGCGCGGCCCGTGGCGCACCGAGGGTGCCGTGGCGGATTACCGTAGGCCTGCCGTGACCCCCGCACCGGAGAGCCGATGCCCGCAGAGACGACCACTTCCCCGCCGGTACCGGCGTCCGCCGCGCCGGCCGAGGCGGTCGCACCGCTGATCCGCGGGGTCAGCGTGCTGCGGGAACTGACCGACGCGGGCGGGACACTGAGCCTGAGCGGCCTGGAACGGGCCACGGGCCTGGCACGTTCCACGGTCGACCGCATCACCTCGACGCTCGCCCGCATGGGATACGTCCGCCTCGACGGCCGGGACGCGGTGGCGACCCCGCGCCTCATGGAACTCGGCAACGCCTACCTCGCCGCGCTGCGCCTGCCCGCCCTGCTGTCCGGACGGGCCGACGCCCTCGCCGACGAGCTCGACGAGTCGGTGTCCCTGGCGGTCGCCGACCGTGACGGCATCCGCTTCATCCACCAGGCCACCCGCCGCCGCGCGATGTCCCTCAGCTTCCGCATCGGCGACCTGCTCCCCGCCGAACGCACCGCGCCGGGGCCCCTGTTCGCCTCCGAGTGGACGGACGACGACTGGCGGGCATGGCGCGAACGCCGGGCGAGCGACCCGGAGAACCGGGCCTTCCCGGCCGTACCCCCAAGACAACTCGCACTCCCACAAGGCGAGTTCGAGAGGACGGCGGCACAGGCGGGCCGGAACGGCTGGGCGCTGGACGACCAGTTGATCGAACCGGGCCTGGTGGCGGTCTCCGTCCCCGTACGGGATCCGCGCACGGGCCGGATCGCCTGCGCGGCGAACGTCGTGAGCCACACCAGCCGGCACACGGCGGCCGACCTGCGCGACACCCTGCTGCCGCGGCTGCGGACCACGGTGACCGAGATGGAACGCGCACTGGCCATCGCCCCGGAGCCGGACCCCGGCCCGCCGCCCTCGCGATCGGCCGCCTGGATCGGCGCGTCCAAGAACGAACTGGGCCGGGAGTTCATCGAGTCCCTCGCGCGCGGGCTGACGGTCCTGACGGCGTTCGGCGAGGGCAGGGCGGCGCTCACCCTCACGGACGTGGCCCGGGCGACCGGTCTCACGCGAGCGACGGCCCGCCGCGCCCTGATCACCTACGAACACCTGGGCCTGGTCCGCCAGCAGCCGGAGTCCCGCACCTTCGCCCTCACCCCCCGGGTCCTGTCCCTGGGC
>NZ_RSAJ01001103.1 GCF_003933965.1 Streptomyces sp. RP5T
GTGCCGAGGAGTCGAGCAAAGGGTTCCGGGGCTCCGTATGTCGGGGCGGGCGAGTCCGCGAGGGAACCGCTTGCCCCTGCACAGCGCGACGACGGGAGAACCATGGCCGTGACCGAGACCGCTACCGGGGAGGCCACGGCGGGGCCCACCCCCGTCGCGCAACCGCCGCGGGCCCGCTCCGCGCACGAGGGCATCCTGCGGCGCCAGTCGGCCCGCGAGTCGGCAGCGCGCACCTACGCGCGCGCCCTCCCCATCGTCCCTGTGCGCGCCCGAGGCCTGACCATCGAGGGCGCCGACGGACGCCGCTATCTCGACTGCCTCTCGGGCGCCGGCACTCTGGCCCTCGGACACAACCACCCCGTCGTCCTGGAAGCCATCCGCAAGGTCCTCGACTCGGGCGCGCCCCTCCAGGTCCTCGACCTCGCGACCCCGGTCAAGGACGCCTTCGTCACCGAACTCTTCCGCACCCTCCCTCCCGGGCTCGCCGACCACGCACGCGTGCAGTTCTGCGGGCCGGCCGGCACCGACGCGGTGGAGGCCGCCTTCAAACTCGTACGCGCCGCGACCGGCCGCGACGGCGTGCTCGCCTTCGCCGGCGCCTACCACGGCATGACCTCCGGCGCGCGCGAGGCGTCCGGCCACGCCTCTGACGTGCGGGTCACCCGGCTGCCCTATCCGCAGGACTACCGCTGCCCCTTCGGCGTGGGTGGCGCGCACGGCGCCGAACTCGCCGCCCGCTGGACGCAATCCGTACTCGACGACCCCAAGTCCGGGGTGCCCTTGCCCGCCGGGATGATCCTCGAACCCGTCCAGGGCGAGGGCGGGGTCCTCCCCGCCCCGGACGAGTGGATGCGGCGCATGCGTCACATCACGGCCGACCGCTCCATCCCGCTCATCGCCGACGAGGTGCAGACGGGGGTCGGGCGCACCGGTGCCTTCTGGGCCGTGGAGCACAGCGGCATCACCCCCGACGTGATGGTCCTCTCCAAGGCCATCGGCGGCAGCCTGCCCCTCGCCGTCGTCGTCTACCGCGACGACCTCGACGTCTGGGAACCCGGTGCCCATGCCGGCACCTTCCGCGGCAACCAACTCGCCATGGCCGCGGGCACGGCCACGATGGCCTACGTCCGCGAGAACGACCTCGCCACGCGAGCGGCAGCGCTCGGGACACGGATGCTGGAGCAACTCCGCTCCCTGGCACGGGAGTTTCCTGTGATCGGCGAGGTGCGGGGGCGGGGGTTGATGATCGGTGTCGAGCTGGTGGAGGCA
>NZ_RSAJ01001104.1 GCF_003933965.1 Streptomyces sp. RP5T
GGACAGGGCCGGGAGCGGGCGAGGGGATCAGGCGCCGCTGGTGGTGATCGCGCGCGACGGCGGAGCCGCGCGCGAGACGGGCAGGCCGCCTGCCCGGTCCGTGTGATCAGACAGCGATCGACGCTGCTCCAGCCACTGGCCGGTCCGCCTTCACCGAGGCAAGACCGTGGCCACGACGAGCTCGCCGTGGCCATCTCGAGCCCCTGGCACTGCTACCGGGCATTGGACGGTTCGTACCCACAGGGCGTTGTGTGTGCAGCCGTCTAGACTAGGGATGGCGGTAGCCCGCGGACCCCTTTGAGCTTCGCGCCGGTCAGCTTCACGCCGGCCAGCTTTGCCCCTCGTAGGTCGGCACGTGTCAGATTCGCGTGGGAGAAGTCCACGCCGCGTAGATCGGCGTTCGTCAGGTTGGCGTCTTCGAGGTCTGCCTTGGTCAAAATTGCATTTTTCTCGATGTCCCAACCGAACCTATCGTCCAACGATTTGTCCGCAGCGCTCAATTTCGCGCCGTGCAGGTTTGCGCCAGCGAGATGTGCGGCGCTCAGGTTTGCTTCGACCAATGCCACGTTAGTCAGGTTCGCACCTTCGAGGTCAGCACCTGTCAAGTCGGCATCCACAAAGGTCGCATTGGCGAAGGTGTTCCCTGCTGCACCCCCGTCTACTTCGCGCATCTTCACCCAGTTGAGATCTGCACCGGTGAAATTCGTCCTCACAAGGTGCACACCGGTGAGGTCTGCGCTTTCCAATCCAGCATGGCTCAAATCGGAGAAGAAGAGCGTTGTGTCGGAAAGGTTCGCCTCGACGAACGACGCCCACTGCAGATCCACACCATTGAGGTCTGCATGCCGCAGATCCGCCTTGTCTAAGAGGGCGTAAGAGAAGGGGACACGGGTATCTGGCACATCCGCCGGGCGCTTGAATTTCGCGGCTTCTTTGAGACTCCACGCCATCATGTTCAAACCGCGCAGATCAGCACGACTCCAATCCAGCAGAGCTCGCCCGTCATCGCCTGGCGAGCGGCCTGCCAGCACCTTCATCACGGCTTCCACGTCAGTAGACGGCTCAACCTGGTCTCGCTCCTCGAACGTCCCCTGTTCCTTGGCGAAGCCGGCCTTTGGCACGCGCGCATGCTGACGCACATAGGAGCCTCCCCCTGAGTGGTGGACACGCTGATACTGGATCTGCTTGATCCGGAGGAAGCGAGAAGGCCGCCGATGGCGATGAAGGATTACTCGGACGAGTTCAAGGCCGATGCCGTGGCCCTGTACG
>NZ_RSAJ01001105.1 GCF_003933965.1 Streptomyces sp. RP5T
GCCCGCGAAGTTCGTGCCCCCGTGCGCCATGTACAGGTTCACCGAGGCCCCGCACTCCAGGATCTCCCGCAGCGCCGCGGCCGCGTCCCCGGCGTCCCGTACGACGGGCTCACCGCCCCAGTGCTCGAACCAGCCGCACCAGAACTCCATGCACATCAGCGGACCGTCCGGCCGGTACCGGCGCAGCGTCTCGAAGGCGGTGCGGGCGCCGGAGCCGAAGTTCACCGTGGCGAGGACACCGGGCAGCGAGCCGCCGGTGAGCATGTGGTCCTCGGGGCCGTCCGAGGTGAACAGCGGGACCGTGACGCCCTCGGCGCGCAGCAGCTCGGCCAGCCGCAGCAGATACCCCGTGTCCGAACCGTAGCTGCCGTACTCGTTCTCCACCTGCACCATGAGCACCGGGCCGCCGCGGTCGATCTGCCGCGCCACGACCTGCGGCAGCAGCCGCCGGAACCAGCGCTCCACCTGGGCGAGGTACCGCTCGTCACTCGTCCGGGCGGGACCCCGCAGCCAGTGCGGCAGACCGCCGTTCTCCCACTCCGCGCAGATGTAGGGGCCCGGGCGGACGATCGCCCACAGTCCCGCCTCCCGGGCCGCGTCCAGGAACCGGCCCAGCGCCTCCACGTCCCGGAAGTCCCCCGGATGCGGCTCGTGCAGGTTCCACGGCACGTACGTCTCCACACAGTTCAGGCCCATCGCCCGCAGCATCGCCAGCCGGTGCCCCCACTGGGCCTCATGGACCCGGAAGTAGTGCAGCGCACCGGACAGCAGCCGCACCGGCCGCCCGTCCAGCAGGAAATCGGTTTCACCCACCGTGAACTCGCTCATAGGCTCCACCCTCACCACTGGCGACGATCACGTCCATGGACAAAGATCGGCGCTGCTTGGACCGAAGCGCACGCGAGGAGCGCGATGTACCACACCTGGATGCGATTCCTCAGCCCCAGCCCCGTCCACCACCGGCTGGGCCTGGTCTGCCTGGGAGTCGGACTCCAGTACGGCGCGCTGCCCACCGTCGGCCCCCGCACCCTCGACAGCCACGTCGCCGTCGTCATCAGCACCGGCACCGGGTGGTACGAGACCCCCGACGGCCGCCGCACGACGGTCACCGCGCCCTGCCTGCTGTGGCTCACCCCCGGCGTCCCCCACCACTACGCGCCCGACCCGGACACCGGCTGGGACGAGGGGTTCGCCGGCTTCACCGGGCCCGCGACCGCCACCTACACCGAACTCGGCTACATCGAACCCGACCGCCCCGTCGTGCCCC
>NZ_RSAJ01001106.1 GCF_003933965.1 Streptomyces sp. RP5T
GCGCGGTGCTCAGCAGACCCCGCTGCAACGGCCCGAACCCCTCCAGGTCCCCGGGCCGGCGCCGCCACCGCGCCTCTGGCCGCCGCCGCAATGCCCCGAGGCCGGTGCACGGCACGTCCATCAGCACCCGGTCGAAACTGCCCGGCCGCCACGGCGGCCGCGTCCCGTCCGCGGCGATCACCTGATACGGCCCCGGGTTCCCGGCGAGCGCCTTGGCGACCAGCCCGGCCCGGTGCGGCTGCTTCTCGGAGGCGAGCAGCACGGCCCCGCGCTCGGCGGCGAGCGCGGCGAGCAGCGCGGCCTTGCCACCGGGCCCCGCGCACCCGTCGAGCCACTTCTCGTCCCGGCCGTCGAGGGGGGCGTTCGCCAGCGCCAGCGCGACGAGCTGGCTGCCCTCGTCCTGCACCCCGGCCCGGCCCTCGCGTACGGCGTCCACGGCCCCGGGCTCACCGCCCTCGGCCAGCCGCACGGCGTACGGCGACCAGCGCCCCGCCACGGCGGACTCCTCGCGCAGCAGTTCCTCGGTGGTGGCCCGCCCCGGCCGGGCGACGAGGGTCACCTCGGGCCGTTCGTTGTCCGCCTCCAGCAGCCGCTCGATGCCGGCCCGCCCGCCGCCGAGGGAGTCCCACAGCGCGGAGACGACCCAGCGGGGGTGCGAGTGCACGACGGCGAGATGGTCCTCGGGGTCGTCGTCGTAGGGCGGGGCGACCTTCTCGATCCATCCGTCGAGGTCGTCCTGCGCGATCTTCCGCAGCACGGCGTTGACGAACTTGGCCCGTCCGTCGCCGAGCACGACCCGGGCGAGCTCGACCGTGGCGGACACGGCGGCGTGCGTCGGGATGCGGGTCCCGAGCAACTGGTGCGCCCCGAGGCTCAGCACGTCGAGCACCGGCGGATCCACCTCGCGCAGCGGCCGGTCGACACACTCGGCGATGATCGCGTCGTACGTCCCCTGCCGCCGCAGCGTCCCGTACACCAGCTCGGTGGCCAGCGCGGCGTCCCGTGCCTCGAACCCGCCCTTCTCCCGTGCCTTGCGCAACAGCGGCGGCAGGACGAGGTTGGCGTACGCGTCCCGCTCGTCCACGGCCCGCAGCGCCTCGAAGGCGAGGATGCGGACGGGGTCCTTCTGGGGCCGACGGTAGGGCTTGCCGGGTTTGCGGGGCCGACTGGGCTGCTCGCTCACGAAAAAGGTGCTCCGGGTTCAAGGTCTGCTGACGCCTCAAGCGTACGTCCGCCCAGGCCCCCGTCCCCTCCGAGGGCGGGGGC
>NZ_RSAJ01001107.1 GCF_003933965.1 Streptomyces sp. RP5T
GAAGCCACCGGTACCGGACGCCGAGGGTTGGCCGGTGGGAGCGGGGCCGGCTTCGCGGGGCCAGGACGGCGGCTCGGCCTGTCCGGGCCAGGGCACCGGGTTCCCTTCTTGGGGCCAGGAGGCCGAGCCCGCCTCAGCGGACCAGGAATGGTCGCCTCTGTGGTGGTCGGGCCACGCCTCCCCGCCTCGACCGGGCCAGGAGCCGCCGCTTCCTTGGCCGGCCCACGCGTCCGCCCCGTACGCCTGCCCCGGCTGGTGCACCGGACTGTTCGGCTCGCCGGGTCGGTGAGCGGGTCGACCGGGCTCACCGGGGTGGTAAACGCCCTCCTCCGCCTCGCCGGGCCGGTGAGGGGTACTGCTCGGCTCAGCGTGCCCGAAGAGGGCTCCGTTCGCCCCACCTCGCTGGTGAGGCGCCTCACCGGACTCATGGCGGGGCTGGTAAGGGGTGTGTCCTGTCTCGCCATGCCAGGAGGACGCCTCGCTCGGGCTCCCGGGGTGAGAGGAACGCCCCGCGCCATCGCTGGACCAGTCGGGCGCTGCGCTTTGCTCTCCGGGCTGGAGGGGGGTTGCGCCGGTTTGGTTGGGCCGGGATCCCTCTCTGTTGGTCTCCCAGGACCAGTCGGGCGCTGCGCCTGGCTCCCCGTGCGGGAGAGGGGTTTCGCGTGCTTGGCCGGGCCGAGGTCCCTCCCGGCTGGGGTCCCAGGACCAGCCGGGCGCTCCGCTTGGCTCACCGGGCCGGAGCGGAGTATCGCTCGCTTGGCCGGGTCGGAATCCCCCTCCGCTGTCTTCGCCGGACCAGGCGGGCGTTCCGCCGGCAGACCCGTGCTGGGAGGGGGCGCTGTTTGCTCCGCCAGGCCGGAATCCCCCCGCGCTGTCCCCGCCGGACCAGGGTGGCGTCCCATCCGCTTCTCCCGGCCGGGAGGGAGTCGGCCGATTTCCGTAGCCCTGCTCGACAGGGGTTCCGCCTGCTCGGTCGGGCCGGGAGCCCACCCCGCCTTCCTCACCCGGCCAGGAGGGCGCTTGGCCCTCGCCTCCGGGCTGGTAGGCGCCTGGTCCGTTCCCGTTGCCGGACCGGAAGGCGGCGTCGCCCGAGTCACCAGGGAGCGGCCCCCCTCCGTTCCCGCCGCTGAACCAGGAGGAGGCTCCACCGGCCTCCTCACCCGGCCGGTGGGCCACGCCGTTGCCCTGCCCGGGCCACGGGGGCACCCCGCCCACTGCGCCCACACCGCCGACTCCACCGCCACGGGAGCCCGCGTCCACAC
>NZ_RSAJ01001108.1 GCF_003933965.1 Streptomyces sp. RP5T
GTGTGCGGTGGGAACCGCGACCGCGGTGAGGGCGAGAACCAGCAGGGCTCTGGCGGGCATGGCGAAGTACGAGGATGACCGCATGGGTCGTGCCTCCAATGGGGTGCGGGTTGCTATCGGCCCGTGTCCGGGCCGATGAAGGACTGGATGGCGGTGGCGGCGGCTCCACGCGCCCACTCGTCGAAGGGCAGCGGGTGGGTGCGGACGTCGCACTGGGCGGCGGAGCCGAAGGCGGCCGCGACGAAGGCGTCACGGATCTGCTCGGCGAACAGGTCGTGGGCGGCGAGTCCCTCGCCGGAGATGATCACGCGTTCCGGACCGAGGAGGTTGGCGACGGTGGCGATGCCCCGGCCGATCGCCTCGCCGGCGCGCGCGTACACGTCCCGGGCCCCGGCGACGCCTTCGCGGGCCAGGGCCAGGGCCGCCTCGGCGTCGGCGAGTTCGACGCCGGTGGCCTCCCGGACCTGCCGGACGATCGCGGCCTCCCCCGCGATCGCCTCGACGCAGCCACGGTTGCCGCAGTGGCAGAGCGGACCGGCCGGATCGACGGTCACATGGCCGATCTCCCCGGCCACGCCGTGCGCCCCGGCGACCACCCGGCCGTGCACCACCAGGCCGCAGCCGATGCCCGCGCCCACGGTGACCACGGCGAAGTCGGACAGGCCCACCCCCGCACCGAACCACTGCTCGGCGACCGTCAGGGCGCGGACGTCGTTGTCGACGGTGACCGGCAACCCCGTGGTCATGGCGGCGAGTTCGGCGAGGGGTACGTCGCGCCACCCCAGGAACGGCGAGTAGCGGACGGTGCCCTCGCCGCGGTCGACATCGCCGGAGACCGCGATGCCGAGGCCGTGGACCGCGGCCGTGCTGCCGTCCGCCTCGGCCAGCAGTTCCTGCACGAGGTCCGAGATGCCCGCGAGCACGGTCCTGGGCTCGCGGTCGGACAACGGCAGGTGCCGGGCCTCGCGGATGCGGCAGCACAGGTCGGCGAGGACCGCGATGATCTCGTCCCCGGTGACCTTGACGCCGATGAACAGCGCCCGTCCTCCGTCGACGCGTACGAGGTTCGCGGGCCGGCCGAGCGCCGGACGGGCGTCCTCGTCCACTCCCTCGACCAGGTAGCCGGCCTCGATGAGCGGCCGGACCGCCTTGGTGACGGCGGCCGGGGAAAGGCCCACGCGCCGGGCCACCTCCAGACGGGGCAGGGGGCCCTGGGAGAGGACGGTGGTGAACACCTGTGAGGCGGCGGGTGTGTGGGCG
>NZ_RSAJ01001109.1 GCF_003933965.1 Streptomyces sp. RP5T
TGGGTGGGGTGCGCGGGCGGCCCGGTCCTGGATGCCGCGCAGGGAGTCGGGGCCGGCGCGGGAGCCGGCGAGGAGACGGGCCGTCGACCGGCCGGGAGTACACCACCGTTCGGCAACAGGTGTTGTCGGGACTTGGTCAACACGCTTCAATGCGGGGGAACTCGGGGCCGGGAACGACGGCTTACGGCTGTGCAGCCTTTCCCGCCACTGCCACGGACGGCCCCGGCACACCCTCGCGGACGGCCTGACCAGCCGTCCGGACCTGTACAGAAAGGCCCCTGCATGCCGCACGCCACACAGCACGCGGACGACGTCGACGTCGCCCACGCGGAACTGGACTCGGTCCTGCGAGGCGGCCCCTTTCACGTCGCGCTGCGCGCCGCGATCGCGGCGCGGGGGCTGCCGCTCCAGCGCGTCCAGCACCATCTGTCGCGCTACGGGGTCAAGGTCGGCGTCACCAGCCTGAGTTACTGGCAGCAGGGCGCCCGGCGCCCGCAGCGCCCCGAGTCGCTGCGGGCCGTGCGGGCGCTGGAGGAGATCCTCCAGCTGCCGGAGGAGTCGCTGATCCGGCTGCTCGCCGAGGACGAGGACCGCTCGGCCGCCGAGCGGCCCGCGACCCGTTCCTACCGCTCCCTGCTCGCGGCCTCGGACGTCCTGGGAGAACTGCTGGGCGAGCTGGACTCACCGCCCGACAGCGGGCTGCACACCCTCGGCCATCACGAGCGCATAGACATCGGGGCGCGCCGCGAGCTGCGCGGCCGCGAGTCGCACCACATCGTGCGCGCCCACCGCGAGGGCGTCGACCGGTTCATCGCCGTCCACCACGGCGACCCGGGGTGCGTGCCGGAGCACATGACCGTCCACGCCCTGGAGAACTGCCGTACGGGACGCGTCCGTTCGCACCACGACACCGGGGTGCTGGTGGCCGAGCTGCTCCTCGACGCCCGGCTGCGGGCCGGGGACACCTTCCTGTTCCGCTACTGCGTCGAGGACGGCACGGCCGGGGTGTCCCGCGAGTACGTCCGCGGTTTCGGCTCGCCCGGCGGGCAGTACGCGCTCCAGGTCCGGTTCGACGAGAACGCGCTGCCCCTGCGCTGTCACCGGTTCGCCCAGCACTCCCCCGCCGCACCCCGCAGCGGCCGCCGGGAACTGTCCCTCACCGGCCGGCACCACTCGGTCCACCTGGTCGAGCCGCGGGTGCGCTCGGGGGTGGTGGGGATCGGGTGGGACTGGGAGTGAACAGGGCGACGCACCGGGT
>NZ_RSAJ01000110.1 GCF_003933965.1 Streptomyces sp. RP5T
GTCGTACTGCGTCAGGACACGGGGGAGGAGTGCCCGCGCGCGCGATTCGACGCGGCCGGGCGGCTGCTGAACGGGGACGAGGCGATAGGGGAGCTGGTGAACAGGGCCCCGAACCCCTTCGAGGGGTACTGGCGCAACCCCGAGGCGGAGGCGGAGCGGCGGCGCGGGGGCTGGTACTGGACCGGCGACCTCTTCTACCGCGACGGCGACGACCACCTGTACTTCGCCGGCCGCACCGACGACCGGATCCGGGTGGACGGGGAGAACCTGGCGGCCGCGATGATCGAGAACATCCTCGCGCGCTACGAGGGGGCGGTGGCCGTCGCCGTGTACGCGGTGCCGGATCCGGTGACCGGGGACCAGGTGATGGCGACGCTCGCGGGCACCTTCGACCCGGAGACCTTCACCGACTTCCTCGCCGCCCAGCCGGACCTCGGCACGAAGATGGCCCCGCGGTTCGTGCGCGTGGTCGACCGGATGCCGGTCACGGCCACGAACAAGATCCAGCGAGCCCGCCTCAGAAAAGAGGGCCTCCACTGCCCGGACCCGCTGTGGTGGCGCCCACCGGGTTCGGAAACGTACCAGCCCTTGGAAAACGCCGAAGGACCCCTCGCTTCGGCGTGAGGCCCGCCGGGAACGCCGAAGGGCCCCTCGCTTCCGCAAGAGGCCCTTCTTTTGTGCGCCGCCAGGGACTCGAACCCCGGACCCGCTGATGCTGTGTCTTCTGGGGGATAACCCCCAGACCCCCAGCCGTCGTCTCGGCGCCCGGGAACGCCGAAGGGCCCCTCGCTTTCACGAGAGGCCCTTCTTTTGTGCGCCGCCAGGGACTCGAACCCCGGACCCGCTGATTAAGAGTCAGCTGCTCTAACCAACTGAGCTAGCGGCGCATGACTCTCGCCGTCCACCTCTCGGTGGCTGGCGACAGAGAAAATACTACCCGGTCGGAAGGGGTGCTTCTGACCAACGCGCGGTGGACCCGCCAGGGGCGCGGGGAACTGCGCGACCGGCCCCCACCGGGCCCGCGGACGGGTTCCTAGATCGCCAGTGACAGGAGAACCGGCGCCGCCCCCCGGTTCAGCCGGTCCGTCGCCTGGCGGAGCCGATGCGCCTGGTCGACCGGCAGGGACAGCGCGAGGCACCCCACCAGCGAGCCCGCGGTGATCGGCACCGCCGCGCACACCGTGCCCACCGCGTACTCCTGGAGGTCGAGGTGGGGGACCGTCGGCGGCTGGGCCTCCAGGCGGGAGAGCAGCAGCTTGTCGTTGGTGATGGTGCGCGAGGTGAGGCGGGTCATGCGGTGCCGGGAGAGATGGTCGCGCCGGCCGTTGTGGTCGAGCTGGCTGAGCAGGCTCTTGCCGAGCGCGGTGGCGTGGGCGGAGGAGCGGAAGTCCACCCACTCGTTGACCGCCGGGGTCGCGGGACCGTCGGCGTACTGGTCGATGGTGACCTCGCCGTCGACGTACCGGCTGATGTACACGGCCGCGCCGATCGAGTCGCGCAGCTCGTCGAGGGTGCGCTGGAGCTGGTCGCGCAGGGCCTCGTCACGGTCGTGCACGGAGGTGAGCCTGGTCAGGGCGTTCCCCGTCACATAGGCACCGTCGGCCACCTGCTCGACGTACCCCTCGCGGCGCAGCATCCTCAGGAGCGCGGTCAGTCGCTCCGGGCCGAGGCCGGTGGTGCGGGCGAGTTCGACGTCGGTGACTCCGGCGGTGTGCCGTGCCACGGTCTCCAGGACGCGCAGCGCGTCCTGGGCCGAGTGGTACGGCGCGGTCGGTTCGTGCTTCAGCGCCACGGTGTTCCCCCTGCGCTTGCTCGGTCGCACTACTACTGGGCCGTAATCCAGACAGCGATCCCTTCCACGATAACCGGCAAAAGGCTTGCGGTGAGCGGCTGTTGGCGAGATTCCGGCCCCGGGCTGAGCCCCTCAACTGGGGCGCTGGCACGCTGGCATATGCCTGTGACACGACCCGGGTCCGGGACCTCGCAGATTGAACACCGTTCACTTTTCGCGGTCAGAGAACCGCGCTCAGAAATTCCCGGGTGCGGTCCTGCGCGGGGTCGCTGAAGATCTTCTCCGGCGGGCCCGACTCGATGATGCGGCCCGAGTCGAACATCAGGACCTGGTCGGAGATGTCCCGGGCGAAGTTCATCTCGTGGGTCACGCAGAGCATGGTGATGTCGGTGGTGCGGGCGATGTCCCGCAGCACGTCGAGCACGCCCGCGACCAGCTCCGGGTCGAGCGCCGAGGTCACCTCGTCGAGCAGCAGCACCCGCGGCCGCATCGCCAGCGCCCGCGCGATCGCCACCCGCTGCTGCTGCCCGCCGGACAGCTGGGTCGGCCGGGCGCCGGCCTTGTCGGCGAGCCCCACCAGGTCGAGCAGCTCACGTGCGCGTGCCTCCGCCTCGTCCCTGGACATGCCGAGGACGGTGACGGGCGCCTCGGTGATGTTGCGCAGGACCGTCATGTTCGGGAACAGGTTGAACTGCTGGAAGACCATCCCGATCTTCTTGCGCACCTCGCGCAGCTGCTTCTCCGGAGCCGGGAACAGCTTCTCCCCGTCCACGGTGACCGTGCCCTCGTCGGGCTTGGTCAGCGTCATCAGCATCCGCAGGATCGTGGTCTTGCCGGACCCGGAGGGCCCGATCAGCGTCACGTGCTTGCCGGAGTCGACGGAGAAGTTCAGCCGGTCCAGGACCGTGTTCGAGCCGAAGCGCTTGGTCACGTCCTCGAAGCGGATCAGCTCGCTGCCGTCCACCGGCGGGTTGATGTGCGCGTCGGTTTCTTTCGTCAGGGGAGTGTCAGCGGACAAGACGTCGCTCCAGGGATCGCAGAAGAAGGGAGGCCAGATAGGAGATGACGATGAAGGCGACGCCGATCACGGTCAGCGGCTCGGTGAACTGGAAGTGCTCCTGCGCGAACAGCCGCGCCTCGCCGAGCATCTCCAGGACCGTGATGACCATCAGCATCGGGGTGTCCTTGAGCATCGAGATCACGTAGTTGCCGAGGGCCGGCACGACCCGGCGGATCGCCTGCGGCAGGATCACCACCTGCCAGGTCCTGATCCGCGGCAGGTTCAGCGCGGTCGCCGCCTCCCACTGGCCGGCGGGCACCGCCTCGATACCGGCCCGGTAGACCTGCATGGTGTACGTCGAGTAGTGCAGCCCGATCCCGATGACACCGGTGGTCAGCGCGGAGAGGGTCACGCCCCACTCGGGCAGCACGTAGAAGAGGAAGAACAGCTGCACCAGCAGCGGGGTGTTGCGCACGAACTCCGTGACGACCCCGACCGGCCAGCGCACGAACCGCGAGGGCGCGCGCATCAGCAGCGCCCACACCAGGCCGAGCACGAAGGAGATCAGCGAGCCCAGGGCGAGGGCCTGCAGGGTGACCAGCAGACCGTCCCAGAACTGCGGCATGAAGTCGCTTACGGCACTCCAGTCCCACTCCATCAGACACCACCTCCGACCGGCTCGGGCACCTTCACCTCACGGGTGGGCGCCTTGCCGACCCCCGCCTTGAGCTTCTTCTCCAGGCCCCGCATCAGGCGGGTGAGCAGGAAGGCGATCACGAAGTAGATGAGCAGCAGATACGTGTAGATCCCGGCGCTCTCCTGGAGCGCGAGCCGGACCAGGTTGCCGCTGAAGGCGAGGTCGCCCATGCCCATCACGGACACCAGCGCGGTGCCCTTGAGCAGCTCGATCAGCAGGTTGGAGAACGGCGGGATCATCTCCGGCACCGCCTGCGGCAGCAGGATCAGCCTGAGCCGCTGCCAGGGCGTGAAGCTCAGCGCGATGCCGCCCTCCTGCTGGGCCGGGTCGACCGCCTTGAGCGCCCCGCGCACGATCTCGGAGCCGTACGCCCCGTAGGTCAGGCCGAGCGCGAGGGTGCCCGCCCACATCGGGACCAGCTGCCAGCCGAAGGCCGGGGGCAGCACGAAGAACACCCAGAAGATCATCACCAGCGCGGAGGTGCCGCGGAACACCTCGGTGTAGAAGCCCGCCAGGAAGCGGACGATCCACAGCCGGTGGGTGCGCAGGACGCCGACCACGAAGGACACGGCGCCGGCGAGCAGCGCGCTGAACACGAGGAGCTGGACCGTGGTCCAGACCCCCCTGAGCACCAGTTCCCAGAGTCCGGAGGTCATCCGCCGCAGAGCTCCTTCGCGGTCAGGTCCGTCATCTCGGCCTGCGTGAACCCGAAGGGCTTGAGGATCCGGAGGAGTTCCCCGCTCTTCTTCAGCTTCCGCAGCTCGGCGTTGAAGGCGTCCCGCAGGTTGGTCTCGGTGCGGCGGAACGCGAAGGCCCCGCCGTCGGTGTGCGGCTTGCCGCCCACGATCGGGGTGAAGGCCTTCGTCGCCTCCGCCTTGGCCGACTTCTTCACCACCTCACGGGTGGTGAGCGCGGTCCCGGCGAACACGTCGACGCGTCCCGCCTCCACCGCGTTCAGCCCCGCGACCTGGTCGGGCACGATCAGGATGTCGCTCTCCTTGTAACCGGCCTCGACGGCGTACCCGATCTCCGCATAGCCGGTACCGGTGGCGAACTTCGCCTTCTTCCGGACGACGTCCTTGTAGGTGTGAAGACCTTTTGGATTTCCCTTGCGCACGATGAAGGAATCGAGCATCTGATAGTCGGGATCGGCGAAGATCACCTGTTCGCAGCGTTCCGGGGTGACGTACATCCCGGCCGCCACGACATCGAACTGCTGGGAATTCAGTCCGGGAATGAGCGACCCGAACTCGGTGGGCACGGGCTGCACCCGGTCCACCCCGAGCCGCTTGAATATGACCCGCGCGAGTTCCGGTGCCTCGCCGGTCAGCTCGCCGTTCTTGTCGATGTAACCGAAGGGGATCTCGCCCGCGATTCCCAGTCTCACGACACCCGCCGCTCTGAGCCGGTCGAGCAGTTCACCGCCTCCTGTGGTGGAGGCGGTGGCCACGCGTGAGCAGCCGGCGGCGCCCAGTGCGCCGAGCGCCGCCACCCCTGCGAGCAGCGATCGGCGGGTGGTTCCGGATATGTGTTCGCCCTGTTCCAGTGGTGGAGCCATGGCGGCGCGGCTACCCGACCGGATGCGACTTATGCGGATCGATTTGAGCCCTGTTTTCCTCGGGGCCCTCTTGACCGGCACGGGACCATGGAGTGCATGGCTGACCGATACATC
The DNA here is from genome assembly GCF_003933965.1 of Streptomyces sp. RP5T. GTDB lineage: Bacteria > Actinomycetota > Actinomycetes > Streptomycetales > Streptomycetaceae > Streptomyces. Next base: position 5,162 of record NZ_RSAJ01000110.1, read on the forward strand.
GAAGTCTCGCTGGTCAAGCGCGGGATCACCGCGACGGCAAAGCTCCTCGACGACCGGGCACCGATCACCTGCGCCGCCGTATGGGACGCGCTGCCGCTCGCCGGTGACGTCTACCACGCGAAGTACGCGCGCAACGAGATATACGCCCTGTTCCCGCCGTTCGCGGAAACGGAGCCGCCCCTGGAAAATCCGACAGTTACCCCGATTCCCGGAGATCTCTGCTATTTCTCCTTCGCGGGCACCGAACTCGGCACCAAGTCCTACGGCTACGACCGCGAGGTCCGCCCGGGCACGACGGTGGTCGACCTGGCCCTGTTCTACGAGCGCAACAACCTGCTCCTGAACGCCGACGTGGGCTGGGTGCCCGGCATCGTCTGGGGCCAGGTGGTGGAGGGCCTGGACGCCCTGGCCGAGGGCTGCAACGACCTCTGGCGCACGGGCGCCCTCGGCGAGAGCCTCCGCTTCAGCCGGGCCTAGGTGTATTGACCTGCAGGGTTGTTCACACGGCCGATGGGTGGCTGGCCGCCGAGTGCGGTGTGGCAGCGATGGTGGTCAATACACCTAGCCCTCACCTCGCGCGGGCCGGGGCCGGTGGGCGCAGGCCCGCGGCTCCTGTTTCGTACAGGGCGTGGGCCGCCCGCAGCACCAGGTCGTCCCGGTGCCGGGCCGCCACGATCTGCAGGCCCACCGGCAGCCCGTCGCCGTCCGTGCCGACGGGCACGCTCGCCGCCGGCTGCTGCGTCATGTTGAAGGGGTACGTGAACGGCGTCCACCCCGTCCAGCGGTGGTGCCCCGAGCCCTTCGGGACCTCCGTGCCCGCCTCGAACGCGGTGATCGGCAGGGCCGGGGTCACCAGCAGGTCGTAGGAGTCGTGGAAGCGGCCCATCCGGCGCCCGAGTGCCATCCGGACGTCCACCGCGGCCAGGTAGTCGAGCGCGCTCATGCGGGCCCCGAGGCCGCAGATCTCCCGGAGCCCCGGGTCCAGCAGCTCCCGCTGGTGCGGCCCGAGACGCTGGATGACCCGGGCCGCCCCGCTGAACCACAGGGTGTGGAAGGCGTCCACGGGGTCGGCGAAGTCGGGGTCGGTCTCGGTGACGTACGCCCCGAGCCCCGCGAGGTGCTCCACGGCCCGGCGGACCGCGGCCGCCACCCCGGGCTGTACGGCCACCTGGCCGCCCAGGGACGGCGAGTAGGCGACCCGCAGCCCGCGCACCCCGCCCGGCAGGGCCGCCGTGAACGGGCCGGCCGCCGGGCCGAGCGCCGACCAGTCACGCGAGTCCGGCACCCCGATCACGTCGAGGAGCAGCGCCGCGTCGGCCGCGTCCCGGGTCATCGGGCCGACATGGGCCAGGGTGCCGAAGGCGCTCGCCGGATAGAGCGGCACCCGGCCGTAGGTCGGCTTCAGCGCGAAGATCCCGCAGAACGCGGCCGGGATGCGGACACTGCCCCCGCCGTCGGTGCCGAGGGCGAGCGGCCCCGCGCCGAGCGCCACGGCCGCGGCGGCACCCCCGCTGGAGCCGCCCGCGGTGCGCGTCGGGTCGTGGGGATTGCGGGTCACGCCCGACAGCGGTGAGTCCGTGACGCCCTTCCAGCCGAACTCCGGGGTGGTCGTCTTGCCGAGGAACACCGCGCCCTGCTCGCGCAGCCTGGCGACGGAGGGCGCGTCCTCGTCCCAGGTACCGCTCTCCGGGATCGTCCTGGAGCCCTTCAGGGTCGGGACGCCCCGCGTCAGCAGGATGTCCTTCACCGTCACCGGGACGCCGTCCACCGCGCCGGCCGGCTCCCCGCGCCGCCAGCGGTCGGCCGAGGCGCGCGCCTGCGCGAGGGCCTCCTCCCCGGTGAGGCGGACGAACGCGTTCACCGCGGGCTGGATCTCCTCGGCCCGTTCCAGGGCCGCCCGGGTGGCGTCGACGGGGCTGAACTCGCCCTTGCGGTAGCCCTCGACGAGTTGTACGGCGGACAGTTCCGAGAGGTCCTGCATGTGCTGCCCCTCTGTTCGACGGTCAGTGCCCCGGTACATACCCGCGTTGTTTGTCGACCACGTTCGTCAGTGATCTGCCCGCCGCCCAGCGCTCGTACAACTCCACGAACTGCGTGCCGAGTTCATCGCGCCAGCCGATCGTGTCACCGCTCATGTGCGGGGACACGATCAGCCCCGGGACCTGCCACAACGGGCTCTCGGGGGGCAGGGGTTCGGTGTCGAGGACGTCGACGGCGGCCCCGGCGATCCACCGCTTGGACACCGCCTCCACCAGCGCCTGTTCGACCACCAGCTGGCCGCGCCCGATGTTGATGAACCGCGCGGAGGGCTGCATCATCCCGAAGCGGCGGGCGTCGAACATGCCGTGGGTGTCCGCGGTGAGCGGGGCGGCCGCGATCACCCAGTCGGCGCGGGCCATCAGCCGGTCGAGGTCGTCGGGGCCGTGGATGCCGGTGCGGGGGCGGCGGCCGACCAGGGCGGTGGTGATGCCGAGCGCCTTGAGCGTGCTCACGATCGCCCGCCCGATGGGCCCGGAACCGACCACGCACGCGCGCGTGCCCGCCACCCGCTGGGACTCCCGGTGCCGCCACACGCGCTCCCGCTGGAGCTCCAGCGTGCGGGGCAGGTCCTTGGCCATCAGGAGGACCAGCGCGGCGACGTACTCGGCGATCGGCTGGTCGAAGACCCCGCGCGCGTTCGTCACCACCGTGTCGGAGACGGCGAGTTCGGGGCACATCAGGTGGTCCACGCCCGCGCTCGCGGTGTGCACCCAGCGGGGCCGCGGGCCCTCGCCCGGCCAGGCGTCCCGCACCGCGGTCGAGGTGAAGTCCCAGACCAGCAGCACGTCGGCGGACGGCAGCCGCTCGGCGAGCGTGTCCGCGTCCGCGTGCTCGATCCGGGCCCGGCCGGTGAGTCGGCCGAGGCGCGGCGGCGGGTCGGCGTCAAGGACCAGAAGGGTGGGGACGGACATCGAGGCACCGTTTCCAAGGAATGTCGCGGAGGGCTGCCGGGCGTGTGACGTGGGCGGGAGCACCGGCGGCAACCCGTTCTTCACCTGTGCGTGACATGGGCGGATTGACCACGCTCGCACCCGAACCTACCTTCGTCAACACGGGCGTTGTGCACGTTCCGCTGCCCCTCCGTCTCTCACCGTGAGGCCGGTCTTCGCCATGGACGTTTCCTTTCTGGGTGGTCCGCGCCCCCAGCGCGGTGTCGGTGTCGTCGCCCCCTTCGACTTCGCGCTGGACCGCGAACTCTGGCGCTGGGTCCCCGACGAGATCTCGCTCCATCTGACCCGCACCCCGTACGTCCCCGTCGAGGTCAGCCTCGACCTCGCCCGGCTGGTCAGCGAGCACGAGACCCTGCACGACGCCGTGCGCACCCTCAACGCCATCGCGCCCGAGGTCGTCGCCTACGCCTGCACCTCGGGCAGCTTCGTCGGCGGGATCGCGGGGGAACGCGCCATGTGCGCGGCCATGACCAGGGCGGGCGCCGTCCCGTCCCTGACCACGTCCGGCGCCCTGCTGGACGCCCTCACCGAGCTCGACGTGCGCCGGGTCGCGCTGGTGACCCCGTACACGGTGTCGGTGACCAGGTCGCTGGAGGAGTACGTAGCCGAGGCCGGCGTCTCCGTCACCGGCTGCGCCTACATGGGCCTGACCCGGCACATCTGGAAGGTGCCCTACCGCCAGGTCTCCGAGATGGCCCACAAGGCCGTACGGGCCGACGCCCAGGCGCTGTTCATCAGCTGCACCAACCTGCCGACGTACGACGTCATCCCGCAACTGGAGGCGGAACTGCGCATCCCGGTGATCTCGGCCAACCAGGTGACCATGTGGGCGGCGTTGCGCCGACTGGGTACCCGAGCCGTGGGACCGTACCAGGCGCTGATCGATCCGGCGGCGAGGTCCGGTCCCGTGCGCCCGGAGATCCCGGGCCTGCCGGAAGTCCGGGAACTGCCGGACGGAGAACAGCAGCAGGAAGGCTGGACATGACCGCACTCGGATTCCTCTACCCGGGCCACTCCGCCGAGGACGACTATCCGCGCATCGAGCAGCTCCTGGGCAGTGACGTCCGCCTGGACGTGGTCCACACCGACATCGGCACCGACGCCCACCGTGTGGACGCGCTGCTGGAGATGGGCTCCGCCGACCGGCTCGCCGCGGGCGTCGAGGAACTGCGGATGTCGGGCGCCGAGTCCGTCGTATGGGCGTGCACCAGCGGGAGTTTCGTGCGCGGCTGGGAGGGCGCCCAGGAGCAGGTCCGCACCCTCGCCCTGGCGGCCGGCATGCCCGCCTCCTCGACCTCCTTCGCCTTCGTGCACGCGGCGAAGGAGATCGGGGCCCGGCGGGTGGCGGTCGCGGCGACCTACCCGGACGACGTGGCAGGCCTGTTCGCCGACTTCCTGCGGGCGGGCGGCATCGAGGTCCTCCAGGTCCGCGGTGCCGGGATCATCACGGCCGCGGAGGTCGGCACCTGGGGCGAGGAGGAGGTGTTCGCGCTGGCCCGGGGGGCCGACTCGCCGGACGCCGAGGCGGTGCTCCTCCCCGACACGGCACTGCACACGGCCACCCACATCCCGGGCCTGGAGAAGGAGCTCGGCAAGCCGGTCCTCACCGCGAACCAGGTCACCGTCTGGGAGGCCCTGCGGCTGACCGACCGCCGGGTGAACGCGCCCTCGATGGGTGCGCTGTTCACGAGGGAGCCGATCGTCCAGGTGTGACCGTCCGGACGGGACGCGGGCGGCTGCGGGCGCTCACCGCCGGGACTCCTGCGGGGACCCGGTGGTGAGCGCCGCGTGCATGGTGCGCAGCCGGCGGTGCTGGAGGTTGCCGTACAGGACGAGCCAGCCCACGAAGACGACGCCGAACACGGCGAGCCCGATCGTCTGCCGCGCTCCCGCGGTCAGGGCCGTCAGCACCACGACGATCGCCATCATCACGGCGAGGGCGGTCTGGGCGACGAACCGGTGGCGGGTGCGGTGCAGGCGCTGTTCCACCAGATCACGCATGGCCTGCCGTTCCCCGGGCGCGGTGGGGACCTCGCCGGTGCGCAGCCTGCGGTCCAGGGAGACCAGCCCGTCGGTCGATCCGGCGGCCCGCTTCTCCTTGCGGCGCACGGCGAGCACGACGGCGATCCCGCACAGGGAGGTGAAGGCCATGCGCACCAGGACACGAGCCGGTGACTGGTCGGGGTACAGCAGCAGCACCAGGGCGGAGGCGGCCAGCACCGACAGCGCGAACTGAAGCCATAGGTGCCTGCTGAGCAGGGCGCTGAGGCGGTCCACGGTGTCCTCCCTCACAGCCGGGTGCGGGCCCGGCGGCGGATGCCGACGATCCGCATCGACAGGCCGATGGTGAGCAGGGCGAGGGCCACCGCGCAGTACGCCCACGAGCCCGTGCCACGGACGGCGTCCACGCAGGTCAGGACCGCCCAGAGGCCGGCCACGACGGCCAGCGCGGTCCAGGCGGTGTCGGCGATGCGGACGGACAGCTGGTCGCGTTGCCGGGTGCCGGGCTCCAGGGTGCCGGGCCCCTCCGGTCGTGGAGTCTCAGAGCGCGTCATGGAAGCTGCCTCCGGTTGGGTATCGGGGCATTTCGGGTACCCAGGAGCCCTCGCCGCAAGCGGTGAACTCCCCCGCTCTATACGGAATATGACGCTCCGTTGGCTCCCGGTGCGGCTGTCCCGTGCCGCTCCTCCCGAAGCCCCGGGAATAAGCGGGGACATTCCCCTGTTAACCCCGGAGCGACAGCGCACGGCACACACAGGAGGACCCACCGTGGCGGAAGACGAGATCCGAGGTACCGCACAGGGCACCGCCCCCGTACCTCTGTCGGTACTGGACCTGGTCACCGTCGGCGCGGGACGCACGGCCAGCGACGCCCTGCGCACGAGCGTCGCCATCGCGCGGCTCGCCGAGTCGCGCGGCTTCCACCGCTACTGGGTCGCCGAACACCACTCCATGCCGGGCGTGGCGTCCTCCTCGCCCGCGGTGATCCTCGCCCACCTCGCCGCCCACACCACCCGCATCCGGCTCGGCTCGGGCGGTGTCATGCTCCCCAACCACGCCCCGCTGGTGATCGCGGAGCAGTTCGGCACGCTGGAGGCGATGGCCCCGGGCCGAGTCGACCTGGGCCTCGGCCGGGCCCCGGGCACCGACGGCGCCACCGCGGCCGCCCTGCGCCGCAGCGACCGGCTGCACGAGGGCGCCGACGACTTCCCCGAGCAGCTCCTGGAGCTCACCCGCTTCCTGGACGACGACTTCCCCGACGGCCACCCCTACCGCCGTATCCACGCCGTCCCCGGCCCGGTCCAGGCCACCTCGCCCGGCGGCGTCCAGTCCCCGCACCGGCCGCCGGTCTGGCTGCTCGGCTCCTCCGGCTTCAGCGCCCGGCTGGCCGCCTCCCTCGGCCTGCCCTTCGCCTTCGCGCACCACTTCTCGGCGCAGAACACCATCCCGGCCCTGGACCTGTACCGCGAGTCCTTCCGCCCCTCCGCGGTCCTCGACGAGCCCTACGCCCTCATCGGCGTCTCCGCCCTCGCCGCCGACGACGAGAAGGAGGCCCGCCGCCAGGTCCGCGCCGCCGCGCTCAGCATGATCCGGCTGCGCACCGGCCGCCCCGGTCTGGTCCCCACCCCCGAGGAGGCGGAGACCCACGAGTTCAGCCCGATGGAGGAGGAGTTCGCCGCCTCCTGGAACGCCAACGTCATCCACGGCACCGCCGACGAGGTCCGCGCCGGCCTCGACGACCTCCACAAGCGCACCGGCGCCGACGAGCTGATGCTCACGGGCAACGCCCACGGCGGCGCCGTGCGCCTGCGCTCGTACGAGCTCGTCGCGGACGCCTACGGACTGCCGACGGCCTGACCGTCAGACCTGAGCGCCCATCAGCCCGGAGATACGATCCGGCGACACCGGTCGCGAGTACAGCCAGCCCTGACCGGTGTCGCAGCCGATGCGGCGCAGCCGACTGGCCTGGGCCGAGGTCTCGACGCACTCCGCCGTGACGGTGAGGCCGAGCCGGTGGGCCAGCTGGATCATCGCCTCCACGACGACCTCGTCCGCCGGGTTCGGGGCGACGCCCTCACCCTCGTACTGGAAGCCGCGCACGAAGGAGCCGTCCAGTTTCAGGACGGAGACCGGCAGACGGCTGAGGTAGGCGAGGTTCGAGTAGCCTGTGCCGAAGTCGTCGATCGCGATGCCGACGCCCATGTCGCTCAGCGCCTGGAGGGCCTGGAGCGGACGGCCCGCCGAGCCCATGACCGCCGACTCGGTGAGTTCGAGCTGGAGCAGGTGCGGGGCCAGGCCGGTCTCCGAGAGGGTCCGCGCCACGTCCGCGACCAGGTCGGAGTCCCAGACCTGACGGACCGCCACGTTGACGCTGACGAAGATCGGCGGTTCGTCCGGGTGGTCGAGCTGCCACTGCCGGGCCTGACGGCAGGCGGTGGCGAGAATCCAGCGGCCGAGCGGGACGATCGAGCCGTCCTCCTCGGCCAGTGCGATGAACCGATTCGGCGTCAGCAGCCCGAACTGCGGGTGGTTCCAGCGCACCAGCGCCTCGACCCCGCGCAGCCGCCCGTCCTCCATGCCCACCAGGGGCTGGTACTCCAGCTTGAACTCGCCGCGCTCGATGGCCGGGCGCAGTGTGGAGGCGAGCGCCTGGCGGGTCACGCGGTGCGCGTTGCGCTCGGGGTCGAACAGCGTCCAGCGGTCCCGGCCGTCGGCCTTGGCCCAGTACAACGTGGTGTCGGCGGCCTGCATCAGCCCGGTCGCCGAGGTGCCCGCCGCCCGCCGCTCGACCACCCCGATCGACGCCGACACCGACATCCGGTGGCCGGAGAGGTCGAAGGGCGCCTGGATCGCCTTCAGCAGGGACTCGGCGAGGTCGGCGAGCTGCTCGGTGCCGGTGGAGTCCTCGACGAGCAGCGCGAACTCGTCGCCGCCCAGCCGCGCCACCAGCGGAGCGGTCGCCCGCCCCTGGCCGGCCTCGTCCGCGCAGCGCGTCAGCCGCTCGGCGACGGCGGCCAGCAGCCGGTCGCCTACCCGGTGCCCGAGGGTGTCGTTGACGGCCTGGAACCCGTCGAGGTCCAGGTAGCACAGCCCGATCCGGCCCGTGCCGCCCTGCTCGTACGACTCCGGTTCCAGCGCGGCCGTCAGCCGCTCGAAGAACAGCGTGCGGTTGGGCAGCCGGGTCACCGGGTCGTGCATCTGCAAGTGCCGCAGCCGGGCCTGGAGTTCCCGGCGGGCCGTGATGTCGGCGACGGACAGCAGCACACCGGGGGAGCCCTGGGGGTCCGCGGCCATCGGTGTGACGGTGATCTGCGCCCACATGGAGTGCCCGTCGGGATGCTTGAGCCGGCGCTTGCAGCGCAGCTTCGCCTGCCGGCCGCGCAGCACCTCGCGATAGCTGTGCCAGGTGCGCGCGTCCGAGGCCAGGTCCACCAGATCGGCGGCCGGGGTCCCGGTCAACTCCTCCGGTACGGCGCCGAGCAGCTCGCCGAAGGCGGGGTTGGCGTCGACGACCGTGCCCTGGCGGTCCACCACGGCCATGGCCAGCGGCGCCGCCGCGAAGGCCGCGCGATGCGACGGGGGTTCGGTACGAAAAGGTGTCGCGATGTCACTCTCTGTAACGGCTGACCCGTCGAGGTCTGCCGCGGGCGCCGGCCCTTCGGACGTTCCGTTCACCGCTAGCTCCCGCAGTGCACTCGATCGCTGTCCGCGCAGGAAAGTGTGCCGATCATAGAGGCTGCCCCCAGGCCCTTCCAGCCATTGCCCAGTCTCGGGGACCGGCAACCCCTTCTGGCAGATCGTTTCTGCCCGCAGCTGGACGGGTTCTTCAGGCGTGAGACCGGTTGTGACGTTCCGTGAGTGATTCGGGGGTGTCGGCCGGTCCGGCGGGTCACGCCAACTCACTCGTCCGGTGCAGATAAACAGGGCGTAGTGCGACAAATCATCACAGGCTGGGTGCGGTGTCCCGTGAACCGCTCTCGGAGGTCCTGTTGCCGCGCCCGTTTCCGCGCACTTTCGCGCGCCCCCCACTGCGCAGCACAGCAGCCGTGTTCACCACCATGGCGGCCCTCGCCGCCACCTCCCTCATCACCGGTCCGTCGGTCGCCGGGCCCTTCTCCGCGGCGCCCTGCACCCTGGAACGCACCGAGGCCCACCACTCGGAGGGCCTCGACACCTGGAACAGCGCCTATCCGCGCCCGGCCCGCTCCCTCGACGCGGTGATGGTCTTCCTGTCCTTCCCGGACGCCCGGCCCATGACCACCCCCGCCGAGCTGGCCGCCGACCACTTCCCGGCCACCACCCGCTTCTTCGAACGCGCCTCCTACGGCCGCTTCACGCTGCGCCCGCACCCGCTGCGGCACTGGATCCGGATGCCGCGCCCGTCGACGGCCTACGCCATACAGCGCGACTGGAGTGCCGCGGACCGGGGCGCCTATCTGCGGGACGCGCTCGCCGCGGCCGACGGGCAGGTCGACTTCTCGCGCTACGACGTCGTCTACTTCGTGGCCGACCCGGACGCGCCCGGCGTCGACTCCGACGCCACGAAGGTCGTCAACCTGGATGTGCCGCTGCGGGCCGACGGCACGGACATCCGCCGGGTCGTCACGGTGTTCGAGAAGCATCCGCCGGACCGACTGGTGCTGGCCCACGAGACCGGACACGTCTTCGACCTGCCGGACCTGTACCACCGGCCGATGGACGGCAAGGGCGACTGGGACACCTACGTCGGCGACTGGGACCTGATGGGCAGCCAGTTCGGCCTGGCCCCCGAGCTGTTCGCCTGGCACAAGTGGAAGCTGGGCTGGCTGGAGCGACGGCAGGTGGCGTGCGTACGGGGGCCGGAGCCGGCGCGGCTCACGCTGGAGCCGGTGGACGCCGGGCCCGGGCCCGGCGGTGCCGGGATCCTCGGGGTCGGGCGGGGCACGAAGCTCGCGGTCGTGCGCACCGGGCCCGACAGCGCGCTCGCCTTCGAGGCACGCGAGGCCCTGGGCAGCGACGCGGCGGTCTGCCGGCAGGGTGTGCTGATCTACCGCATCCACAGCGGCGAGGCCTCCGGCGAAGGCCCGATCCGGGTCATCGACGCCCACCCCCGCACCGAGGCCTGCTGGGAGAACTCCGTCTACCCACCCCTCGCGGACGCCCCGGTCGACGTGGGCGAGACCTTCAAGGTGCCGGGGGAGGGGGTCCAGGTGACAGTGACGGGCCGGACGGCCACGGGGGCGTGGGACGTGGAGATTCAGGTGGGATGACTTCCCGGCCGACAGCTCGGTGAGCGAGGGGGGTGTGGGTGGCGGAGCCCCCACACTGCGCGGCGCAGCCGCGCGGAAACAACGATGGCGAGACCGGTTCGCGCTTTACGCGAACACGCCTCGCCATCGACAACGTGCGCCGCCAGGGACTCGAACCCCGGACCCGCTGATGCTGTGTCTTCCCGGGGGCAACCCCCGGACCCCCGGCCGCCCTGTGGAACCCGGTGCATGCCGAAGGCCCCCCGCTCGCGCGGAGGGCCTTCGTTGTCTGTGCGCCGCCAGGGACTCGAACCCCGGACCCGCTGATTAAGAGTCAGCTGCTCTAACCAACTGAGCTAGCGGCGCCTGCTGACGTCGTAGACCTTAGCATCCTGATCGGCCGGGGGAAAAATCGATATCCGCACGGCGGCGCGAGCCGCCCGGACGGCCGCCCAGAGCAGGATTTCCGGGCCCGGCAGCCACGGGTGACGCGTGTCGGGGGCGACCAGCCAACGGGAGGCCGGCGCGGATTTCGCGGTGCCGAGCGGGGCCGGGACGGTCACCGCGTCGCCGGTGCCGTGGCACAGCAGCGGCGGGATCGCCGAAGTGCGGCCGAACTCCTCCCACTGGAGCAGGGACGGCAGCCGCTGTGCCGTGCCCGGCGCCGCGAAGAGCAGCATCCGGCCCCGGAGTGTTGCCACCGGACCCGAGCCGGGCCCCTCGTCCCACAGCCGGTCGAGCATCCGGCGCCCGAAGATCGCGGGGGCGCTGACCACGTCGAAGGCGGTGCCGCAGGGCAGGACGACCGGGGCGGCGGGGCGCTCCTCCCAGAACGACAGGGTGCTGCGCGGATACGTTCCTGCCGAGGCGAGCCAGGCGGCCCCGTCCGCGGTGACGCCGGAGACGTCGAAGCGGTCGGAGAAGGGTTCGTCGCGAGTGCTCATGCCGCATACATCTACCGGGTGTGAGCGGCCGGTTCCTCAGGGTTGCCGGAAATCGGGACAGGAGGGAGGGATGAGGGGTATCTTGCCCGCCTGGCATATGCCAAGGCGCTGCGCCGACGGCTCAGACCGGGTCGGCGTGCCCCGCCCCGCCCTCCACACCGCGCAGCAGATCCCGGCCGAACTCGACCATCTTCTTCGCGTAGTCCTCGGTCCACTCGGCCCGCTCGGCGATGTCCGCCGTCGTGAGCCGGTCGAAACGCCGGGGGTCGGCGAGCTGGGCCGCCGCCATCGCCTGGAACTCCACGGCACGGTCCGCCGCCGCGCGGAAGGCCTGCGCCAGCTCGGTGGACCGGGTCAGCAGCGCGCGCGGGTCGTCGATCGACTCCAGGTCGAAGAAGTGCTCCGGGTCGTCGGCCACCTGTGCGGGCTCGAACAGCAGGGGCGCGGGGCGTAGCCGCGGCTCGTTCCGACGCGGCGTGGGCTCCGCCATGTCTTCATCCTCCTCGTACCTCGTCCGTACCGTCGGCCCGCCTGTGGAGGGCCACCGTCCATTGTCCCGCCCCCGTGCAAGAGGGCGGGACGCCCGCGGCCGTACCGCGTTCTACGGCCGCCACGGCACCCGGTGTTCCCCCAGCCTTGCGAGTACCGCGTGGTTGGCCTCCCAGCCGTCCGGGAACTTCACCAGGGTTCCCAGCTGGACCGGTTCCGTGGACGGGTAGTCGTCCAGCAGGTCGCTCACACCCGCGCGGCACACCACGATGCAGGCGTGCCGGTGGCGGGAGGCCAGGACGCACAGGCGGCCCGTCTCCAGGTGGAAGGCGGTGGCGTCGGGGCGGCCGGAGAGCGGGTGGAGGACGACCGTGACGTCGTACTCGCGGCCCTGGAGACGGTTCGCCGTGTCGACGGTGACGTCCGTGACGCCGAGTTCGGCCAGTGCCGCGCGGACCGCCGCCGCCTGGTCCCGGTGCGCCGTGCCGACCGCGACGCGGTCCGCCGTCAGCGGCGCCGGGTCCGGCGAGCGCTCCGACGTGGCCGCGCCGCCCCGGTCCAGCAGCCGCCGTACGACGGTCGCGACGGCCCGTACCGCCTCCGGGTCCGTGCGCGGCGTGTGCCGTGCGGGCAGCTCCAGCAGGCCCCAGCCGGACTCCGCCGCCGCGTCGATCACCCGGTCGGGGCCCGAGCCGTCCGAGGGGACACCGAAGGTCAGGCGCCGGTCGCCGTGGTCCGTGCCGCTGCGGAAGGGCGTGTACGGGTAGAAGGCGTCCGAGACCAGCGGCGCGGCCGAGGCGGGCAGCCGCCAGGACACCGGCAGGCGGTGCTGGGGCAGCTCGGGGTTGTGGGCCAGCAGGGTCGTCACCGCCGAGGCCGAGGGGTCGTACGACAGCCCCGCCCACTGCTCGCTGCCCACGATCGCGAACGGGTCCAGCTGCCCCGGGTCGCCCACGAACAGCGCCCGCTCGAACAGCCCCGCCACCGCCAGCAGCGAGTCCGAGCGCATCTGGTACGCCTCGTCCACGATCGCGTGCGCCCATGGCTCGTCGACCTTCACATGCCCCCACTTGGCGGCCGTGGAGATCACGACGGGCAGCCCGGTCAGGTCTCCCGCCTTCGCCGACTTGCGGACCTGGGGCAGGTCGTCCAGTGCCTTGTCGTACGGGTCGGCGTCACTGCTGTGCAGGCGCCCGACCGGCAGTCCGGGATTCTTCTCGGCGAGTCTGAGCACCAGGTCGTCGACCTGGGCGTTCGTCTGGGCGACCACCATCAACGGGCGTCCCGCGTCGGCCAGTTCGAGTGCCGCGCGGACGACCAGGGTGGACTTGCCGGCACCGGGCGGGGAGTCCACGACGACACCGCGGTGGGTGCCGTGCAGGGTGTCGTGGAGGATCGCGTCGGTGGCCCGTCCGGCCTCGGCACCGGGGTCGAAGGCCCGGGGGGCGCCGGCCTGGGGGTCGCGGGCCTGGGTGGTCACAGGACGTCCTCCGGGGTCAGGGGATCGGCGCTCTCCGGCACGGCCTCACCGGGCGGCCCGCCGTGCGTCCACGGCGTGTTCTCCGGGTCGGGCAGCTTCGCGCCGCCGCGCTGCTCGTGCTCGAACAGCGTGAAGCACACCCGGTCGCCCTTCTCGGGCACGGACCCGGTCTCCGGCTCCTTGCCGCGGCCCATCTTGTCGAGGATCTTGAGGACGATCAGCGCGCCCTCCTCCTCGGCGCCCACGAACTCGGCCGACTGCGGCTTGCCGCTCAGCGAGCGGTACACCTTGGCGCGCTCGCCCAGATGCGGCCGGTCGTCGGTGCGCACGGTCACCAGCGGCCGCGGGCTCGGCCGCTTGCCCTCGCTGTACGCCATCACCACGTCCGTGACCTCCCCGGCGAACGCCTCCCCGGCCAGCCGCCGCCCCGCCATCACCAGCGGGTCGTCGAGTGCCTCCTGCGCCTCCAGGCGGGCCTGTTCGCGCTCGCGTGCGGCGAGCTTGTTGGCGGCGGTGACCGCGTCGTCGCGGCGCGGCTGCGGGGGTTCGCCCGCCACGACCCGGTCCCGGTGGCTGGTGAACGACCAGCGGTCGCGCGTCCACCGCTCCTCGACGTGCGCCCCCTCGGGCAGCGCCCGCAGCAGGTCCACACCCCGCCACACCGCGTCCCAGGTGGGACGGGTGCGGCTCGCGACGAGGGCGCGGATCTCCTGCTCCGCGGCGGTGAGCGCGCCGAGCCGGTCGTCGGCCTCCAGACCGTCCTCGGCGGCGGCGAGGGCGGTCCGCGCGCGGTCGTAGCGCTCGAAGGCCGGGGCGAGCAGCTTGTTGTCGAACGCCGGGTCGGTGGCGGGGCCGGCCGGCGGATGCAGCAGCTGGCCCTGTTCGTCGCGGGCGAGCTCGGCCTCCAGGGCGGCCTCGGCGCCCGAGCGGCCCTCGGGCGGGTCGATCCACGCGAGCAGCGCGCCCAGGTGCTGGTCCTCCAGCGTGGACTGGCCGGTGGACCAGTGCCGGGCCAGCAGGTCCGTCATCGCCGGCAGCAGCGCGGAGCCCGGCACCCGGGCCCGCTCGCCGAAGTGGGTCAGCCACCGGCCCAGCAACGGCACCCGGGGCGGGGCCGGGTACGGCGTCTCCGGGTCCTGCTCCGCCGTACGCCGAAAACGCATGGAGCGCCCGAGCAGCCGTACGAAATCGATGCCCGCGCGGCTCGGCAGGATCAGCTGCGGGGCGTCCGCGCACAGCTCGACCTCGACCTTGACCCGCTTGCCGGTCTCCGGATCGGTCTCATTGCGCTCGGCGGCCTCCACCGCGCCCGCGTACCCGTCGATGTACGGCAGCACGATGTCCGCCAGCTCGGCCAGGAACGCGAACCTGAGGTCACGGTCCCGGGGCTGCGGTACGACCAGCAGGTGCGGGGCGTCCCGGTCGGTGCCCACGAGCGCGCCGAGCGGGGCGCCCGCCTCGCCCGCGGTGGTGAGCGGGACCAGGACCAGGGGCCGCTCGGAGAGGTGCCGGTGGCGGACGGTCGCGGCGGGCTGGGCGCGCCCGGTGCTGACGGCCTCCAGCCGGGCCAGCGTCGTGATCAGTGACACGGGGCCTCCTGGGGG
>NZ_RSAJ01001110.1 GCF_003933965.1 Streptomyces sp. RP5T
TTCATAGTGTTTCGGTGGTCATAGCGTGAGGGAAACGCCCGGTTACATTCCGAACCCGGAAGCTAAGCCTTACAGCGCCGATGGTACTGCAGGGGGGACCCTGTGGGAGAGTAGGACACCGCCGAACAATTTTTGGGAAAACCCCCGTGCTGTTGGCGCGGGGGTTTTCTGCGTTTGGCATGCGGTTTAGTTTCTTCGAGGGGGCGCTTTGCGCCCCCTTCTTTTGTTTACAGGCGTCCGGCTGCTTTCAAGGCCAGATATGCGTCGGCCAGCGCTGGAGCCAGGTCGTCCGGCATCGCGTCGACGACAGTCACTCCATGGCGGCGAAGTTGTTCTGCCGTGCGATGGCGTTCTTTCTGGGCCTGTGCGGCGGCCGCGGCCTCGTAGATCGCATCCGTGTTGCCGCGGGCCGTGGCCATACGGGCGATGTGGGGATCCGCCACTGAAGCCAGAAGCACCGTGTGCCGTTGGGTGAGCTGCGGAAGCACGGGCAGCAGGCCCTCCTCTATGGGCGCCGCGTCGAGACTGGTGAGCAGGACGATCAGGGAGCGGCGAGGGGCCGTACGCAAGGCTGTGGCGGTGAGGCCACGGGCGTTGGTTTCGACGAGTTCGGGCTCCAGGGTGGCCATCGCGTTGACCAGCGAGGGCAGCAGGTCCTTGGCTGTCCGACCCTGGACGAGGGCGCGCACCCCGCGGTCGTAGGCGAGGAGATCGACGCGGTCGCCGGCGCGGGAGGCGAGGGCGGCCAGGAGCAGGGCTGCGTCCATGGAGGCGTCGAGGCGAGGGGCGTCACCCACGCGGCCTGCCGAGGTGCGGCCGGTGTCGAGGACCAGGAGGATGTGGCGGTCGCGCTCGGGGCGCCAGGTGCGTACGGCGACGGAGGTCTGGCGGGCCGTGGCTCGCCAGTCGATGGAACGGGTGTCGTCACCGGGGACGTACTCGCGCAGGCTGTCGAATTCCGTGCCCTCGCCACGGGTGAGGACGCTGGTGCGGCCGTCGAGTTCGCGTAGGCGGGCGAGCTTTGAGGGGAGGTGCTTGCGGCTGGTGAACGGGGGCAGGACACGGACCGTCCAGGGGACCCTGTGGTTGCCCTGGCGGGAGAAGAGCCGGAGAGGGCCGTAGGAGCGGATCGTCACTCGGTCGGCCTGGCGGTCGCCGCGTCGGGTGGGGCGTAGGCGGGTGGTGAGGCGTCGGCGTTCGCCGGCGGGGACCGTCAGCCGGTGGCGGGAGGCCTCCACCTCCGTGC
>NZ_RSAJ01001111.1 GCF_003933965.1 Streptomyces sp. RP5T
CTCGCCCTCCCCGAGGCCCGCTGGGCGCTGGCCTCCACCGTCGCGTTCCTGCTCGCGCTCGCCCTCGACCTCGGCGGTCTGCCGTGGTGGGCCCACGGCCCGCTGTACGCGCTCGCCTACGCCACCGGCGGCTGGGAACCGGCCCTCGAAGGGCTCAGGGCGCTGCGCGCGAGGACCCTGGACGTCGACCTGCTGATGATCGTCGCGGCGCTCGGCGCGGCCGCGATCGGCCAGGTCCTGGACGGCGCCCTGCTGATCGTCATCTTCGCCACCTCCGGCGCCCTGGAAGCCCTGGCCACCGCCCGCACCGCCGACTCGGTGCGCGGCCTGCTCGACCTCGCGCCCACGACGGCCACCCGGATCACGGACACCGGCGAGGAGACGGTCCCGACGGGTGAACTCTCCGTGGGAGACGTCCTGTTGATCCGCCCCGGCGAGCGCATCGGCGCCGACGGCCTGGTCCTGGACGGCACGAGCGAGGCCGACCAGGCCACCATCACCGGCGAGCCCCTCCCGGTCGCCAAGGGCCCCGGCGACGAGGTCTTCGCGGGCACCCTCAACGGCACCGGCGCGCTGCGCGTCCGCGTCGAGCGTGACCCGGCCGACTCCGTGGTCGCCCGCATCGTGACCCTGGTCGAGGAGGCCTCCTGGACCAAGGCGCCGACCCAGCTGTTCATCGAGAGGATCGAGCAGCGGTACGCGGTGGGGATCGTGGCCGCCACCCTCGCCGTGTTCGCGGTGCCCCTGGCGTTCGGCGCCGACCTCACGGACGCGCTGCTGCGCGCGATGACCTTCATGATCGTCGCCTCGCCGTGCGCGGTCGTCCTCGCGACCATGCCGCCCCTGCTGTCCGCCATCGCCAACGCAGGGCGCCACGGCGTCCTGGTCAAGTCGGCCGTCGCGATGGAGCGGCTCGGCGAGGTGGACGCCGTGGCGCTCGACAAGACGGGCACGCTCACGGAGGGCACACCGGAGGTCTCGGACGTACGACCGCTGCCGGGCTCGGGGCTCACCCCGGACGACCTCCTCGCCCTGGCCGCCGCGGCCGAGCACCCCAGCGAGCACCCGTTGGGCCGGGCCGTCGTGCGGGCCGCCGGGGAGCGGGGACTGCGGATCGCGCGGGCGCGGGACTTCGCCGCCGTGCCCGGAAGCGGGGTCACGGCGGTGGTCGAAGGGCGGCTCATCGGCGTCGGACGGCCCGGTGACCCCGCGGACCTCGCCCTCCCCGAGGCGCCGGCGGAC
>NZ_RSAJ01001112.1 GCF_003933965.1 Streptomyces sp. RP5T
GGGCGCGCCGCCGGGGCGCTGCCGCTGACCCTCGCCGGGGGCCGGGCGGTGGGTGCGCCGGGCCACCGTGGGGTGCGTCCACGCCAGCCACCGTTCGGTGTCCTCCAGCTGTGCGGCGACCTCGCTGTGCGGCTCGGGGCGTTCCTCGCGCAGCCGCTCCAACAGCGGGCCGGCCTCCGCCGGGCGTCCCTGCCACAGGAGTTGGCGTACGAGGTCGATGGTGTGGGCCGAGTCCAGGTCACCGGCGCGGGCGGCGGCGGTGAGGACGGCGAGGTGGTGTTCGGCGGCCGCCGGGTCGAACAGGCGGCGCACCTGGACGAGCCGGGCCTCGATGGCGGCCCGCCCCGGCTCCTGGTCGGTCCGGGCGCGCAGCGCGGCCTCCAGCGCGGCGACCGCGCGGTGGGTGCGGCCGGCGAGGAGCTCCTGCTCGGCCGCCTCCAGCAGCACGTCGACGCTCCAGTCGCCGCCGGGCCGGTCGAGTTCGGTGAGCTGCCGGGCGATGTCCGGGGCGGGGCAGCCCTGTTCGTACATCAGCGAGGCCGCGGTCTGCCGCAGCCGGTCGCGCTCCTCGGGGGCCAGGTCCTCGAGTACGGCCTGCCGGGTGATGTCGTGACGCAGGACGGGGCCGTCCATCAGCCCTACGGACTCCAGCAGCCCGAGCGCGCTCTCGGCCGTGCCCGTGTCGACGCCGGCGAGCCGCGCGAGGCGCTCCGGATGACCGGTCCCGAGCACGGTGACCGCGCGGGCCACGGCCACGACCTGTGCGTCCAGCCGGCCGAGCTGGCGCAGCACGGCGCGGCCGTACCCCTCCTTGCGGACACCGCCGCCCAGGGTGTGGTCGTCGAGCAGGGCGCGCAGCAGCAGGAGGTTGCCGCCGCTGCACGCGTGGAACTCCGGCGCGAGGCGTTCGGCCGCGGCCTGGTCGTCGAGGTGCACGCCGAGCAGTCCCGCGACCTGCTCCTCGGTCAGCGGGGCCAGCGGGATGCGCCGGGTGTGCGGCTGGTCGAGCAGTTCGGTACGGAACTGCGAGCGGCCGGACTGCGCCACGGTGTCGTCGGCGAGGACCAGCACGATCCGCGCGGAGGCGGAGCGCCGGGCGAGGTAGAGGAGGCAGTCGAGGGAACGGGGGTCGGCGTGGCGGAGGTTGTCGATGCCGATGAAGAGGGAGGCGGTGACTCCTTCGGGGCCGGCGGTGGCTCGTCCGGGAACGGCGGTGGCTCGTCCGGGAACGGCGGTGGCT
>NZ_RSAJ01001113.1 GCF_003933965.1 Streptomyces sp. RP5T
GGGCGGGCCATGACGTCCTGCTGCGGCCTGGGCGCGAACTTCACCGGCAGGGCGACCAGGTGCCTGTTGGAGATGGTCTCCTCCCACTCCAGCTCGTCCTCGTCGCAGGCGAGTTCCGCGTCGGGAAGCCGGGTCAGCAGCGCGTCGACGCCGACATCGGCGATGGCACGGCCGATGTCCTGGCCGGGGCACTCGTGGGGACCTCCGCTGAAGGCGAGGTGGGAACGGTTGCCGTGCATGTGGGCCTTGGTGTCGGGACGGACACGCGGGTCGACGTTGCCCGGAGCAATGCCCAGGATCAGGCCGTCGCCCTTGCGGACGCGCTGACCGCCCAACTCGGCATCCTGCTTGGCGAAGTAACCCAAAATGGTACTGAACGGCGGTTCGTCCCACATGGACTGCTCCACCGCTTGCGGCACCGTCATCTGCCCGCCGTTCAACTGGGCACGGAAGCGCGGGTCGGTGAGGACCACCCTCAGTACGTTGGCCAGCAGGTTGGCGGTGCTCTCGTACGCGATGATCAGGACGAGTCGCAGGTGCTGGCTGACCTCCTGATCGGTGAGCCGCGCGGGGTGATTGATGAGGTGGCTGGTGAAGTCGTCCTCAGGTTCGGCCCGACGGCGGACGGTCAGCCGGGTCAGGACGTCCATGATGTACTCGTTGCTGGCGATGGCCGTTTCGGTGCCCTTGGGCAGGTCGCGGGCGGCCTCGACGAGCCGGTCGTTGTACTCGTCGGGCATGCCGAGGATCTCGCACATCACCATCATCGGCAGTCGCTCGGCGAACTGGCTGACCAGATCGGCACTGCCCCGCTCACAGAACCTGTTGACGAGGTGCTGGGTCGCGCGGTTGATGTGGCGGCGAACCCCGCGGTGGTCGATGGTCGAGATGGCGCCGTTGACCGCCCCGCGAAGCCTCAGGTGCTCTTCGCCCTCGGCGTGGCAGCACAGCGGCTGCCATGCCAGGTGCGGCATGAGCGGGTGATCCGGCTTGACGGTGCCGTCCTGCATAGGCCCCCACAACCGGGTGTCACGGCTGAAGTGCGAGGGAGTACGCACCAGATGCATGTTCTCGCTGTGGCCGAGCACCACCCAGATCGGCACGTCGTCGTGGAGCAACGCGGGAGCCACGGTCCCGTGCTCCGCGCGGAGCTCCTCGTACACGGCCTCCAGGTCCTCCGCCCCGGGGCCGTACAGCCGACGCAGTCCACCGGGGCCGATGCCGTGCGCGGGGC
>NZ_RSAJ01001114.1 GCF_003933965.1 Streptomyces sp. RP5T
CTAGTGCTCAATTCCGCATTCGGTGGGTATAGCTGCTGATAGCGGGGCGTTTGTAGGTACTCGGGGGCGGGTGCTGGGTCATGGTATTGAGGGCACGGCCGGGCCGTGACGAGGGCGAGCAAGCGGTGGTCCACCGCCTGGCGGCTGCCAGGAAGGCGCCGAAGGCTCTGGTGGAGCGGTGCCGGATGGTCGAGCTGAGCTGGGAGGGCAGGCTGGTCCCGCAGATCGCCGACGAGCTGCGGTGCAGCCAGAAAACGGTGCGCCGCTGGCTGCACCGCTTCAACTGCTCGGGGCTTGAGGGCCTGGAGGATCTGGGCGGGCAGGGCCGCAAGCGAAGGATTACCGAGGTCGAACGCTCCCGGATCATCGGGATGGTCAAGCAGACCCCACCCGGCCGCCTCGAGGTCCAGCCGTCGAACGAGATGTGGGCCGCGGACGAGTCGGGGCCGGCGGAGTGGACCCTGGACGCATTGGCCGCCGCCGCTCAGGAGTTGGGCATCCAGGTGGGCCGGTCCCAGGTGCGCCGGATCCTGCTGGCCGAGGGCGTGCGCTGGCGGCGCACACGCTCGTGGACACGCTCGAGAGACGCGGACTTCGAGGGAAAAGGACCCGGATCGTCGAGCTCTACACCAGCCCGCCCGCCGGCGCGACGGTCGTCTGCGCCGACGAGCTCGGCCCGGTGATCCCCCGCACCTTCCCGCCGGCACCGGGCTGGTCACCGGACGGACACCGCATCAAGAACGAGATCGACTACTCCCGCGGACCGGAGAAGACCTGGGTCTACGGCGCCTTACGCATCCGCGACGGCCAGGAACTCACGATGACCGCCGCCTCCCGCAACAGCGTCTTCTACCAGCATTTCCTTCAACTGGTAGAAAACGCCAACCCCGCCGGGGACATCTACGTGATCACCGACAATCTGTCCTCGCACAACAGCGTGTCCACCCGGACCTGGCTGCAGGACCATCCCCGCATCAGGCACGTCTTCATCCCAGTCGGCGCCTGCTGGCTCAACCTCCAAGAGGGCTGGTGGCGCATCTTCCGCAAGACCGCCCTGGCCGGACGCTCCTTCGGCGACGCAGGCCACATCACCCACGCCACCGAAGTGGCCACAGCCCAGCTCAACGCCCGCGCCCGACCCTGGATCTGGGGCAGACCAGCACCACCCACCAGGCGCTTACGCCGCCGCTATGTGTACGTCCTTTGAGGAACGCAGCACTAGTAG
>NZ_RSAJ01001115.1 GCF_003933965.1 Streptomyces sp. RP5T
GCACCGGGGGCAGCGCGCGGTCCACGCCCGCGCTCCACAGCCGTCCCAGCGCTTCGGCGAGGACGAAACCGTCGGACGCCTCGGCCTTGGCGTGGCGCATGGTGGTCACCGTCACCGGCGTCCGGCCGGTGAGGCGGCCGGCGGCGAGCTTCGTCAGGGTGTCGCCCGGCCCGATCTCCACGAGGACGGGGTGCAGCCGGTCCCACAGGGCGGTGATGCCGTCGGCGAACCGCACCGTGTCGCGGGTGTGGGCGAGCCAGTGCCGGACGGAGGTGGCCTGGGCGTCGGTGACCCAGGTGCCGGTGACGTTGGTGACGTACGGGATGCGCGGCGGGTGCAGGGTGACCTGGCGCAGGTGGGTCTCGTAGGCCGGCAGGACCGGGTCCAGGACGTGCGAGTGGGCCGCGACGGGGATGCGCAGGCGGCGGAACGGGATGCCGAGCCGGGTGAGGTCGGCCTCGAAGCGGGTGACGGCGTCGAGGTGTCCGGCGACGGTGCAGGCGGTGGGGCCGTTGACGGCGGCGAGGGACAGGCCGGCGTCGAGCAGCGGCCGGATCCGTTCGGCCGGGGCGGCGACGCCGACGGTGGCTCCGCCGGCGGAGCTGATGAGCCGGATGCGTTCGGTGACCAGGGGCAGCATGTCGGCGAGGTCGATGACGCCGGCCAGGCAGGCGGCCGTGTACTCGCCGAGCGAGTGGCCGATCAGCGCGTCGGAGCGCACGCCCGACTCCATGAGCGTGCGGGCCAGGGCGTACTCGGTGACGACGAGCCCGAGGAAGGCGGAGGTGTCGTCGGGCCGTCGCTCCTCGAAGAGGGCGGTGCGCAGGTCGGCGCCGAGGACGGGCCGCAGGATGCGGGCGCACTCGTCGACGGTGTCGCGGTAGACGGCCTGGTCGCGGTACAGGTCCTTGCCCATGCCCGGGTACTGGGTGCCGCCGCCGGGCAGCAGGAACGCCACGCGGGCCGGGTCGTCGGCGAGCGGCGGGGTGGCCGGTGTCGCGGAGCGCAGCGCGTCCAGGGCCTCCTCGCGGGTGGCGGCCGTGACGGTGAGCCGGTGGCGCAGTGCGGGCCGGTCGGTGCGCAGGGAGTGGGCCACGTCGTCCAGACGCAGCTCGGGCCGGCGTTCGAGGTGCCGGGCGAGTGCGGTGGCCTGGCCGCGCAGGGCGCCGGCGGTGCGCGCCGACAGCGGCAGCACCAGGCGGCGGCCGTCGTGGGG
>NZ_RSAJ01001116.1 GCF_003933965.1 Streptomyces sp. RP5T
CGCCAGGGAGCTCTTTGGCGTCGTAGCTCTCAGGTATTACGGGTATCACCGGGGGGCGGAGCGGACCGCCGTGGCCGCGTCACCACGCCAGCTGTGCGATCTCCTCCGCCACCACCGCGCACGCGTCCGCCGCCGGGTCGATCAGGGGGAAGTGGCCGACGTCCTCCAGCAGGGTCAGGCCCACCACCTCGCCCGCCTTCGCCGCCGCGTCCGCGTAGGCCTCGGCGACCGCCTGCGGGACGACCGTGTCGGTGCGGCCCTGGACGAGGGTGGTCGCGATGCCGGTGGGCAGCAGCAGGGCGGGGTCGGCGTACGCCAGGCGCGCGCTGAACCCCTCCTCGCCGCCCAGGAGTTGACGGCACGCCCCGCCGCACACCTCCAGCTTGTCGGCGACCGTGAAGTCGGCGATCGGGGCGAGGGCGACGACCCCGCGCAGGGGTGCCGGTCCCTCGATGCGCCACGCGGCGTCGGCCGGCAGGAGGTGCCGGGCCGCGGCCCACAGCGCGAGGTGGCCGCCCGCGGAGTGGCCGGTGACCACCATGCGGCGCGGGTCGGCCTGCGGGAGGGACTCCCGCACCAGCCCGGGCAGCGCGTCCATCGCGGCGGCCACGTCGTCGAAGGTGTCCGGCCAGCGCCCGGCCACCGGCCCGGCGCCCCCCGTTCCAGCCCCCGCTGCGCCCTCGAACGCGGCACTCTGCGCCGGAAGGGACACTCCGCCCCGCCGGTACTCGACGTTGGCCACCGCGAAGCCCCGCCGGGCCAGGAAGTCCGCGAACGGTGTCACGTGCCGTCGGTCGTAGGGCGCGCGCCACGCGCCGCCGTGCAGGACGACGACCAGCGGCGCGAGACCGCCCCCGGGGGACACCGCCACGCGCGGGGCGTAGAAGTCGATCACCTGGTCGGGGTCGTCGCCGTAGGCCGCGGTGGCGTCGGGGGCGACCTCCGGGTGCGAGAAGGCCGACTCCTCCTCGGCCGCGGCACGGGCTTCCGCGGCGGCACGGGCTGCGGCGTCGTCCGGCATGCTCCAACCTCTCAGCGACGAAACGGATCTGACGGACCGTGAAATGCATCCTGGAAGGGATTCGGCCGTTGGCCGGGACGGTATCAGGCCCATGACGTGCGCGGACACGCGGATGTCACGCTCGGTAAGGGTTGGCGTGTCCGGGACGGACCCGGCCGCACGGCGGCGGCCGGGCGGGACCGCCCTCGCCG
>NZ_RSAJ01001117.1 GCF_003933965.1 Streptomyces sp. RP5T
GGGCGGCTGCATCGAGGGCGTCCTCGGGGGTGTCCGGGACAGGGATATGGCCGGACGGGGGCCGTGCGGCCGCGGTCCGCCCGGGGACCGGCGCCGTGCCCGGACCGGAGGCGGTGCCCCGCGGCAGCCTCGCCGTCTTCGCCGACTCCGCTCGGGCCCAGGCCGGTGAGATGCTGGAACGATGCTGGGACGGTGAGCGCTATGCCGACCGGCCGGGCGTCGCGCCCACCGTGCGCGCGCACTGCGACGCTGTGGAGATCGCCGATCTGCTGCTCGGGGCCGTGCCGGAGCAGTTGTCCGCCGAGGAGCACGTCGAGCGGCTGAGTGGCCTCCAGGATCCGAGGAGCGGTCTGGTCCCGGAGTTCGGCGCACCGCATCCGGTGGTGGAGACCGACGGGTTCATCGGGGAGGGAGCGGCGCTGTATCACGTCCTGTGCGTGGGCTACGCCCTCGACCTCCTCGGACCGGGTCTCCCTCATCCGGTCCACGGAGTCAGCAACATGACGGCACGTCAACTAGGCGTACGACTGTCGGCGTTGCCCTGGAGGACGGCGGCCTGGGGTGCCGGTGCCTGGGTCGACAGCCTTGCCACGGCGGCCCATTGGAACCTGCGACACGGCGAGGAGGGCGAGGGGACGACCGAGTCGCTGTTCGGGTGGCTGCTGACCCGAGTCGATCCGTGGACCGGCATGTGGGGCAGCCCTTCGTCGGAGGAGGGCCGGCTTCAGATGGTGAACGGCTACTACCGGCTGACGCGGGGGTCGTTCGCACAGTTCGGGCTGCCGGTGCCGTATCCGGAGCGGGTCGTGGACACGGTCCTGGACCACGCGCGCGACGCCCGGTATTTCGGCCTCGGGCGGGAGAACGCCTGCAATGTGCTCGACGTGGCCCATCCCCTGTGGCTGTGCACCCGGCAACTGGGCAGCGCCGCGGACGGTTACCGCTCCGGCGAGATCCGGGACTGGGCCGAACGGCAGCTGGCCACGGTGCTGCCGCGCTGGCAGGCGGGCCGGGGTTTCGGGTTCGGACCCGGCACGGCGGGTCCCGGCCCCGAGCCCGGCCTCCAGGGCACGGAGATGTGGCTGGCCATCGTCTGGTACCTCGCCGACCTGCTGGGCCGCTCCGACGAACTGGGCTGCCGGCCCCGGGGTATCCATCGCCCCGAAGCGGCCAGACAGGGAATCGGGGGCGTGGGGTGAGTCGGGCGAGGC
>NZ_RSAJ01001118.1 GCF_003933965.1 Streptomyces sp. RP5T
CAGCACCCCGGCCAGCCCCGCCACATGGTCGGCGTGGAAGTGGGTCAGCACCACGAGCGGCACCTTGGTGATGCCGAGGGCGCGCAGGCAGCCGTCGACCAGTTCGGGGTCGGGCCCGGCGTCCACGACGACGCCCGTCCCCTCACCCGCCGCCAGCACCGTCGCGTCGCCCTGGCCCACGTCGCACATCGCCAGCCGCCAGCCCGGTGGCGGCCAGCCCGTGATCACCCGGGTCAGCGGCGGCGGCTGCACGACCGCGAGCACGAACACCGACGCGCAGACCGCACACCACCAGGGATGCCTCAGCAACCGCCGCCCGGCGAGCAGCAGGAGGACGGTGACGGAAGCCAGCAGCGCCGCCCCCGTCCAACTGCCCGGCCAGTCCACTCCCCCACCGGGCAGTGACGCCCCGGTCCGGGCGACGTCCGCGATCCACCCGGCCGGCCAACTCGCGCACCAGGCCAGCGCCTTGGCCACCGGCATGGCCACGGGTGCGGTCGCGAGGGCCGCGAAGCCGAGCACCGTGGCCGGGGCGACCGCGAACTCCACGAGCAGATTGCACGGCACCGCCACCAGGCTCACCCGGGCCGACAGCACGGCGACCACCGGCGCGCACAGGGCCTGAGCGGCGGCAGCGGCCGCCAGCGCCTCCGCCGGCCGGGGCGGCACCCGGCGCCGGCGCAACGCCAGGCTCAGGCGAGGCGCGAGCGTGAGCAGGGCTCCGGTGGCCAGCACGGAGAGCAGGAAGCCGTAACTGCGGGCCAGCCACGGGTCGTACAGCACCAGCAGCAGTACGGCCGTCGCCAGCGCCGGGACGAGTGATCTGCGGCGGCCGGTCGCGAGGGCGAGCAACGCCACGGCTCCGCAGGCGGCGGCCCGCAGCACGCTCGGGTCCGGCCTGCACACCACGACGAACCCCAGGGTGAGCCCGCCGCCGAGCAGCGCGGTCGCCCGCAGCGGCACCCCGAGGCGGGGTGCCAGCCCGCGTCGCTCGACGAGCTGCGCGAGTCCGGGCGGCCCGATGAGCAGCGCGAGCAGGATGGTGAGGTTGCTGCCGGAGACGGCGAGGGTGTGCGCGAGGTCGGTCTCCTTGAACGCCTCGTCCAGCTCGGGTGTGATCCGCGCGGTGTCCCCGACGACCAGCCCCGGCAGCAGGGCCCGGGCATCCGCCGGCAACCCGTCGGTCGCTTCCCGCAGCCCGGCCCGCAAC
>NZ_RSAJ01001119.1 GCF_003933965.1 Streptomyces sp. RP5T
CTCCCGTGCTCGCTCAGGGCTGTCCGGTCAGGGCGGCGGGGCGATCCACCGGGCCGTGACGCCGAAAGCGTCGACGGTGTCGAAGGCCCGGGGATCACTGGGCCGGGCGTGGGCGACGAACCGATCGCCGGCCGGAGGGCGAGGCGGTGGCGGATCGGGCTGCGCGCCCTGACACGGCTGTTCCGGTCAGCGCCGTTTGAAGCGCAGAAGGGCTCCCTGCAAGGGGAGTTCATGGCAGGCCGTGAAGTCGAAGCCCGCCGTCTCCAGCAACCGCCGGTAATGCGATTCCGTGCGCTCGCGGCCCCCCACGTTGCACAGCATGTGCACGTCCCAGGCCACGGCGAGGGAGAGCCGGGCGTCCGCCGGCAGGAGCCGCTCGACGACCAGGAGTTCGGTGCCGGGAGCCATGGCCCGGGCGCAGCGGCGCAGGATCGTCAGGCAGCGCTCGTCGTCCCAGTCGTGCAGCACCCGGGACAGGACGTACAGGTCGCCGCCCTCGGGGATCCAGGACGTGAAGTCTCCCGTCACGAACCGGCAGCGGTCCGCCAGGCCCGCCGTCGCGAACGCCTTCTCCGCGGCCTCCACGGCATGCGGCCGCTCCAGCAGGACCCCCTGCAGGTGCGGGGCGGCGCGCAGGAGCCGGCCGAGGAGTTCGCCGTTGCCCCCGGCGACGTCCACCACCACCCGGTGGGCGGCCAGGTCCACCAGGCCGGCGACCGGGACGAACATCGGCGCGCTCGCCGCCATGGCCCGGTCGAACAGGTCGGCGAGTTCGGGGTGGCGCGCGAAGTGGGGGAAGTGATGGTCGCCGAAGACCCGCGCGAACGCCTCCTCACCGGTGCGCACCGAGTGCCGCAGCTCCCCGAAGGAACGGTAGAACGGGCCGCCGTAGAGCAGGGCGAGCGGCTGGAAGGAGGCGTCGGAGCCCGTGCGCAGCGGCCCGCCCAGTTCCGTGAGGTGGTACGAGCCGTCGGGGTCCGCCGCCACCAGGCCGAGACCGGCGAGGTAGCGCAGCAGCCGGCCCAGGCTGTCGGCATGGGTGCCGGTCAGTTCGGCCAGTTCCGCGAGGCCGGACGCGGGGTGGGCGTCCAGGTGGTCGGCGAGCCGGAGTTCGGCGGCCACGGCGATCGCCTGGGTGGTCCAGGCCCCGGTCATCAGGTGCAGCAGACGGTCCCGGGGACTGGGGACGTGGGGGGTGTGCCGGGC
>NZ_RSAJ01000111.1 GCF_003933965.1 Streptomyces sp. RP5T
GGCACGTAGTCGGGGTGGCGCTCGCGGTCCGGCGGCTCGTAGCCGTCGGTGTCCGGGAGGGCGACCGGCCTGGTGTCCTTGCGGGAGAAGTCGAAGGCCGCGGTCAGGTCGCCGCAGACCGCGCGCCGCCAGGGCGAGATGTTGGGCTCGTGGACGCCGAAGCGCCGCTCCAGGAAGCGGATGATCGAGGTGTGGTCGAGCGTCTCGGAGCAGACCCAACCGCCCTTGCTCCAGGGCGAGACGACGAGCATGGGCACGCGCTGGCCGAGGCCGTAGGGGCCGGCCGGGTGGCTGCTGTCGCCCTTGTACAGGTCGAGGGCGGGGTCGACGGTGGACTTGCCCTGCGCCGCCGAGCCGGGCGGGAAGGCGGGGACCACGTGGTCGAAGAAGCCGTCGTTCTCGTCGTAGGTGATGAACAGGGCCGTCTTCGCCCACACCTGCGGGTTCGCGGTGAGCGCGTCCAGGACCTGGGCGATGTACCAGGCGCCGTAGTTCGCGGGCCAGTTGGGGTGCTCGGTGAAGGCCTCGGGAGCGACGATCCAGGACACCTGCGGGAGCTTTCCGGCCTTCACGTCGGCCTTGAGCTGGTCGAAGTAGCCCTCGCCCTTGGTGCGGTCGGTGCCGGTGCGGGCCTTGTCGTACAGCGGGTCGCCGGGCTTGGCGTTGCGGTACTGGTTGAAGTAGAGCAGCGAGTTGTCGCCGTAGTTGCCCCGGTAGGCGTCCGGGATCCAGCCCCAACTGCCGTTCGCGTCCAGGCCGTCGCCGATGTCCTGGTAGATCTTCCAGGAGACGCCGGCCTTCTCCAGCCGCTCCGGGTAGGTGGTCCAGCCGTAGCCGGCCTCGTCATTGCCGAGGACCGGGCCGCCGCCCTGGCCGTCGTTGCCCGTGTAGCCCGTCCACATGTAGTAGCGGTTCGGGTCGGTCGAGCCGATGAACGAGCAGTGGTAGGCGTCGCAGACGGTGAAGGAGTCGGCGAGGGCGTAGTGGAAGGGGATGTCCTCGCGGGTCAGGTACGCCATCGTCGTGGACCCCTTGTTCGGGACCCATTTGTCGTACTTGCCCCCGTTGAAGGCGGCGTGTCCGTCGTTCCAGCCGTGCGGGAGATCCTGGATGAACTGCATGCCCAGGTCGTCGGCCTCGGGGCGGAACGGCAGGATCTCCTTGCCGTTCCGGTCCGTCTGGTGCCAGACGGACCGGCCGTTCTCCAGCGTCACCGGGCGCGGGTCCCCGAAGCCGCGAACACCCCTGAGCGAGCCGAAGTAGTGGTCGAAGGACCGGTTCTCCTGCATGAGGACGACGACGTGCTCGACGTCCTCGATCGTCCCGGTGCGGTGGTGGCCCGGGAGCGCCGCGGCGCGCTGGATGCTGTTCGACAGGGCGGTGAAGGCGGTGGTGGCGCCCGCGAGTTGGAGGAATCTGCGCCGGTTGACGTCGGACATGAGTGAGGGAACCTCTCAATCCTGCGCATCGATGGCCCGAAGGTGACGGAAGGTGCGCGCAGCGAGTGTTCCAAGAGCAACAAACGTCAGGGAAGGGTGCGGTGGCGCTGATGTGAAAGTCGGGGGTACGGGAGGGGCCGCGGCCCCGGTCTTCTCGTGGGACGGGGGCTCACCCGGCTGACCCGCGGGCGTTGTGGACGACCACGTCACCCTCGTCGACCGCCTTGCGGTAGTCGCGGAACACCGTGAGCGCCTCGTCCCGCAGGACATCTGCGACGACCTCGATGCCTCGCGCCCCGAGCTGCCCGGCCCGGTCCGCCCCGACCGAGCCCTCGTCGAACGTGGTGATCTCCTCCGGTTCCGGCCCCTCCCCGGCGACCACCAGGCCGCGCACGCCGGACCACGGCGTGGCGCCGTAACACTGTACGCAGGGACGCCAGTTGACGACCAGCTCGTGAGGGGGCAGGCCCTCGGCGCCGAGGTCCCAGCTGCCGGTGGCCGCCTGGGCGAGGCCGAGCGCGACGACCTCGGGCGCGGAGTCGGCGCCGACGAGTTCCGGCATCCGGTGCGGGGTCGTCGCACCCTTCCGTGTGGCGGAAGCGGTGTTGCCGAGCCCCCGCGACCGCCAAGACGATGCCACCACAGCAGACAGACGGGAGCCGCAACGATGCCGCACATGACCGCCTTCGCCCGCAACCAGTGGTACGTCGCCGCCTACAGCCACGAGGTGGGGCGTGAGGAACTGCTCGGCCGGACCATCCTCGGTGAGCCGCTCGTCTTCTACCGGACCGAGGAGGACGGGACGCCGGTCGCGCTCGCCGACCGATGTGTGCACCGCCGGTTCCCGCTGCACGAGAAGCCGAGCCGGCTCGACGGCGACCGGATCGTGTGCGGGTACCACGGGTTCACGTACGACACGACGGGCACGTGTGTGTACGTGCCCGGCCAGAAGCGCGTGCCGCGCACCGCCCGCGTGGCCTCCTACCCCGTGGTCGAGCAGGAGTCCCTGGTCTGGGTGTGGATCGGGGACCCGGCGCTCGCCGACGCCGGCACCATCCCGAGGGCCCGGCACCTCGACTCCCCCGGCTGGGTCACCGTCCGCGGCATGGAGCCGATCGACGCCGACTACGGCCTGCTCGTCGACAACCTCCTCGACCTCTCCCACGAGACCTATCTGCACGGCGGCTACATCGGCACCCCCGAGGTCGCCGAGACGCCGATCACCACGGAGGTCGACGAGGGCGCGGGCATCGTGCGGGTGAGCCGGCACATGGACGACGCCGCGTGCCCGCCGTTCTACGCCAGGTCCACCGGCATCGAGGGCCGGATCACGCGCTGGCAGGACATCGAGTACCACGCGCCCTGTCTGTATCTGCTGCACAGCCGGATCGCCCCGGTCGGTGTGCTCCCGGAGGCCGACGGCAGCGACCCGAACGGCTTCCACACCGAGATCACGTACGCCATCACGCCGTCCGCCGACGGTCATGTGTACGACTTCTGGATGGTCTCGCGGGACTGGGCGACCGAGGACGCCGAGGTCACCGAGTTCCTGCGGGGCAACAACCACACGGTCGTCATGCAGGACGTCGACGCGCTCAACCTGCTCCAGCGGACGCTCGGCACCGAGCGCTCCGGCTACCAGGAGCTCAGCATCAACATCGACACCGGTGGCCTGGCCGCCCGCCGGATCCTCGCCCGTCTCGTCGAGGAGGGCGACAAGCCCGTGGAGAAGGTCCTGTGAGTGCCGCGTCCACCGGGGAGGTCTACCGCATCGACTGGCTGCCGGGCACCGACACCCTGCACGGCACCTGTCACTGCGGCCGCGAGCACACCTCGCAGGACCCGGTCGAGATGTGGGAGTGGATGCTCGCCCACCCGAACGGGCACTCACCCCAGGGAGACGAGCCGTCCGCACACGAGCCGCGAGGAAACAGTTCATGAGTGACGCGTACGAAGCCGAACTCGTCGTCGACCGCCGGGACTCGGCGGCCGACGGCGTGCTCGCCCTCACCCTGCGCCACCCGCTGGGCGAACGGCTCCCGGCGTGGGAGCCCGGCGCCCACATCGACGTGGTGCTCGGCCCCGGCCTGGAGCGGCAGTACTCGCTGTGCGGCGACCCGGCGGACCGCACGTCCTGGCGGATCGCCGTGCTCCGCGAGCCGGCGGGACGCGGCGGATCCGCGCATGTGCACGAGCAGTTGAGGCAGGGCGACAAGGTGCGGGTGCGCGGGCCGCGCAACCACTTCGCCCTGCGGCCCGCGCCGCGGTACCGGTTCGTCGCGGGCGGCATCGGCATCACCCCGATCCTGCCCATGCTCGCGGCGGCGCAGGCCGCGGGGGCGGAGTGGACGCTGCTGTACGGGGGTCGGACTCGCAATTCCATGGCGTTCACCGAGGAGTTGAGCCGTTACGGGGACCGCGTCACCGTGGCTCCGCAGGACGAGACGGGGCTGCTGGACCTGCCGTCGGTGCTGGACGGTCTCGGCGGGGACACGCTGGTCTACTGCTGCGGTCCCGGCGCGCTCCTCGACGCCGTGGAGGCGCGCTGCCCCGCCGGACTGCTGCACGTGGAGCGGTTCACGCCGAAGGAGCAACCGGAGGGCGAGAACACGCAGTTCGAGGTCGAGCTCGCGCGGACCGGCACCACGATCACCGTCGCTCCGGACGTCTCCGTGCTCGACGCGGTCCGCGCCGGCGGTGTCGAGGTGCTGTTCTCCTGCACCGAGGGCACCTGCGGCACCTGTGAGACCGACGTCCTCGACGGCACCCCGGACCACCGGGACTCCGTGCTCACCGACGAGGAACGGGAGGCCGGGGAGACGATGATGATCTGTGTGTCCCGGTGCCGGGGGAAGAAGCTCGTACTGGACCTTTAGACAGAGTTCGCTCCGCACCCGCGACCCACCCGACTGTCAACAATATTGTCAGCCATAGGTGTTGACCTCGACCCCGTGCGCCCCATACCTTTCGCGCTGAGGACCACCTGTGCGGTCTGCGCACAGCCTGTCGTGAGCACAGCCTGTCGGAACAGCGAAGTCTGCACAGGAGGAGCCATGCGTCGTCCGCTCACCGCCCTCGCGGCCGGAGCCTTCCTCGTCACCGCGTCGGCCTGTGGTTCATCAGGAGATCCGGGGGCCGCGGAGTCGGGATCGTCGTCCGGCGGCACCACCACCGTCGAACTCGGTCTCATTCCGATCGTCGATGTCGCGCCGGTCTACCTCGGCCAGAAGAAGGGCTTCTACGGCAAGCACGGACTCAAGCTCCGGATATCCACGGCCTCCGGCGGCGCGGCGATCGTGCCCGGAGTCGCCAGCGGGCAGTTCCAGTTCGGCTTCTCCAATGTCACCTCCCTGCTGCTCGCCCGGTCGTCGGGGGTGCCGGTAAAGGCCGTCTCCAACGGCATCGCCTCAACAGGCTTACGGGGCAAGGACTTCGCGGGCATCGCGGTGAAGAAGGACAGCCCGGTCAAGTCCGCGAAGGACCTGGAGGGCAAGAAGGTCGCCATCAACACCCTCAAGAACATCAACGAGTCCGCGGTGCGCGAGTCGGTGCGCAAGGACGGCGGCGACCCGGACAAGGTGAAGTTCGTGGAACTGGCCTTCGACCAGATGCCGGCCGCCCTCGACGGCGGCCAGGTCGACGCGGTCTGCGCGGTCGAACCGGCGCTCGCCACCATCAAGAGCCAGGGCGGCCAGGTGATCGCGTCCCCGATGGTCGACGTGGCGGCGAACACCACGGTTGCCCTCTACTTCACCTCCACGCGGTACCAGCAGCAGCACCCCGACGTGGTGAAGAAGTTCCAGGCGGCCACCGCCGAGTCCCTGGCCTATGCCGACGCCCACCCGGACGAGGCACGCCAGGTCATCACGACGTACACCAAGATCCCGGCCTCGGTCCTTGCGCAGGTGACCCTGCCGAAATGGCCGGCCGAGCCCAACAGGGAGTCCGTCGAGGCACTCGCGCGGCTGGGCGAGCAGGACGGGTTCTTCAAGAAGGCCCCCGACGTCGACGCGTTGCTTCCGTGAGGTTCCGGAACGCGGCGCTGGGCGCCGCCGGACTCGCGGCCTTCCTCGCCCTGGGCGAGGCGGTGCCGCGGCTCGGTCTGGTCAAGGAGGAGTACTTCCCGCCGACCAGCCGGATCGCGCGGGCGTTCGCCGACGAACTCTCCGACGGCGCCTTCTGGACGGCGCTCGGCGACACGCTGACCGGCTGGGCCCTGGGCCTGGCCATCGCCGCGGCGGCCGGGATCGTCCTCGGCGTGATCGTCTCGGTCGTGCCGTACCTGCGCGAGGCGACGGCCTCGACGATCGAGTTCCTGCGCCCGATCCCCTCGGTCGCCCTCATCCCGCTGGCGGTGCTGCTGTACGGCAGCGAACTGCGCTCGGTGCTGCTGCTCGTCGTGTACGCGAGTTTCTGGCAGGTCCTCATCCAGACGCTCTACGGCGTCCAGGACGTCGACCCGGTCGCCGACGAGACGGCACGGTCGTACGGTCTGGGTACCTGGGCGCGGATCCGGCACGTGCTGTGGCCGACCGCGCTGCCGTACGTCTTCACCGGCGTGCGCCTCGCCGCGGCGGTCGCGCTCATCCTCGCCATCACCGGCGAACTCGTCATCGGGGCACCGGGGTTGGGCGCCCGGATCGCGGTGGCGCAGAACTCGCAGGCGGTACCGGAGATGTACGCGCTGATCGTGGTGACCGGGCTGCTGGGGCTGGTCATCAACGTCGGCGCGCGTACCGTGGAACGGCGGGCGCTGGCCTGGCACCAGTCGGTGCGCGGGGAGGTGGCGGTGTGAAGCGGTTCGCTCTGCGGCTCGTCCTCGTGCTCGCGCTGCCCGCGCTGCTGGTCCTGGTCTGGTGGCTGGCCTCGGACGGCAGCACCAACGTGTTCTGGCCGCCGCTGCGTACCATCCTGAAGACCTTCCCGGACGTGTGGACCGCGGACCGGCTGCGGGACGACGTGCTGCCCAGCATGTGGCGGCTCACGGCCGGTTACGCGCTGTCGGCCGTGGTGGGGGTCGCCGTCGGCACGGCCATCGGTTCCCACCGGCGGGTGCGGGCGGTGTGCGAACCGGTCCTGGAGTTCCTGCGGGCCGTTCCCCCGCCGGTCCTGATCCCGGTCATCATGCTGTTCGCGGGCATCGGCGACACCATGAAGGTCACCGTGATCGCGAGCGGCTGCGTCTGGCCGGTCCTGCTCAACACCGTCGAGGGCGTGCGCGCGGTCGACCCGGTGATGCTGGAGACGGCGCGTTCCTACGGCATCACGGGGCAGTCGCGGCTGCGCAACCTGGTGCTGCGCGCGGCGAGTCCGCAGATCTTCGCGGGCCTGCGCCAGGCGCTGTCCATCGGGATCATCCTGATGGTCATCAGCGAGATGTTCGCGGCCAGCAACGGCATCGGCTTCACCATCGTGCAGTTCCAGCGCAGTTTCGCGGTCCCCGACATGTGGACCGGGATCCTGGTCCTCGGCCTGCTCGGGTTCCTGCTCTCCGTCGTCTTCCAGCTGGTCGAGCGGCGGGTCCTCTCCTGGTACCACGGCCTGCGCGCCTCGGCCCGGCGGTCCCCGTGAGTCACCCGAACGCGAAAGGGCGGTCCATGCACGCACTTCTTGGCGTATCCGGCCTGCGCAAGGTCTACGAGGGGTCGGGGCGCCGTGTGGAGGCGCTGCGCGATCTGACCTTCACCGTCGAGGCGGGTGAACTCGTGTGTCTCGTCGGCCCCTCCGGCTGCGGCAAGACCACCCTGCTGAAGTGCATGGGCGGCCTGCTCACCCCGACGGCCGGCGAGGTCCACCTGGCGGGACGGAAGGTGAGCGGCCCCCCGCCCGGGATGGCCTTCGTCTTCCAGGAGTACGGCCGCAGCCTCTTCCCCTGGATGCGCGTCGCCGACAACGTCGAACTGCCGCTGAAACAGAAGAACCTGACCAGGTCGCGGCGCCGCGAGCTGGTCGCCGACGCGCTCGATTCGGTGGACCTCGCGGAGGCCGCGGGGGCGTATCCCTGGCAGCTGTCCGGCGGGATGCAGCAGCGCGTGGCGATCGCCCGCGCCCTCGCCTACGAGCCCGAGGTCCTGCTGATGGACGAGCCGTTCGCGGCCGTGGACGCGCAGACCCGGGCCGACCTGGAGGATCTCGTACGACGGCTGTGGCGCGAGCGCGGCATCACGATCCTGTTCGTCACCCATGACATCGACGAGGCCGTCTACCTGGGCGAACGCGTGATCGTGCTGTCCGCCTCGCCGACCGTCGTGCAGGAGCAGCTGAAGGTCGACCTGCCGGACGAGCGGGACCAGTTGCACACCCGTGTGACCCCGCGCTTCGCCGAACTGCGCACCCATGTGTACGAGCAGATCCAGGCGGCCAAGCGCGGGGTCGTGCGGGACGCTCCGGTCACGGGGTCCGATACGCCTCCACTTCACTGAACTGCCCTGCCGGCCAACCGGTGTTGGCGCTCACCGACAGGCGCAGATACCGCAGGCTGGTGCCGCTGGGCAGGGAGACGGTGGCCGTGTTGCCGCTCGCCGGATCGAAGCGGTGGCCCTGTGCGCCCACGACGGTGCTGTAGGCGCTGCCGTCGGTGCTGCCCAGCACGGTGACGGTCTGGGTGCGGGCCTGCCAGGCGCTCTGCGGGGGCAGCTTCAGGACCAGTCTGCGCACGGGTTCGGCCGCACCCAGGTCCACCGTCCAGGACTGCGGGAAGGCGTTGTTGGCGGACTCCCAGTAGCTGTTCGCGTCGCCGTCGACCGCCTTGCCCGGGGTGTAGACGTCCTGGGAGCCGGTCGCGGTGGCCGGGCGGCCCTTGGCGAGGTTGCGGTTCGGGTCGGGGTCGGGGTTGCCCTGACCCGGCTGGGGCCACGTCGAGCAGTCCGACCAGGTGCTGCTCCAGCCGGAGTTGCCGCCGCCGTCGGTGAGGGTGAAGGTGCCGGAGTTCGCCGGGTAGGGGCAGTTGTAGACGCCGGCGGCGCCCACCGAGGTGGCCGTGACGTTGCGGACGGTGGCGGCGCCCTGGGCCTCCGCCTGCACGACGACCGTGCCGGTGGTGCGGACGGTCGCGCCGTCCACGGTGACGTTGCGGACGGGGTGGCCCTGTCCCCCGCCGGACACGAACTCGAAGGCGCTGTAGGGGCTGTCGGTGATGGTCGTGTCGGTGATGGCGACCGTGGCGTTGATGGCACTGTCGTAGGAGTCGACCCGCAACGCCCCCATCGGATGGTTCCAGTTGGGGTTCATCGCGCCGGTGCGGACCAGGGTGTTGCCGGTGACGGTGATGGTGCCGGCCAGTGGGAAGAACGGGTCGAGGAACTTCTGGTTGGAGATCGCGATGCCGCTGCCGAGGGCGTTGGTGTCGGAGACCAGGTTGTTCCTGACCGTGATGTCGGTGCCGCCGTAGATCGCGATGCCGTTGGCGAGGTTCGGCTGGGTGATGGTGTTGTTCTCGAAGCTGCTGTCGGTGTCGGGGGCGTACAGGGACCACATGGCGAGCGCGTCGTCGCCCTGGTTGCGCAGGAAGTTGTTGCGGACGCGCACGCCGCGGGCGTTGCCGTTGAGGTTGAGGCCGTCGGCCGTCATGTCGAGGAAGCGGTTGTTCTCCACGACGAGGTTGTCGTTGTTCCCGGTCAGCCACAGGCCGACCTTGAGGTGCTGGAGCCACATGCCGGACACCGAACTTCCGGGCCCCAGAGAGCCGTTGACGAAGTTGTCCGGGCTGGAGTCGACGCGCTCGGTGACCTCGCCGACGACCGCGAAGTCCTTGATGTGGACGCCTCCCGAGGAGCCGGACTGGTCGATGAAACGGGAGGTGTGCACGATCGAGTGCCAGCTGCCGGCGCCCTGGAGGGTGACGTTCTGGACCCCGCTCAGGGAGGACGTCAGCCGGTAGTCGCCCGGTGGGATCCACACCACTCCCCCCTGGGCGGCGGAGATCGCGTCCCGGAAGGCCTGGGTGGAGTCGCCGTTGCCGCTGGGGTCGGCGCCCTTGGAAGTGACGGACACGGACCCGGCGGGCTGGCCGGTGGCCGCCGCGACCTGTTCGAAGTCGGCCACGTCGAGGGTGGCCTGTGTGCCGGTGGACTCGAAGGCGACCTTGTCGCCCGCCTGGACGTTCTGGCCGAGCACGAGGCGGGCGTTGTCGAAGAAGTGGTGGGTCCTGGCGCCGGGGATCCAGCTGGTGTCGACGTAGGAGTACTTGGAGGTGACCGGGAGGGTCCTGGTGAGCCTGGTGCCGTTGACGTAGACGTTCAGGGCGCCGGACTGGCCGTCCGGGACGCTGTAGGCGACGTTCACGGCGTTGGCCGCGCGCGGCACGGTGAACTCGACGCGCTGGCCCGAGCCGATCCGTACCGCCTGGCGCCCGGACGCCTCCGAGGCGAGCGTGCCCTGGGTGAAGTCCGGGCCGATCCTGGTGCCGGTCGTGGTGGCGGACTCGGCCTCGACCGAGGTGAAGGGGAGCGTGGCGCCCGCGGCCGCGTGGGCGGTGGGCACCGTGGCGGTGAGGAGACCGGTGGTGAGGGCCACCGTGATCGCTGCTGACATGCTCCTGACAGATCTGTGCATGTGCTGGTCCCTTCGTGTGGGGGTGTCGCGGTCTCAGCCCTGCAGCCAGACCGCCGTGTCCTTGGGCAGCCGGCCCCGCGGGTCCAGGGGGCCGCTGGCGAGCAGCAGACGGGTGTGTGCGGGAAGGTCGGCCGGGGCGTCGGCGAGGTTCACCACGCACAGGGAGCGCTCCGCACGGGCGAACGCGAGGACGCCCTCGGGCGCGGGCAGCCAGGTGAGCGGGCCGTCCCCGAGGACCGGCCGGATCCTGATGGCCTCGCGGTACAGGCTGAGCATCGACGCCGGGTCCGCGCGCTGCCGGTCGACCGCGTACGACGCCCAGTCGGCGGGCTGGGGCAGCCACGGTTCCCGCTGGGACCCGAAGCCCGCGTACGGCGCCCCGGCCACCCAGGGCAGCGGCACCCGGCACCCGTCCCGCCCGGGGTCCGTGCCGCCGGACCGGAAGTGCATCGGGTCCTGGATGCGGTCCCGCGGGATGTCCGCCTCGGGCAGGCCCAGTTCCTCGCCCTGGTAGACGTAGACGGCTCCGGGCAGGGCGAGCGAGAGCAGGGCCGCCGCCCGGGCGCGCCGGGTGCCGAGGGCGAGGTCGGCCGGGGTGCCGAAGGCCTTGGCCGCGAAGTCGAAGCCGGTGTCGGTGCGGCCGTAGCGGGTGACCGTGCGGGTGATGTCGTGGTTGCACAGCACCCAGGTGGCGGGGGCGCCGACCGGGGCGTGTTCGGCGAGGGTCGTGTCGATCGAGGTGCGCAGGCGCCCGGGGTCCCAGGGGCACGTCAGGAAGGAGAAGTTGAAGGCGGTGTGCAGCTCGTCGGGGCGCAGATAGCGGGTGAAGCGCTCGGTGTCGGGCAGCCAGACCTCGCC
Source organism: Streptomyces sp. RP5T (assembly GCF_003933965.1). Lineage (GTDB taxonomy): Bacteria > Actinomycetota > Actinomycetes > Streptomycetales > Streptomycetaceae > Streptomyces. The sequence goes on from NZ_RSAJ01000111.1 coordinate 10,851, forward strand.
GACGAAGACGCCGTCGTACTCGTCGGCGATCGCCCGCCAGGAGCGGTAGATGTCGTGGAGTTCGTCGCGGTCGACGAAGGGGTGCGGGTCCGGCCCGTCGGCGAGGTCGGGCAGTGCCGGGTCCTTGGCGAGCAGGGCGGCCGAGTCGATGCGGACGCCCGCCACTCCCCGTTCGAACCAGAAGCGCAGGATGTCCTCGTGCTCCTGGCGTACGGCCGGGTGAGCCCAGTTGAGGTCGGGCTGTTCCGGGGTGAACAGGTGCAGGTACCAGTCCCCGTCGGGCAGCCGCGTCCACACCGGCTCGGCGGAGCCGACGAACTGCGACGGCCAGTCGTTGGGCGGGAGTTCGCCGTGCTCGCCGCGTCCGGGCCGGAAGTGGAACAGTTCGCGTTCGGGGCTGCCGGGGCCGGCCTCCAACGCGGCCCGGAACGAGGGATGCTGGTCGGACACGTGGTTGGGCACGATGTCGACGACCGTGCGGATGCCCAGCTCGCGGGCCTCCGCGATCAGCTTCTCCGCCTCGGCGAGGGTGCCGAAGGCCGGGTCGATGGCACGGTAGTCGGCGACGTCGTAGCCGCCGTCCTTCATCGGGGAGAGGTACCAGGGGTTGAACCACAGGGCGTCCACGCCGAGTTCGGCGAGATACGGCAGTCCGGCGCGGACTCCGGCGAGGTCGCCGGTGCCGTCCCCGTCGCCGTCGGCGAAGCTGCGGACGTAGACCTGGTAGATGACGGCGGAGCGCCACCACGCGGTGGGCTGTCCCACGGGGGTTCCCTTCTGTAGGCGGACGGGCGGTGTCAGCCCTTCGTGCTGCCCGCGCTGATCCCGGCGACGATGTGCCGCTGGAAGACGAGGAACAGGGCGACCATCGGGATGCTGGCGATGACCATCGCGGCGATGAGCACGGTCAGTTGGATGTTCTGCGACAGCTGGACGAGTGCCACGCCGATGGGCTGCTTGTCGGTGTCGGAGAAGACCATCAGCGGCCACAGGAAGTCCTGCCAGACGGCGACCAGGGCGAAGATCGACACCACCCCGAGGACCGGCCGTGACAGGGGCAGCACGACCGACCACAGGATGCGCAGCTTCCCGGCGCCGTCGATCTCGGCGGCCTCCAGCACATCGCGCGGGAGCTGGTCGAAGAACCGCTTGAGCAGGTACAGGTTGAAGGCGTTGGCGACGGCCGGCAGCCAGATGGCGAGGGGGTCGTTCAGCAGCCCCAGGTCCGCCACGGTCAGGTACTTCGGTACGACCAGGGCCTGGGCCGGGACCATCAGGGTGGCCAGGATGCCGCCGAGGACCACCTTGCCGAAGACGGGGTTCAGACGGGACAGGGCGTAGGCGGCGGCCGTGCACAGGACGAGCTGGAACGCCCAGGCACCGGCGGCCTGCACCACCGTGTTCCACAGGTGCTGCGGAAGCTGCATCAGATGCCAGGCGTCGGTGTAGCCGTCGAGACGCCACTGTTCGGGGACGAGGGTGGGCGGGGTCCGTGCCACCTCGTCGGGCGACTTCATCGCGCCGGTGACCATCCAGTAGACCGGGAAGAGGAAAGCGAGCGCGAAGAGGGCGACGACCGCGGAGAAGACGGTCCAGTAGACGGCCCTGCCGCGCGGGCGGGCGAGCGTCGCCGGGGAGATCAGGGTACGGGTGCTCACGCCAGATCCCCCTCCGTGGACCGGGTCAGCCGCAGGTACAGGGCCGAGAAGGCACCCAGGAGCAGCAGGAGCAGCACGCTCAGGGCACAGGCGCCGCCGAAGTCGTTGTAGAGGAAGGCGTACTTGTAGATCAGGTAGAGGACGGTGACCGTGGCGTTCTCGGGGCCGCCACCGGTGATCACGAACGGTTCGGTGAACACCTGCATGGTCGCGATGATCTGAAGGAGCATCAGCATCAGGATCACGAACCTGGTCTGCGGGACCGTCACATGGCGGACGCGCTGGAGGAGGTTCGCGCCGTCCAGTTCGGCGGCCTCGTACAGCTCGCCAGGGATGGACTGCAGGGCGGCCAGGTAGATCAGGACCGTGCCACCCATGTTGGCCCAGGTGGCCACGAGGACGAGGGAGACGAGCGCGGTGTCGGCGCCGTTGGACCAGTTCGAGGTGGGCAGGTGCAGGAAGCGCAGCGCCTCGTTGGCGAGGCCGGCCCCGGGGTCGTAGAACCACTTCCAGAGCAGGGCGCTGACCACCGGCGGGATCATGACGGGCAGGTAGACCACGACCCGGAAGAACGCCTTGGCGTGCCTCAGTTCGTTGAGCACCAGCGCCATGACGAACGGGATCGCGAAGCCGATGAGCAGCGCCAGCAGGGTGAAGGCGAGGGTGTTGCGCCAGGCCGCCGTGAACTCCGGGTCGTGCCAGACGCGGGTGAAGTTGGCGGTGCCGACCCACTGCGGCTCGGAGCCCGGTGTGTACTTCTGAAAGGCGATCACGACGGCGCGGATCGCCGGGTACCAGGAGAAGAGGGCGAAGCAGACGAGTCCGCCGAGGAGGAAGCCGTAGGCGCGCGCCTGGTCGGCGAGGCGGCGCCGCCTCCGGTCCCCTGCGGGAGGCGGCGCCTGCATCGGGGGTACGGCGACGGCCTCGTGGGGCGGCCTTTCCACCGTCTTCACCGGGTCAGCCCCGGGCCAGGATGCCGTCGATCTTGCCCGAGGCATCCCCCAGGAGCTGGTCGATGTCGGCGTCCTTCTTCGTGAGGACGGCGGAGACGGCACCGTCGAGGACGGAGTAGATCTGCTGGGCGTTCGGCGGCTCGATCTTCATCTCCAGGCTCTGGTTGCCGTCGAGGAAGGCCTGGTAGTTCTCCACGGGCACATTGGCGTTGGCCTTCTTGACCTGCTGGTCCCTGGCGTCGGCGGCGCCGGTGAACAGGCGCGGCTCGGGCAGGCCGACCGGGGCGTCCGCCTTCCTGGCGCGGGCGTAGTCGCCGAGGAAGCCGGCACCGGGGGTGAGGAACATGTGGTCGAGCCACTTCAGGGCGGCCCTGATCTGGTCGGGGCTCGCCTTCTTGTTGATCATGTAGCCGTCGCCGCCGATGAGTGTGCCCTTGCCGCCGGGCATGGGCGCGAGGGCGAGGTCCTTGTAGTTGCCGCCCTTCTCCTTGACGAGGATCGGGATGTTGTCCGGGGCGGAGAGGTACATGCCGAGCTTGCCCGAACCCATCATCTGCTGGACGTCGTTGATGACGAGGAGCTGCTTGCTGCCCATGGAGTCGTCGGTCCAGCGCATGTCGTGGAGGTTCTGGAGGACGGCGTGCCCTTCGGGGGTGTCGACGGTGGCCTTCTTGCCGTCGGTGCTGACGACGTCGCCGCCCTGGGAGTACAGCTCCGCGGTGAAGTGCCAGCCTCCCTGGTTCTGGGCGCTGTAGTCGGCGTACCCGACCGTGCCGTCACCGAGTGCGGCGATCCTCTTGGCGTCGGCGCGCAACTCCGCCCAGGTGGCGGGGGGTTGCTCGGGGTCGAGCCCGGCCTTCGCGAACAGCTTCTTGTTGTAGATCAGGCCCATCGAGTAGCCGGTGCGCGGGATGCCGTAGATCTTCCCGTCGACCGTGTAGATGTCGCGGAGTTGCCGCTGGAGGGTGCCGTAGCTCTTCAACTCCTTGACGTACGGGGTGAGATCGGCCGCCTGGTTGATGTCCACGACGTGCCTGGCGTCGGTGAAGTACGTGTAGAAGACGTCCTCCATCTGCCCGCCGGCGAGCTTGGCGTCGAAGGTCTTGGGGTCCTGGCAGGGGAACGCGTCGTGCGCGACGACGTCGATGTCGGGGTGCTTCTTCTCGAAGGACACGACGTCCTGCTCGAAGAACCGCCGGTCGACCTCGGCGCTCCTGGGCGGCATGCAGTTGACCGTGATGCGGGTCTTGCCGCTCGCCGTGTCGTCGCCCGATCCGCAGGCGGAGACGGCGAGCGCAAGACAACAGACACTGAGCGCGGCGACGGTACGGCGGTACCCGGTGCTTCTCATCGGTGGACCCCTCGTGGCAGGAGCGGTGGGCGCCGCACACTCAAGCACCACCGACATCCGTCCGCAAGATGTCGCGCAGAATCTGTAATTATTCGACAGGCAGCTGGATCCTAGGCACGGGGCGCTTGCGCGGTGGACCCCCGGACCACGAGCTCGGGTTCGAAGAGCAGCTCCTCGGCGGGTACGGCAGCGCCTCCCACCTGCGCGTTCAGCAGTTCCACGGCGGCACGGCCCATGGCCTCGATGGGCTGGCGGACGGTGGTCAGCGGGGGTTCGGTGCAGTTCATCAGCGCGGAGTCGTCGTAGCCGACGACGGACACCTGGCCCGGCACGTCGAGCCCCTTGCGGCGGGCGGCCCGGATGACGCCGAGCGCGAGGGGGTCGCTGGCGCAGATGAAGCCCGTGACCCCGCGGTCGATGAGCCGGGCGGCGGCCGCGTGACCGCCCTCGATGGAGAACATGGCCCGCGCGATCCGCTCCTCGGGCAGCTCGCCGAGCCCCTGCGCGGCGGCCAGCTTCCGCGCCGAGGGCATGTGGTCCGCGGGCCCCAGAACCAGCCCGATCCGCTCGTGCCCCAGCGAGGCGAGATGACGCCAGGCCTGTTCGACGGCCACGGTGTCGTCGCAGGACACGCGGGGGAAACCGAGGTCGGCGATGGAGGCGTTGACCAGCACCACCGGGATGTTCCGGTCGGCGAGCCGCCGGTAGTGGTCGTGCGGCGCGTCCGCCTGGGCGTAGAGCCCGCCGGCGAAGACGACCCCGGAGACCTGCTGCTGGAGCAGGAGATCCACGTAGTCGGCCTCGGACACCCCGCCCCTGGTCTGTGTGCACAGCACCGGCGTCAGTCCGAGCTGGGCCAGCGCCCCGCCGATGACCTCGGCGAACGCCGGGAAGATCGGGTTCTGCAGTTCCGGGAGCACCAGCCCCACCAGGCGGGCCCGCTCACCGCGCAACTGCGTGGGCCGCTCGTACCCGAGCACGTCCAGTGCGGACAGCACCGCCTGCCGGGTCCCCTCGGAGACCCCCGGTTTGCCGTTGAGCACCCGGCTGACCGTGGCCTCACTGACCCCGACCTTCTTGGCAACCTCGGCAAGTCGTCGCGTCATGAACGCAAGAATAGCGCAAGAAACGCAAACGGCTTGCGTAATCGCGTCACCGCCTGCGGAAGCGCCGCACTCGCACCCCGCTCCCGGTCCACGAGTGCCCGAGCAAGCGCCGGGCGACGTGGATCGGGAGGTGCCCGTCGGCTGCGGACGGCCCGTGACCACCGACCCGGCCGCCCCGCGTTCGGGCCCTCACCCCCGGCTCGCCCAACACGCATCGGTGTTCCGTACGGGCTTCGTGGCCGCGCCGGGCCCGCCGGTGCCCCTCGACCCGAGCACTCGGCGTTCGCCGACCGAACGCACCAGGACCGGTGCGGTCCGCCGCTGTCGGCTCCGGCCGGGACGGTGGGCCGGGCCGCTCGCCGGGGTGGCCGCGACCGAGGGCTTTCACGGCCCTTCAAACGTTGCGCCCACGTCCGCACCGGGACGCCGAGCCGGGCGCCGGGCCCGACGGTTCCCGCCGGCGGCCCCGCCCCCTGCGTCGCCCGGCAGTGGCAGCCGACCGGCCGCGTCGACACGTCCGTGGACGCGCCGCCGCCCAGGCCCGCTCCGGCCGGCGGTCGCAACCGCCCATGACGCGCGGCATTCGGTCGGCTCTCCCGGCCACGGGGTGCGGACGAACGACGAGCGGCCCCTGGGAGAACACCCCTGCTCCACGCGGACCGACAACTACTGACGAGGCGCCGTCGGCGACCTGAACGCCGACGGTGCCCGTCAGGACCGGGGGGCGGGCACCACCGTGAGATGGGCCGCGGTGCGCCGCGGACGCTTCCTGGCAGCCGGGCGCAGCACCAGGGTCAGTCTGGTGTAGCCGAGCTCGCGCAGCGTGCGCGGGGTCTCGTCCACGACCCGGCAGTCGGTGGCACCCCAGCGCGGGTCGGGGTGCACGAGCGGGCGTACGGAGCCGTCGTGCTCCACGGCCTGTTCGCCGACCGCGCGGATCCAGTGCGGCAGGCCGTGCCGATAGGCGGCTTCCATGATCGGGTCCTGGGCGATCTCCCGGCGGATCGACTGGAGGCCGTGGTCGTGGCCGTGCCGCTCCACCGCGGCGGCGAAGTGCGCGAGCATCGGCAGGCACCAGCGCGACTCGTGCTCGCCGAGGACGCTGCTCGCATCCGGATGGAAGAGGACGAACCGGAGGAAGTTGTCACCCGGCATGGCCGTCGGATGCGGCCCGACGGCACGGAAAAGTGACGCGAAAGCGGCGTTGGCGAGGACGACGTCCCAGCGGTGGTCGAGGACGACGGACGGGAAGGGGACGGCTTCCAGGAGCGTGGCGTAGTCCTGAAGGTACGCCTGGGCTTCGAGCCCTTCGGGGACGGGCCGCAGTTCCGACCGCTGCCCACCTGCCTGATATGCCATCGGGAGGTCACCCCTCTTGCCTATGCGGCCTTCACGCGGCGCCTTGATCCTGCTTCCCCGGAACGAGCCATGTCAACTATCGTGGCATTCCGGAGCGGTTGACGGCTGAAATTGGCCACAGTTGTGGCGAGACCTGGATGTGAGTTCGAACAACGGGCTACTCTCCGGGAAGTTCACGGCGCGTGCCCGTGAGAAGTCGGGTGAGAGACGTAGGAGATCAGTCGGTGTCGGATGGCTTCGAGAGCCCGGACGACGCGGCAACGGCCGTGCTCACGGCCGTCGTCGCCCGCGTCACCGCACTCGCCGACCGCCTCGGCGTGCCGCACGGGCAGGTCTTCGACACCGGCCGGCTGTCCGTCGCCTCCGGAGTCCCGGAACCCGTGGTCAAGGTCCTGCTGAGCGGGCGCCCCGCGGGTGAACCGGACGTCCAGGCGCGGTTCCTGCAGCGGCTCGACCTGCTGCGCCGCACCCGGCTGAAGCCCAACGGACGCAAGTACACCCAGCAGGAGATCGCCGACGGCGCGGGCATGTCCCGGCAGCAGGCGGGGGCCCTCATCAACGGGGACCGGCGCCCCACCATGGAGCACTGCGACGCCATCCAGCGGTTCTTCCGGGTGCACGCCGGATTCCTCACGGCCGAGGACCCGGAGGCGCTCGCGGGTGCCCTCCAGCACACCGAGCAGGAGCTCCTGCACAAACTCGCCGACCGGGAGCGGGAGGCCGCGGCGTCCGCCCGTGACCCGCTGGAGCGGCTGCTGCAGGACCACGGCGTGCGCGGCATCGCCTGGCGGGCCGCGCAGCTGCCCACCGACCAGCACCGTGACAAGGTCGCCGAGTGGCTGGACATGCTCCTGGAGAGCGTCAAGCGGCCCGAGTCCTGATCCGGGAGACAACTGTGGGCATCGGAAAGCACATGCGCCGCCTGAGCGGCGAGCTGGTGGCGGAACTGGAACTCGACGCCCCCGCGCGGCCCGAGGACCTCTACGGCGCCCTGTGCGACGCGATGAGCAGACGCCGGGGCCGCCCCGTCCACTTCCGTACGGCGCCCTTCCCGCCCGGCACCGCCAGCGGACTGTGGCTCGACATGGCCGACCAGGATCTCGTCGTGATCGAGGAACGCACCGCCCCCGACCACCAGTTGGTCATCCTCGGCCACGAGCTGTGGCACATGAACGCCGGCCACTGCTCCCACCACGTCGAGGGCGCGGCCGTCGCCGCCCGCCTGCTGCACGACGACGCCGATCTCCAGGCCACGGTCCGCAAGGTCGCCGCCCGCAGCCGCTTCGAGCTCGACGACGAGCGGGAGGCCGAGAGCTTCGGTCTGCTGCTGGCCAGCAAGTGCCGGACCTGGCTGGCGGGTTCACCGCTGCGCGGCCGGGCCCAGCGGGACCGTCTGGCGGGGCGCATCGAGGTGTCGCTGGGGTACCTGGGGCCGAAGGGCTGACAGGTCGCCGGGGGTCAGGTCGCGCTGCGCTCGCCCGCCTCCCGCAGCGCGCTGCCCGGACCGCCCTGACGCAACAGCTCCTTCCAGTGCTCCCGGCTCCAGTCCGCGGGGGCCGTGGTGGCGGTGAACTCCTCGACCAGCGCGACGAACCGGGTTGGGTCGGTGTGGAACGGGAAGTGGCCCGCGCCCTCGAAGATCTCCAGCCGGCTGCCGGGCATCGCCTCGTGCGCCCCGAAGGCGTGCCGTACGGGCACCACGCTGTCGCGGTCGCCCCACAGCAGCATGGTCGGCATGCCCTCGGTCAGATAGCAGCGGTCGAGCATGGTGACGACCTGGCCGCGCCAGTCGACGACCGCGCGCAGGGTGCGGATGAAGGCGTTGCGGGAGGTCTCGTCGGGGAGGGCGTCGACGAGCCTGAGCAGGTCCGGGGCGTCCTGCCCGAGGTCGGTGTCCAGGAGCCGCATCAGACGCACGGCGAGGCCGGCTTGGAGGCGCATGCCGGGCAGCCCCAGCGAGGACAGCAGCAGGTGGGCGCCGGGCAGGGAGGCCAGCCGCAGCACGGGGTTGACCTCGCGGCCCACACCGCCGGCGCTGACCAGGATGAGCCGCTCGGTGCGCTCGGGGAACTGGTAGGCGAACTGCATGGCCACTCCCCCGCCCAGCGAGTGGCCGACCAGGGTGGCCGACTCGACGCCCAGGGCGGTCAGCAGATCACGGACGCCGTTGGCGTACGCGGCCACCGAGTAGTCGGCGCGCGGCTTGTCGGAGTCGCCGTGGCCGAGCAGGTCGGGGGCGATCACGGTGTGGGTGCGGGCGAGGTCGGGGATCAGTTCCGCCCAGGTCGCCGAGGAGTCGCCGATGCCGTGGACGAGGACGAGCGCCGGCCCCTCGCCCGCCATGCGGAAGGCCCGCCGGTAACCGTGCACCACGCGGTACCGCAACGCCGGTTCGCCGTCGCCCACGGGGCGCAGCCGGACGGCGCGCACCGGGCGCCGGCGCAGGTCGTCGAC
>NZ_RSAJ01001120.1 GCF_003933965.1 Streptomyces sp. RP5T
GCCCCTCAGACCCTCAGCCGCCGGCCGTCCGCTCGTCCGTCCCCGCCACCTTCGCCGTCGCGAGGGCAACCCTGTTCCAGGTGTTGATCGTGAGGATCAGGGACAGCACGTGGGCCAGTTCCTGTTCCTCGAAACAGGCCGCGGCCTGCGCGTAGACCTGGTCGGGGACGCCCCCGTCGGCCACCAGCGTCACCGCCTCCGTGAGGGCGAGGGCCGCCTGCTCCCTCTCCGTGAAGAAATGGCGGGCCTCCCGCCAGACCGGGACCATGTGGAGGCGGTCCTCCGTCTCGCCGGCCTTACGGGCGTCGTTGGTGTGCATGTGGAGGCAGTACGCGCAGTGGTTGAGGTGGGAGGCGCGGATCTGGATCAGTTCGACGAGGGCGGGGTCGAGGCCCTCGCGGGCAACCGAGTCGAAGCCGACCAAAGCCCGGAACACCTTCGGGGCGGCCTTCGCGAGGTTCAGTCGGGCCGTACCTGTCACGTGCGGGTTCGTCGTGGTCATGTGACCAACCTAGGGGCCGGAAAGACCGGCTGTAGGGTGCATTTCCATGGCGGAATCATGGGTCAATTACGCGGAGCGGATCGGCTCCGACCTGCACCTGGAGCTTCCCGGTCCGGGTGGCAGACGGGCCGCGCTGACCGCGGCGCTGCGTGCGGCCGTCCGCAGTGGGCGACTCGCCCCGGGGACCCGGCTGCCGCCCTACCGCTCGCTCGCGGCCGACCTCGGCGTCGCCCGCAACACGGTGGCCGACGCCTACGCGGAACTCGTCGCCGAGGGCTGGCTCACCGCCCGCCAGGGCTCCGGTACCCGCGTCGCCGAACGGACCCCGCCGCTCGCCCCCGCCGTAGCCGCGAAGGCATCCGGAGCGCGGCCACGCGCGTGTGCGCCGCGTGACGCACGGCCCCTGCCCGCCCGGCACGACCTCCGCCAGGGCACGCCCGACGTCTCCGCTTTCCCCCGGTCCGCCTGGCTCGCCTCCTACCGCCGGGCCCTCCACCAGGCCCCCAACGAGGTCTTCGGCCCCGGCGACCCCGCGGGCCGTCCGGAGCTGAGAGCGGCCCTCGCCGCGTACCTCGCACGCGCGCGTGGCGTGCGGACGGAGCCGGACCGGATCGTCGTCTGCTCCGGCTTCGCGCACGCCCTGCGCCTGCTCTTCGGAAGCGGAGGCGGAAGCGGCAGCGGAGACCGGGGAGGCGGTCGGGGA
>NZ_RSAJ01001121.1 GCF_003933965.1 Streptomyces sp. RP5T
GGGCCGGGTCGGCGGGCACGCTGTCCCGGTCGGGGACGCAGAGGTGGTCGTGCACCGTCTCGAAGGCGGCCGTGCGTACGAGGGCCTCGGCCAGCTGGCAGGCGCGCAGGGCCCCGTCGAGCAGCAGGGAGACGGGGCTGTGCCCGGCGCCGTGCGCGGCGGCGTTCACGGCGGCCAGCGCCACGTCGGTCCGCGCGCTCCCGAGCCACCGGTGCAGCAGGCCCCGGAAGCGGGGGTTCTCCCGCAGCAGCATCACCACCGCCGTCACCGGCCGGGGTGAGGCGGGCAGCCGCAGCGCGGCCCCGGTGACGGCGGCGACGACTCCGGCGGTGTCGGCGGCCAGAGCCGCGGCGGCGGTGCGCACCGAGCCGGGGTCACCGGGGTGGTCGAACTCCTCGACGTCCTCGTCGTCCGCCACCAGTCCGTGCCGCTCGGCGAGGACCTCGATCCGCTCCTCGACCCGATCGGTGGCCGCGTCCTCCACGGCGGTCACGACGAGCCGCCCGAGGCCCTCGTCCCAGTAGGCCAGAGCGACGTCGGGGTGCTCGGCGAGGTCGGCGACGAGCCGGCGGACGCGGTGTTCGGTGGGCGTGGGCTCTCCCGGTTCCCCGTACTGTCCCGGTTCCCCGTACTGTCCCGGTTCCCCATGCTCCCCGTGTTCTCCGTGCGCTCCGAGCCCCGGCTCGGCCTCCGCGTCCGCGCGCAGTGGCACGTGGACGCGCGGGCCGGCCCGCCAGCGCGGGGACGCTCCGGGGAGGGCGGACTTCGCGGCCCGCGTGGTGCGGGCCGCGAAGTCCGCGGTGCGTACGCCGGCCCGGACGGTCCCGGCCACCGCCCCTGCTGCCGCGCCGTACGCGACGGGCACGCCCCGGGTGAGCAGGCGGGGGCCGGCCAGGAGGAGCCCCGCGGCCGCCGTGGTGAGTCCTCGGTTCATGGCTCGTCCTCAGTCGCCGGATCGGGTGTGGCCCACGGTGGAGCCCCCGGGACCGCGCCGGCCGACCGGTGCGGTCTCCTCGTGCACGGGGAGCCTGTCGGAGGGCGTCGGCGACGCGGATGCCCCGGGCGCCCGGCGGGACGCGGTGCCCGGGGTGTGGTGGGTCGACGCGAGGACCCGGGGGGTGGGCCGGCTCCCGTCGCCGGACTCCGCCTGCTCCCCCGGCCCCGGCATCGGCACCGGCCCTGGTCCCGGCCGGGGCCGGG
>NZ_RSAJ01001122.1 GCF_003933965.1 Streptomyces sp. RP5T
GACCGGGCCACCGCAGTGCCGGTGCCCCCGTGACCGTCCGCGAAAGGACCCCTTGAGATGCGCAGACGCAGTGTTCTCACCGCCGCCGGAGCCGCCGCGCTGGCCGTTCCCGTACTCGGGGCGGCACCGGCGGTCGCCGCACCTTCCGCGGCCCGGCGGGACTGTCTGGACATCCGGGGCGTGGACATCTCCTCGCTGCCCAAGAACGAGGACCAGGGCGTGGTCTACCGCACCGCCGACGGCCACCGCGCGGACCCGGTCCGACTGATCGCCCAGGCCGGCGTCACGCACGCCCGCCTCAAGGTGTGGGTGAACCCGGCCGACGGCTACAACACCAAGGCGCGCATCCTGCCGCTGGCCCGTCGCCTCAAGCGGGCCGGGGTGGGCATCTGGATCGACTTCCACTACTCCGACAGCTGGGCCGACCCGGCGCACCAGACCAAGCCGGCCGCCTGGGCGGGCCTGGACGTGGCGGGTCTGGCGAGGGCGGTGTACGACCACACGGCCGATGTCCTCGGCGCGCTGAAGCGGCAGGGCACTCCGGCCCAACTGGTGCAGATCGGCAACGAGTTGAACGGCGGCCTGATCTGGCCCGAGGGCAACTGGGAGCACTTCGACAACATGACCGCCTTCCTCAAGGCCGGTCTGAGCGCGGCCCGCGACACCACCCCGCGGGTCCGCACGATCCTGCACCTGGCCAACGGCGGCGACAACGGGCTGTACCGCTGGTGGTTCGACAACGTGGTGTCGTACGGCGTCGACTTCGACATCATCGGGCTCTCCTACTACCCCTTCTGGCACGGCCCGATCGCGGACGCGGCGGCCAACATGGCCGACGTCACCGCGCGTTACGGCAAGCCGTGCGTGATCGCCGAGACGGCGTACCCGTTCACGCTGGAGAGCGAGGACGACGTCAACGACATCATGAACAGCCCCTCGCAGCTCACCGACGGTTTCCCCGCCACCCCCGAAGGCCAGGCCGCGTGGCTGCGCACGGTGGCCGACCTCGCCGCCGGGGTCCCGGGCGGGCAGGGCCTCGGCTACTGCTACTGGGAGGGCCTGTGGACCTACCGAGCGGGCAGCGGCTGGGACCCGACGGCCCCGACCTCGGGCAACGCGTGGGAGAACCTGGCCCTCTTCGACTTCGAGGACAGGGCGCTGCCGGGGTTGCGGACGTTGGGGCGTTATCGGTCGTAGGG
>NZ_RSAJ01001123.1 GCF_003933965.1 Streptomyces sp. RP5T
GTCCTCGGAAGTCGGGGGGCGCTCGGGGGCCTTGGACTTGTCGGGAGCCGTGGGTTCCTCGGAAGTCGCGGACTTCTCAGAGGTCGGTTCCTGGGAACCTGTCGGCTCCTGTGAAGCTGTCGGCTCCTCGGAGGCCGCCGGCTCCTCACCCACCTCGGGGTCTCCGTCAGCTGCGGGTTCGTCGACATCCGCCGAGCCTTCGGAGACCGTTCGTCCGGGGGTGTCGGGACGCCCTGAGGCTGTGCTGTCCTCGGCCAGGGAGGAGCTGTCGGGGTTGCCGGTGGCCTCTGGGGTGGGAGACCGCTTCGGTTCCGGGTCGTCGAAGGCCGGGCGGGCGTGGTGCCACGGGGCGTCCGGACTGCGCGGGGCCGCGGGCGGCTTCGGCGGCGTGGAGTTCGAGTTCGCGTCGTCGTCGGCCGACGGCTCGGAGCCGGGCGCGGTGGTCCTCTGGCTCGCGGAACCGCCCGACGCGGTACGTGCGCGACGGGGTCCGGACGAGGCACGGCTCGCTGCCGATCCCGGAGGCTGAGATGCGGGCGTCTCCGACGGCGGGGTCTGCGACGTGGGAGCAGGTTTCGCAGACGCCGGGGCGGATGCCGTGGATCCCTTGGCCGAGGTATCCGTCGAGGACTCGGACAGGTCGGTTGCCGGAGTCTCCGCCCCGGGCGTGCCGCCGACCGGAGTCTCCGAACCAGCGTCGGTGCCGTCGGCGCCCGGTGCCTTCTGACTGACCGCCCCCTGCGCGGCGGTGCGTGTACGCCGGGGCACGCCGCTCGGTGAGGTGGCGGCAGCCTGCGTGGCCTCCGACGCGGCCCGCTTCACCGAGTCAGCGTCCGCGTCCGCCGTACCGCCCCGACGCGGGCCTGCACCCGCAGCGCCCGAGCTCGCCGTCGCCTCAGAGGTCTCCACCTGGCTCGCTGAGCCTTCCGCAGCCGAACGTGACCGACGCGGCGCAGCCCCTCCGGCGCCCGTAACAGGCCCCGCCTCGGGGGTCTCCGCCTGGCGCGCCGACCCCTCCGCGGCCGAACGTGACCGACGCGGCGCAGCCCCTCCAGCGCCCGTAACAGGCCCCGCCCCGGAACCGGAAGGCCCCGCCTGACTGGCCGACCCCTCCGCAGCCGAACGCGACCGACGCGGAACAGCCCCTCCAGCACCAGTAGCACCAGACGCGCCTGTCACGCCTGTCACGTC
>NZ_RSAJ01001124.1 GCF_003933965.1 Streptomyces sp. RP5T
GCTCCAACTCGCCCGCCCTCCGACACAGTTCGTCGGCGGCCTTAACCACGTCGTCGGCGGAGGGCCCCACCGCCAGCAGGCAGAACTCGTCCCCGCCGAGCCGCGCGGCCAGGGCCCCGGGCAGCATGGCCCCGCACAGCGACAGCACCGAACCGAAACGTTCCAGCAGCCGGTCGCCCACGGCGTGTCCACGGGTGTCGTTGACCCGCTTCAGCCCGTTGAGATCGCACACCACGAGACTGACGACGACACCGTCCCGCTTGTGCCGGTCGACGGCCTCGTCCAGCCGCGCGTCCACGGCACGGCGGTTGGCGAGCCCGGTCAGCGCGTCCGTGAACGCCAGCCGTCTCGCCTCCTCCAGCCGCTCGGCCTGAGCGATCCCGGCGGCGACGACGGCGGCCAGGACGGTGGCGAAGTCGGCGTCCTCCCGTACGAAGACCGGGGCGCCGGCGGGGCGGGCGACATACAGCTCCCCCCAGGCCCGTCCGTTCAGCACGATCGGGGCGACCACACAGCTCCCGCGGCCCCTCCTGCGCAGCGCGGCGACCCGCTGGTGCACATAGCCGGGCCGTCCCCCGGCGGCCGGGCCCTCCGCCGTCTCGACCCACGCGTTGGGCTCCCCGCCCCCGGCCCACCGCTCGTGCAGGAACTCGGTGATCTCCGGGAACTGGTGCACGGGGTAGGCCTCGTTCTCGGGGAACTCCTCCTCGCCGGCGGCCCGGTCCCCCACGTTCACCAGGACCCTGAGCCGTCCGAGCTCCCGCTCCCACACGGACAACGCGGCGAAACTCCCGCCGAGCGCGCGGCAGGCTCCGGCGGCGGCGGCCCGCCACGCCTCCCGCGAGCCGTGGGCCGCCGCCATGCCCTGAGCCAACGCGACGACCGCGGCCAGCCGGATGTCCTCACCCATCAGTCCAGGTTAGGGAGGATGTGGGGGTATGCGGTGATGTGGTTGGTCCGTTCGAGGAAGTCCGTGCCGGGTTCGGCCGTCGGCCGGCTGCCGGTGCGCGGAGGCCGGTCGCGCACCGCAACAGGCCGCCGCAGGCCCTCAGGGGCGCGGGGAACTGCGCACAACGCCCACCCCCACGAACCGCAACAGGCCGCCGCAGGCACCCCAGGGGCGCGGGGAACTGCGCACAACGCCCACCCCCACGAACCGCAACAGGCCGCCGCAGGCACCCCAGGGG
>NZ_RSAJ01001125.1 GCF_003933965.1 Streptomyces sp. RP5T
ACCAGCAGCCGAGTGTCCGGGCGGGCGTCGAGCAGGGAGTTGAGCGTGGCGACGGCGGGCTGCGTGAGGCGCTCGGCGTGCCGGAGGACGAGCGGTCTGCCCGCGCCCCACCGCGCCAACTCCTGTTCCAGCGAACCACCTTCGGCCGCGTCCACCAGCATGGGCTCGCCCCGTCCCAGCAACTCCCGTGCCAGCGCGGTCTTCCCCGTCCCCCGTTCCCCGGTCAGCAGGACCGGCTCGGGGGTGCGGACCAGCTCGGTGGCGCGCTCGACGGCATGGCGCCACGGCAGCGAGGAGCCGGCCAGACAGGGCAGCGGACGCGACCGGGGCCTCGGTGCGTCCTCGGCCGTCGGCTCCAGGAAGGCCACGATCCCGACGACCGCGCCCTCGTGGCGCACCAGGTCGATCCGGGCGTCGCACCCCGCTCCCGCGGGCAGTTCGACGCCGGCCGGCGCATCCGCGTGGCGTGCCGCGGTCGCCGTGCGCTCAAGAGCCCGCAGTACCTCGGGAGTTGCCAGCCGTTCCGCCGCCGCGCTGATCAGTCGGTTGCGGCCGTCCAGGGCGGCCACCGCGCGGTGCTCCGAGCGCGTCGCTCGCAAGTAGGCGTCCAGCAGCACCTGTTCGGGCCGTCCCGCCCGGGCCAGCAGCTCGGCCTCGACCGCGCCGGCGGCGGCCTCGGCGAGGGCGGCCTGGGGGTGCGGCGGGCGTCCCGCGCACAGGTGGGAGGCGACGGTGAGGGTGCCGAGCGCCTGGCCGCCCTTCGGCGCGAGGACCGGCACACTGACCGCGGACACGTCCTGCCACACGTCCAGGAAGTGCTCGGGTCCGTGCACCTCGGCGCGGCGCCGGCGGCGCAGGGCGAGGGCGGCGCTGTTGTGGCCGACCAACTGCTCCGACAACTCCGGGCACGGGGCGAGCCCGGGCGCTTCTCCGGATGTCCACAGCACGCGCAGCCGTGCGTCCGTGAGGAGCAGGACCGAGGGGCCGGTGCCCAGTGCGGGGGCGATCCGTTCGAGTACGGGACGGGCGGCGCCGAGCAGCGGCGAACGGTGCGGCCGGGGCGTGTCGGCGGCGGGCAGCCGCAAGTCGTGCGGTACGCCGAAGAACCGGGCCCGCCGCCACGCCGCGAGCACCTCCTCCGGCACGCCCTCGGGCAACGGGCGCCCGGACAGGAAG
>NZ_RSAJ01001126.1 GCF_003933965.1 Streptomyces sp. RP5T
GGGGAGGGCGGCTCGGCGGGCGGGTGTGCGCACGGACTCCGGTCCGCGTGGTGGTCCTTGGCCACGGTGGAGCTCATGCCGGTTCCCCTCATCAAGATCCTCGTGATCGCAGCTGCGTCGTCATGACCGCTTCTGCTCGGGTGGCAAAGACGGATGCGGGGCGGAAAGGTTGAGGAAGGGAAGTCAGGCACCGGGTCCCGCTCCCCATGTCTTCCACCTTTCCTCCGCGATTCGATGCGAAGTCGATGCAAGTTGCCCCACCTGCGCGTAATCCGCAGGGTGGAAGGGCCGCGGTTGCTCTCGGCGACCCCCAGGCCCAGCGGAGGAGTGACGATGACGACCGCACAGCGAACCGGCGGGGACATCGACGACAGCGATCTCGTGGAGGGGTTCCTCAACGGGGACGAGGCATGCCTCACGGTCGTGCACAGCCGGTGGGGCCCCCTGATCCATGCCCTCGCCAGGCGCTCCCTGGGGGACGCCAAGGAGGCGGAGGACGTCACCCAGCTGGTGTTCCTCGCCGCGTGGCGGGGCCGCGCCGGATTCGCTCCGGAGCGCGGCACCCTGCCCGGCTGGCTGACCGGCATCGCCCGCCGGAAGATCGCCGACGCGCTCGCCGCCCGCACCCGGCGCAACGAACTCGTCGCCGCCGCGGGCGCCCAGTTGCTGCTCAGGGCCGACGACGAGGCCGTACGGCCGGAGGCCGCCCTCGACCGGGTCCTGCTGGCCGACGAGATGGCCCTGCTGCCGGCACCGCAGCGCCAGGTGCTCAACCTCGCCTTCTACGACGACCTCACCCAGACCCAGATCGCCGAACTCACCGGCTGGCCGCTGGGAACGGTCAAGAGCCACGCGCGGCGCGGCCTGCGCCGCCTCGCCGGCCGGCTCGGCAAGGATGAGCTCGTCGAGTGCGCCGCGTGACAACGACGCAGAACCGACGCACTCCCGCGCCCGCGGTCGGCGGCACCCGCCGGGCGAAGCAGGTGACATCCGCATCCGCACGGGTACTGCCACCGGAACACCGCCGCGGCACACGGCGGCCGCACGGAGGGAGTGACCCGGAGATGTACGAGGCGGACGTCGCCATCATCGGAGCGGGGGCCGCGGGTCTGTCCCTGGCCCACCGCCTCTCCCGCCCCGAGCCCGGCACGCGCGGCCCCTCCGTCGTCCTCGTG
>NZ_RSAJ01001127.1 GCF_003933965.1 Streptomyces sp. RP5T
GGGTGACACCGCGCGCGGAGGCGATGTTCCACGCGGCGGAGGCACGCGGGCACGCGCTCATGGGCGATGTGCGGGCCACCCAGCTGGCGTCCGGGCGGGCCGTGCACGCCCTGGAGGCGGCGGACCCCTCCTCCGGTGACGACCCGGCGTGGATCGCGCACTTCGACGAGGCCTATCTGGCCGACGAGTTGGCCCACTGCCACCGTGACCTCGGCCAGGCCGAGGCGGCGGCGCGGTGCGCGCAGGAGTCCCTGGACGGCCTCCCCGAGAACAAGGCGCGCCGGCGGGCCATCGGCCTGGTCCTGCTCGCCTCCGCACAGGTGCAGCAGCGGGAGGTCGAGCAGGCCTGCAACACGGGCCTGAAAGCGGTGGAGTTGCTGGAGACCCTGCGCTCCAACCGGGGCGCGGAGTACCTCGACGACTTCCAGCAGCGCCTGGAACCGTTCCGGGACGAGCCCGTCGTAAGGGAGTTCGGAGCCCGGCTGGACCTTCAGGCGGCCGCGTAAAGGGGGGCATACGGAGCGGATACGGGCCCGGAACCGTCACGTGATCTCCCGGGACTTGTTACTGCGGTCACAGGGGCGCAGGTCACGTCCTGTGCTACGTGGCACCGGGCTCGGAGGACCCGGTAGCGTGAGCCGACGATTCCGAAGTTCCCCCATAAGTAGGAGTCCCGGTGACGCAGAGTGGACAGGGCGAGCAGCCCTCGGCGCGCGAAGCGCGCGAAGGCATCGTGCTGCCCTCCGACGGCGGGGAACCCCTGCTGCCGGGACAGACGGGTGGACACGGCGGTCCGCAGCCCGGCTACGGCCCCCCGCAGCAGGGCCATTACGGCGGACCCCCGGAGCAGGGCGGTTACGGCGGACCCCCGCAGGCCGGCCGGTCCGCCCCGGCCGCCGAGGCGGGCTACGGCCAGCCGCCCGGCGCCCAGGCATGGGGCACCCCGTGGGGCCCCGACCAGCAGCAGGGCCAGGCGCAGCAGCAGGACCAGGCCCACCAGCCGCAGCCCCAGGACTGGCCGCAGCCGGCCGACCCGACCTGGGGCGCGCCCCAGCAGCCCGAGGGCATACCGGCCCAGCCCCAGGCCCAGCCCGCGCCGGCGTACGACACCGACGCGCCGACCTCCTACTACCTGCCGCCCGTCGGTCAGCAGGCCCCCCAGTCCCAGCC
>NZ_RSAJ01001128.1 GCF_003933965.1 Streptomyces sp. RP5T
CCCCACCACACTGCCGACCGCGTCCGAGATCCGCGCCCGCGCCGACGAGATCCGGGCCGCGATGTCCCTGAAGCGAGAAGAAGGGGCGCCCGTATGACCGCTCCTACGGTCCGCCGCCACCGCCCCGGGGCACCATGGAGGGGAGGAGGCGACGCCATGACCCCCAGCACTGCTGAGCGTCCACAGATGTCCGGCGAGGACTTCGAGGAGCTTGCCCGAAAGGCCCCGCAGAACGTGGAGCTCGAACTCGTCCACGGGCGGCTGTACGTCAAAGGCGATCGCATCTCGGTCGAGGACTTCGAGGAGCTTGCCCGCAGGGCCCCCAAGGGTGTCCATCTTGAACTCATCGATGGAAAGCTAGAGGTCAAGCCGGTGCCCGACCAGCGCCACCGGGCCATCGTCGTGTGGCTCACCCGGCTGTTCATGCAGGAGCGCCCCGATCTGGCCCTGTACCCCGAGCAAGGACTCAGGGTGGGTGCGTACCGCAAGGGGCACGCCTGCGCGGACGGCGCGCTGGCACCGTTCGACCACTTCATCGCGCAGGAGGGGGACTGGGCCGATCCGGAGGGTGTCCTCATGGTTGTCGAGGTCACCTCCCACGACCGTGACACCGACCGCCGTGACCGGGTCGACAAGGTTCGTGGGTACGCGGAAGCAGGTATCCCTGTCTACCTGCTCGTCGACCGGGACATCGACGCGCTTACCGTGTACAGCGACCCCCGTAACGGGACGTATCAGCAAAGCCCGGCCTACCCGTACGGATCCGCGGTCGAACTCCCGGCACCCGTCGGCGTCATCCTGGACACCGAGAAGCTCAAGGACTACGCCGACTGACCCGCCCAAGGTAAGGACCCCCGTGTGTGTACAGTCGTGAGCGAGCCGGAAGAGCCACAGCGCTCGCGTGACGAAGCCGACATCGCCGAAGTGCAGGCTCGTATGGCGGCTCCGGCCGGACCTGCTTTGTCCCACGACGACTTCATGGCGCTGCTGGAGACCGAGGACCGAGACCGCCCCGAGATTCCCGGAGCCACCCCATGAACCACGCCCAGCTCACCGCCCTGGGACGCGCCCTGCGTCTCCTCGGCGAGCACGGGGACGCCCTCACCGGTGACACCCCGGACGCCAAGCTGCACGAGATGAAGGGTGACCTCAAGCG
>NZ_RSAJ01001129.1 GCF_003933965.1 Streptomyces sp. RP5T
CGGCAGTGGTGGGGCCCTGCGGCATCCGGAGCGGGGTCCCGCCGGGGGTGGCGCACCTACCGCTTCGGCCTCGCTGCGGCATCTGCTCTGGTCCGGGACGGGTGATCCGCAGGAGCCGTCGCGGCCGGGGCGGGGCCGGTCCCCGGGACGTGTGGCCGCACGGCAGGGCGAGGAAATCCCCTGGCCGGAAGGCCCGACGGTGGGCCCGTCAGAAGCGGAGCGTCACGCGTGCAGGACGTGCTGCGTGGGGCGGACCAGGCCCGACTCGTAGGCGAACACCACCGCCTGGACCCGGCCGCGGGCGCCGATCTTGGTGAGGATGTTGCTGACGTGGGACTTCACGGTGGTCGGGGCGATGGAGAGCCGGTCGGCGATCTCGGCGTTGGAGTCGCCGGAGGCGACCGCGGTGAGGACGTCTCGTTCGCGTTCGGTGAGGGTGTCCAGCCGGCCGCCCGGGGCCGAACTCTCCAGGGCCCGCCGGCTGCGGACGGCGTCGATGAGCGCACGGGCCAGTCCGGGAGAGACGACCACGTCACCGGCGGCCACGACCCGCACGGCGGCGACCAGTTCGTCTGCGGTGGCGTCCTCCGGGAGGTGCCCGGCGGCTCCGGCGCGCAGTGCGCCGTAGGGGTGGGCGTCGTCGCCCCCGGTGAGCAGCAGGACGTGCGGGGCGGGTCCGTCCGGCGTGTGGGTGAGTCGGCGGACGGTCTCGACGGTGTCCGGGCCGGTGCCGCGGCCGTCCAGCAGGACGACGTCCGGCCGGAGCAGGGCGCTCAGCCGGACTGCCTCCGGCCCGTGCGCCGCCTCGCCGACGACGGTCAGGTCGGGCTGGGACTCGAGGAGCATTCGGAGGCCGACACGCTGAAGTGACTGGCCGGTGGCGATGAGGACGCTGGTCATGGCGTGCGTGCTCCATCCTCGTCCAGCGCGGAACCTGCTGAACGAAACGGTTTCGTTCTCGTGAGCACCACAGTAACTCCGCGGCTATCGAAACGGGGGCGTATCGATTGTGGGGTGGCTCACATTCCGCCTGTGTTTCCGGTGCGAGGGGAGTCGTCACGGCTGGTGAGGTGGGGCCGCGGATACTCCGCGAACCCGGGCAACCCACGGCGCCCCGGCGACGACCCCCCAGTGAAT
>NZ_RSAJ01000112.1 GCF_003933965.1 Streptomyces sp. RP5T
GGGCGGGTATCCGACGCTCGACGGTGACTTCGCCTACGGGCAGGAGGTGCGGTTCAGTCACGACGGGCGGCCCTTTCTCCGGTACGAGGCGCGGGCCTGGCTGGTCGATGACGACGGGGTGCCGTTGCGGCCCGCGGCCCGGGAGAGCGGGTGGTGGCGGCTGCAGCCGGAGGGGCGGCTGGAGGCGCTGGTCACCCAGCCCACCGGCATCACCGAGATCCTGGTCGGACAGGCGGCGCCAGGGGTGGTCGAGTTCGCCTCGCACGCCGTGGCCCTCACCCCCACCGCCAAGGACGTGAGCGCCACCCGTCGCCGCTACACCCTGACCGACGGCGACACCCTCGACTTCGTCCACGAACTCGCAGCCGTCGGGCAGCCCTTGCAGCACCACCTCTCCGCGACCCTGCGGCGCGAAGCCGGTCAGAGCACCCCGCCCGCCTCGTCCTGGAACAGCGCGGTCCAGTAGTGCCAGTCCGCGTCCGTCGTCGTGCCCGTGGGGTCGATCGTGGACAGGGCGCGGATCATCGTCTTGGCGACCTGGACGTACAGCGTGTTCGTCAGTTCGTGGGCGAGGGACTCGTCCATCCTGCGCTCCCGGTGCAGGAGCCAGAGGGTGAAGGCGAGGGTGGAGATGTCGGTGTTGAGGGGGTGGAGCGTGCCGTCGCGCTCGCTCCAGCTCAGGACCGCGCCCGTCTCCCCGTCGACGACCAGGGTGTTGTCCTCGATGAGGTGGCCGAGGACGATCAGGTGGCCGGCCCGGGGCGGCAGGGCGACCGGTTCCTCGGCCCGGTGCTCCGCGAGGGTCGGAAGCGGGGCGTCCGGGTCGGTGTGGAAGAGGACGCCGTCCTCGGGCAGGCCCGTCTCCGCCAGGAAGCGCCGGGTCGGGGCGTGCGTGAGCGTGGACGGGAAGTCGATGTCCTCGAAGCGGGCGACCATGCTCCGGCCGAACTCGTGGTCCAGCAGGCGCGGCGGGAGGTCCAGGGCCAGGCCGGAGTCGGTGCCCGGCCCCGCGACCAGGGCCAGGGGACGGATCAGGGCCGCGATCTTCCAGAAGGTCGGCACCTCCCCGCCCGTGCCCTCCTCGAACACCGTCAGCAGTTGGCGCGTCGCGTCCTCCACGGCCGTGGGACCGAAGCGGCCGGCGTAGGCGGCGAACTGGCCGCGCACCTCGGTCAGTTCGTCGGTCGCCGTCGCGAAGCGGACCAGGGTGGGGAGCGACGGGGCCAGGGGCGTGCGGTCCATCAGCTCGGGACGGGCGGGGAAGAACGCCGTCGTCGAGACCTCGCCGGTGACCCCGTCGAGCAGGACCGACTCCGTCTCCCTGCCGTGCAGGTCCGTGAGTCCGCCTATCACCAGCTGGTCGCGCAGCTCCTCGCTGAGCCGGCCGGCCGCGTCGGCCGTCGCGTCCGCGACCGTCCGCAGGCCCTGCCTGCGCAGCTCCTCGAAGGTGAACAGGTCGCTGTCGACGGGCAGTCCGGGGCCGCTGAGCCAGCGGCGGGTGGACGTGTGCGAGATGTACGGCCGCAGTTCGTCCTCGGTCAGTGTGATCGCCGCTACGGCGGTATCGGTCGTGCTCATGGCTCCCCCGTGTGCTTCGTACGCAGTCCCCTGGCCGGGCACGGCACGGCGAACCCGTCGGACCTGCGCTCGTCCCCCACTGCTCGAAACACTACGCGCCACCACTGACAACGCCCCCGTACCAAGGAGACGCCGGAGCACCCGCGCACGTTCCCGCCCCGCGAGAATCGCCACCCGCGGTCCAGGCCGGCCCGTGGCGCGCCCCGGCCCGGTCATCCGCCGCCTGCGCGACCGTCGACTCCCCGGGAGCCGCGCGTCACGTCAACTCCCCCGCAGCCGAGACCACTTCGGTCACGCGAAGTACACGCCGCCCACCACGACCACGATCGCCGCCACCACGAACAACAGGATCCACAGGGCCAACTTGCCCAGCCCGGGCGGCGGTTCGTACTCGCGGGGCTCCTGGCCCGGCGTGCTCACCGGTCCGTCACCACCGCGGCCTGCGGGCGGATCGGCAGCCGGTTGACGGGGCGGCCCGTCGCGGCCCGTACCGCGGAGGCGATGGCCGCCGGTGACGTGACCACCGGCACCGCGCTGGCCGCCTTGGCGCCGAACGGGGCGACCACGTCCCGCTCCTCGACCAGCTTGACGATCCGGATCTCCGGCGCGTCCAGGGCCGTCGGCAGCGCGTACCCCGTGAGGTCGGGGTGGCGGATCAGCCCGCGCGCGCTGCGCAGGTTCTCCGTGAGCGCTATCCCGACGCCCTGGGTGACGCCCGCCTCGATACGGGCCTCCAGCTGGGCCGGGTTGAGGATCCGGCCGACGTCCTGGG
Organism: Streptomyces sp. RP5T; assembly: GCF_003933965.1. Lineage (GTDB taxonomy): Bacteria > Actinomycetota > Actinomycetes > Streptomycetales > Streptomycetaceae > Streptomyces. The sequence continues at coordinate 2,351 of NZ_RSAJ01000112.1, forward strand.
CGAGCGCCAGCTCGACCACCCGCACCGCGCCGAGTTCGATGTCCACGTCGACCACCGCGCGGATCGCGCAGAACGCCATGCCGACGAAGGCGTCGCCCTGGCCGCTCTCGTCGAGGGGTTCGGTGGGGTGCGGACGGCACTGGGCGGTGGCCCACAGCTCCTTGCCGTCCATGGCCTCGGTGACGGTCGTCGACAGGACGCCGTCGTACGAGGTGATCTTGCCGTCGGTGATCTGGAGCAGTTCGGTGGACATGCCGAACTTGTGCGCCAGGGGCTGGAGGAGCTGGGTGCGGACCATCTTGGCCGCGCGTTCGACCGCGCCGCCCGAGACCCAGGTGTGGCGGCCGCGCGCACCCGGCCCCGCCGGGGGCTGGTCGGTGTCGACGGGGGCCACGTGCACCTCGTCGATGCCGAGCGTCTCCTGGACGATCTGGCGGGCCAGCGTGGTGAAGCCCTGGCCGGTCTCGACGGCCGCGCACAGGACCGTGGCGACGCCGTCCTGCACCCGTACGGTCGCCGTGGAGACCTCGTCGGCGCCTTCCGCGCCCAGCATGTGCACCATGCCGAGGCCGTAGCCGACGCCCCTGCGGATCGCACCCGGTTCGCCCGCGCCCTCGGGGCCGCCGGGCAGCAGCCACTCGTCCTCGGGGGTGTCCTTGGGGAGCGCCGGGAGCGGGAAGTCCCGTACGGCCTGCAGCAGTTCGGCGACCGGCGCCGGGCAGGTCACCGTCTGGCCGGTCGGGAGGACGTCGCCGGTGGCGAGGACGTTGCGCAGGCGCAGTTCCGCCGGGTCGAGGCCCAGCTTCTTGGCCAGCTTGTCCATCTGCGCCTCGTAGGCGGCGCACACCTGCATGGCGCCCTCGCCGCGGACATGGCCGGAGGGCGGGTTGTTGGTGCGCACGGCCCAGCCCTCGATGAAGGCGTTCGGGACGACGTACGGCCCGCAGGCGAAGCCCACCGCGGCGGCCAGGGCCTCCGAGGAGGTGTCGGCGTAGGCGCCGGAGTCGAGCAGGATCTGCGCCTCGACCTTGACCAGCTTGCCCTCGGCGTCGGCGTGGTGCCGGTAGCGGAGCAGGGTGGGGTGGCGGTGCACGTGGCCGAGGAAGGACTCCTCGCGCGTGGCCGTCAGCTTGACCGGGCAGCCCGTCTTGAGCGCGAGCAGGCCCAGCGGGAGCTGGAAGCCCTGGTCCTCGCGGTCGGCGGTGGCGCCGGGCACGCCGGTGACGACGACCTTGACCCGCTCGGGTTCGAGGCCGTAGCAGGCGGCGGCCGTGTCGCGGTCGGTGTGCGGGTCGGTGGAGGCCAGGTACAGCTCCACGCCGCCGTCGGGGCGGGGCACGGCGAGGCCGGCCTCGGCGCCGATGGGGGCGGGGTCCTGGCGGCCGATGCGGTACTGGCCCTCGACGACGATCTCACCGGTCGCGGACGGGTCGCCGTGCTGGAGCGGGATGTGCCGGACCAGGTTGCCGTCGGGGTGCAGCGGCTCGGCCTCGAAGGCGAGTTCCGGGTCGGTGACCGGGTCCAGCACCTCGTACTCGACGATGACGGCGGCCGCGGCCATGCGCGCGGTGTCGGGGTGGTCGGCGGCGACGGCCGCGATGGGCTCGCCGTGGTGGCGTACGACCTCGGAGGCGAACACCGGGCGGTCGGCCCTGCCGCGGCCGTGCACCGGTCTGCCGGGGACGTCCTCGTGGGTGACGACCGCCCGGACCCCGGGCATCTCGCGCGCGTGGGAGGTGTCGATGGACACGATGCGCGCGTGCGCGTGCGGGGAGCGCAGGACGGCCGCCCACAGCAGGCCCTCGGCCCACAGGTCGGCCGCGTAGGGGAAGGTGCCCTCGGTCTTCGCGCGCGCGTCGGCTGGCGGCAGGGAGACGCCGATGCCGTGCGGAATCGGCTCGGGGGCGGGTGCTGCCTCCGCGGCGGTGGTCGCGGTGGCGGCTTCGTTGCTCACGCCTGGCCTCCGTCCTGTCCCTGTCCGTACGCCTGCTCATGCGGTCCGGAGGTGCCCGGGAACCCCGGCGAGTCGAACGCCGAATGGTGCACGCCTCCGGCCCCGGGGCCCGCCTGGTGCGGAATACGGGCCTCGTCGCCGTCCGTCTCACCGTCGCCCGTCGCGTGGGCCTCGCGTTCGGCGACGACCTCCTTGACGGCGTCGACGACGCCCCGGTAGCCGGAGCAGCGGCAGAGGTTGCCGCACAGCGCCTGGCGGGTCTCCAGCTCGGTGGGGGCGGGGTTGCCCTCCAGAAGGTCGTGCACGGTCATCGCCATGCCGGGCACGCAGAAGCCGCACTGGACGGCCCCGCACCGGGCGAGCGCCCGCTGCACGTCGGAGGGCCGGCCGTCCTCGGCGAGGCCCTCGACGGTACGGACCTCGCTGCCGGCGGCGGTCACGGCGGGCACCAGGCAGGAGGCGACGAGCCGCCCGTCGACCTGGACGTTGCACGCCCCGCACTCGCCCTGCGAGCAGCCGTCCTTGGCGCCGGCGAGTCCGAGCCGCTCGCGCAGCACGTAGAGCAGCGACTCGCCGATCCAGGCGTCGGTGACGGGGCGGTCGACGCCGTTGACGCGCAGGACGTAGGAGGCGAGGGGGTGTTCCTCGCCGGGGTGCGCCGGGGCCTGGTCTTCGGGGTTCGCGTCGGGGTCGGCGGCGTGCTCCTCGACGGCCTCCGGCGCTGGTTCGCCGTCACCCGCGGCCGGGGCGTGCTCGGCACCGGGCTCGGCGGGGCCGTCAGCGGCCTCCACGGCCTCTTCGGCGTCCTCGGGGGCCCGGACGGCCATCGGCGCTTCACCGGGGCCGTCCGAGGGCTGTGGGGCGGCTGTGGTGGGGTCGTCCCCGTAGGGCTCGGCGGGGTCGCGGGGCTGGGATGCGCCGTGCGGCCCGGCGAGGGCGGTGCCGTGGCCGTCGGTGTCGGCGTGCGGCTGCGCGGCCTCCGGGGGCATCTCCTCGGAGGCACTGTCGGGCCCGGGTCGATGCGGGGCGTCGGCGACGGCGTGGTCGCCGGGGTGCGCGGCGGACGGCAGGTGGGCGTCTCCGGCCTGCCCGGCGTGCCGTTCGACGGCCTCCTCGGCCTCGCCGCCCGGCGCCTCACCTGCGGGCACGTGCGCGTGGCCGTCGTCTACCGGACCCGGGTGACCGTCATCGGCCGTACCGGCGTGACCGTCGAACCCGCTCCCGTGACCGTTGTCGAAACCGCCGCCCCGGCCGTCGTCGAACGCACCGCCGTGACCGCCCTGGAAGCCGTCGCCGTGTCCGTCGTCGAACGCGCTTCCGTGACCGTCGCCGTGCGGCACGTGCGTGTGCCGTTCCCCGGCCGGGCCGCCGTGCTCGGGGGCCGCTCCCGGGTCGCCCTGGGGCTGGTCGCCCCACGGCTGTGCCGGCTGTGTCGCCCAGGGCGCGGCCGCGCCGCCCGGCAGGGTCGCCGGAGGGGTGCCGCCGCCCCACTGCTCGACCAGGGACGACGTGGTGAACTCGCCCGATTCGTCCGGGAGCTCGCCGCCCGCGACCGGGATCGACCACTGGCCGGTGACGTCGTGGCCCGGCGCGGGCGCGGCCGCGGTGTCCTCCACGTGCCACTGCTGGGTGGTCGCGGGGTTGTACGTGAACTGCCCGGTCTGGCCCTGCGGCAGGGTGCTCGGGTCGGGCCACCGGGCGCCCTCGGAAGGCGGCACGGCCCAGGCGCCCGGGTCGGTGCCGTCGCCCTGCGCGGCCGTTATCTGCGGCGGCACATAGCCGTGACCGGGCGCGGCGAGCGGAGTGTCGGTGGAGGCCAGGAGGGCGTCGATGCCCCCCTCGGGGAGTTTCACGAAGGCGGTCGCGCCGTCGTCGTAGTCCCCCTGGGGCAGCGGGTCCCAGCGGCCGGCGGCCCGGGGCGTGCCCTCTCCGTGCTGGTCGTCGGTCACGAAAGTGCCCTCCCCAGTGCTCGCCGGGCCAGCGCGGCGACAGTGCGCCGCAGGTGCAGTACCGCGGGCGGATGCTGCGGCACGGAGCCGTCCGGGGCCGGTGCCGGGTCCGGGATGCAGGCCGCGGCGACGTACTCGCCGAAGGCCTGCAGTGCCTCCGGGACGATCGCGCGGTTGTTGTCCCAGTCGATGAGCCGGGCGACCCACTGCTCGGCGTCCAGGGGCCGCAGCGGCATCGGCGCTATGGCACCGACGGCGCACCTGACCCCGCGCCGGGCCGGGTCGAGGACCAGTGCAACGGAGGCCATCGCGCGGCCCGGTCCGGTGCGCCCCGTGACCTTGAGGAAGACCTGCGGGGCGTGCAGCAGCGGCACGCGCACGAAGCCGATGAGTTCTCCGGCGCGCAGCATCTCCATGCCGGCCAGCAGGTGCGAGACCGGCATCTCCCTGCGGGCTCCGTCGGGGCCCGCGATGATCAGCGTGGCTTCGAGGGCGGCGAGGACGGGCAGTGCGTCGCCGGTCGGGGCCGCCGAGGCGATGTTGCCGCCCAGGGTGCCCGCGTTGCGGATCTGCGGCGGGCCGGCGGCGCGGGCGGCGGCCGCGAGCGCCGGGATGAGGGCGGCGAAGTCGGGGCGGCCCATGCGCGCGTGCGTGAGCCCCGCGCCGAGCAGGGCGTGCCCGTCCTGGTACTGCCAGCCGCGGATCTCGCTGATCCGGCCGAGGCCGACGAGAGCGGCGGGCCTGAGCTGCCCGGAGTTGACGGCGGCCATGAGGTCGGTGCCGCCGGCGACGGGCACGGCGGCGGGCATGGCGGTGAGGGCCGCCACGGCCTCGTCCAGTGTCGTGGGCAGCGTGACGGCCTGCGCCGCCTGCGGTGCGTGCGTGGTCAAACCGGCTGCCCCTTCCCGCTGCCCCACCTGGTCCTGCCGGCCCTGCCTGTTGCTGCCGTACGGTACGTGCTGACAGGGCGGACGTGGCAACTCTGGCACATCTTCGCAACACCCGAAGACAGGGGTCCGCTAGGAGGTGTTCGGCGGCTTTCGCCCGCCCCATCAGGGAGATGGTCCGTTTTCGCACGGGATCACCGCCCCGTACCGATTGACACTCTTCGGTGACCCTTAGGGCTCTTTTTCCCTTACCTGTTCGGAGGCGCTCCCTCGATGGGCCGGCCGAGCACACCGGGCCGTTTCTGCCAGGGCAGCGGCCCCGTGGGCGGCCGGTAGCCGACGCCGAGGGCGTCGAGCAGCCGGTAGTGCGCGGTCATCCGCCGCTCGAAGTCGGCGAAGTCCCGTTCCCCGGGGGCGGGCAGGGCGCTCCAGGCCACCTCGGCGAAGGCCGCGAGGCGGGGGAAGGTCTGGTAGTCGACGCGGCCCTGGTCCTCCATCACCTCGGTCCACACGTTGGCCTGCGCGCCGAGGACGTGCGCGGCCTCCTCGGGCGTCAACTCCGGTGGCACGGGCTCGAACCGGTAGACGTCCTCCAGGGTGCGGACGTAGGCGATGGGGACCGGCTCGTCGGCGCCCGCGTCCTGCCGGTAGTCCAGATACACCTGCTGCTCGGGGCACATGACGACGTCGTGGCCCGCGCGGGCGGCCGCGATGCCGCCCGTGTAGCCGCGCCAGGACGACACCGCGGCGCCTTCGGCCAGGCCGCCCTCCAGGATCTCGTCCCAGCCGATGAGCCTGCGCCCGCGCGCGGAAAGCCACTTGTCGAAGTGTGCGACGAACCAGGACTGCAACTCGTCCTCGTCCGCGAGGCCGAGTTCCCCGATCCGGGCCTGGACCGAAGGCGACTGCCGCCACTGCTCCTTGGCGCATTCGTCGCCGCCGATGTGAATGAACTCGGAGGGGAACAGCTCCAGCAGTTCCTCGAAGACGCCCTCGTAGAAGCGGAGGGTGTTGTCAGTGGGGTTGAGTACGTTCAAGGAGATGCCCCAGTTGTCCCAGACCGAAAGGGAGGACGTGTCGATGACATCGGTGTTGCCGAGTTCCGGGTACGCGGCGATGGCCGCCTGCGAGTGTCCGGGCACGTCGATCTCGGGGACGACGGTGATATGCCGTTCGGCCGCGTAGGCGACGATCTCCCGGATGTCGTCCTGGGTGTAGAAACCACCGTGCGGCTTCTCCTCCCACAGCGGCGAGGCCCGGTGGCCGAATTTGGTGCGCGCCCGCCATGACCCCACCTCGGTGAGCCGGGGATGCCTCTTGATCTCGATCCGCCAGCCCTGGTCGTCCGTCAAGTGGAAGTGGAAGACGTTGAGTTTGTGCGCGGCCATCAGGTCGAGACAGCGCAGGACCCCGTCCTTGGGCATGAAGTGCCGGGCCACGTCGAGCATGAGGCCGCGCCAGCGGAACCGCGGGGCGTCCTCGACGGTCTGGTGCCGTACGCCGTAGCGCCGGCCGGGGGCCACGGGCGCGCGCCGGAAGGCGTCGGGGCCGAGCAGCCGGCGCAGCGACTGGGCGCCCCAGAACACTCCGGCCGGGCCGCCGCCGGTGATCTCCACGCCGTCGGCGGTGACCTTCAGCCGGTAGCCCTCCGGCTCCAGGGTGTCGTCGAGGCGCAGTGCGAGCGTGTTCTCGGCGCCCTCCTGGCCCGGCGGCAGCGACAGGCCGAGGGCCGCGCCCAGGGTGGAGCGCAGCCAGCGCTGGGTGGTCCCGGTGCCGGGCGCGCCCCACAGGGCGGTCTCCGGTCCGAACACGAAGCCGCCCGTCGTGGCCACCTCGACGGCGCGGGGCGCGGGAATCAGTTCAGCCAGTGAAGTCACGTCAGTCCTTGACCGCTCCGCCCGGCCACGGGACCAGGAGTCGCTGTACGAGTACGAGGGAGACCAGCACCGCGATCGCCGTCACCGCCCACGCGGCCACGACCCTGCGAAGTGTCGCCGACGAGGAACGACTTGGCGAAGAGGAAATCGTCCCGGACCGGGATCTCCACAGGCGCGATCCGGTCACCGCGGTCGCGCCGGGAAATCGCGAGCAGCGCCGGAACGATCAGTAAAGGACACGCAAAGGACCCCCGAAGCGCGTCACAACGCGCCCCGGAGGCCCCTTGAAAGTCAGCCTGGGGGCGGCGGTCCTACTTGTCGCCGCCCTTGTCGTCGTCCCCCGAGCCCATGGACTCGTAGATCTCCTTGCACATGGGACACACGGGGTACTTCTTGGGATCGCGGCCGGGTACCCACACCTTGCCGCACAGCGCCACGACGGGGGTCCCGTCGAGGGCGCTCGCCATGATCTTGTCCTTCTGGACGTAATGGGCGAAGCGCTCGTGGTCGCCGTCGCCGTGGGAAGTCTGCGGCGTGGGCTCGACGAGGGTCCCCGTACCAGTCCCGCGCTCGGGCTCGAGAGTGCTCATACGCCCAAGAGTACTGAAGCTCACATGGATCAGTTGAGCGACGGGTCGTCCGGGTACGTGGCCACCATCGCCAGTTCGCTGCGCTGGCGGCGCAGCACCTCGCGCCAGAGTCTTTCCGGGGCCGGCGAGGAGACGTCGCCGGGTTCCGACTCGACGACGTACCAGGCGCCCTCCACCAGCTCGTCCTCCAGCTGACCGGGGCCCCAGCCCGCGTACCCGGCGAAGATGCGCAGGCTGCCGAGGGCCGAGGCGAGCAGCTCCGGCGGGGCCTCCAGGTCGACCAGTCCGATGGCACCGTGCACTCTGCGCCAGCCCAGCGGCGACCCGTCGACGGCCCCGCCGCCGGGGATGACGGCGACCCCGAGGGCCGAGTCGAGGGAGACCGGGCCGCCCTGGAAGACGACACCGGGCTCGCCCGCGAGGTCGGCCCAGCCCTCCAGGATGTCCCCGACGTCCACCGGGGTGGGCCGGTTGAGAACGACACCGAGGGAGCCCTTCTCGTCGTGGTCGAGAAGGAGCACCACCGCACGGTCGAAGTTCGGGTCCGCCAGGGCGGGCGTTGCCACGAGCAACCGCCCTGTGAGCGAGGACACCTCGGTCATGCCAGACATGATCCCGCATCTTTCCTCCGCATGGGGAGGCAATGCCCCGACGACGGTGGATGCAGCTCAGAGCGCACCGATGCGCCGCGAGCGCACGCCGGGCGCCGGTGACCCCATGTGCCCGCCACCTAGCAGCCCGTGTTGTGACAGAGCTATGACGTTGCTGGGCGGCACTTGGGCTTACAGAAGGGGGGTGGGCGGCGATTACCCTTGTCCCTTCTGGCCCCTGCCCGACTCATCGGAACGCGAGATACATGACCGTCAACGGCTCTGACGACGTACTGCTTGTCCACGGCGGAACCCCGCTGGAGGGCGAGATCCGTGTCCGCGGTGCGAAGAACCTCGTACCGAAGGCCATGGTCGCCGCCCTGCTGGGCAGCGAGCCGAGTCGACTGCGCAACGTTCCGGACATCCGTGACGTGCGGGTCGTACGCGGGCTGCTGCAACTGCATGGTGTGACGGTCCGTCCGGGTGAGGAACCGGGCGAGCTGGTGATGGACCCGACGCATGTCGAGAGCGCCAACGTCGCTGACATCGATGCCCACGCGGGTTCCTCGCGGATCCCGATCCTCCTGTGCGGCCCGCTGCTGCACCGCCTGGGGCACGCCTTCATCCCCGGTCTCGGCGGCTGCGACATCGGCGGCCGGCCCATCGACTTCCACTTCGAGGTGCTGCGGCAGTTCGGCGCGACGATCGAGAAGCGCGCGGACGGGCAGTTCCTGGAGGCGCCGCGCCGGCTTCGGGGCACGAAGATCACGCTGCCCTACCCGTCCGTGGGCGCGACCGAGCAGGTGCTGCTGACGGCGGTCCTCGCCGAGGGTGTCACCGAGCTGTCGAACGCCGCGGTGGAGCCGGAGATCGAGGACCTCATCTGCGTCCTGCAGAAGATGGGCGCCATCATCGCGATGGACACCGACCGGACCATCCGCGTCACCGGCGTGGACCGGCTCGGCGGCTACAACCACCGCGCCCTGCCGGACCGCCTGGAGGCCGCCTCCTGGGCGTCCGCCGCGCTGGCGACCGAGGGCAACATCTACGTGCGCGGCGCCCAGCAGCGCTCGATGATGACGTTCCTGAACACCTACCGGAAGGTGGGCGGGGCCTTCGAGATCGACGACGAGGGCATCCGTTTCTGGCACCCCGGCGGCCAGTTGAAGTCCATCGCGCTCGAAACCGACGTGCACCCGGGCTTCCAGACGGACTGGCAGCAGCCGCTGGTGGTCGCGCTCACCCAGGCCACCGGTCTGTCGATCATCCACGAGACGGTCTACGAGTCCCGTCTCGGCTTCACCTCCGCGCTCAACCAGATGGGCGCACACATCCAGCTCTACCGCGAGTGCCTGGGCGGCTCGAACTGCCGCTTCGGCCAGCGCAACTTCCTGCACTCGGCGGTCGTCTCGGGCCCCACCAAGCTCCAGGGCGCCGACCTGGTGATCCCGGACCTCCGCGGCGGCTTCTCGTACCTGATCGCCGCCCTCGCGGCCCAGGGCACCTCCCGGGTCCACGGCATCGACCTGATCAACCGCGGCTACGAGAACTTCATGGAGAAGCTCGTGGAACTCGGCGCGAAGGTGGAGCTGCCGGGCAAGGCACTCGGCTGACCACCCGCTTCCACACGCCGCGCCAGGACACCCCCGCCCTCGGCTGGGGGTCCGGGGGTCGTCCCCCGGGCAGACACAGCATGGAGAAGCTCGTGGAACTCGGCGCGAAGGTCGAACTGCCGGGCAAGGCACTCGGCTAGCGGCAGCGGTCGTACGAACGCCGATGGGGCGGTCACCCGGACTCGGGTGACCGCCCCATCGGCGTTCGGCTGAAGCGCCCCTTCAGGGGCGCGGGGAACTGCGCGACCAGCCACAGCGGCGCCGCAGTCGCCCACGGCGCCACGCCAGGTCGGCGAGCAGGCGCCCTTACTTGCCCTTGGCGGCTTCCTTCAGCTTGGAGCCCGCCGAGACCTTGACGCTGTAGCCGGCCGGGATCTGGATCGGGTCACCGGTCTGCGGGTTGCGCGCGGTGCGAGCGGCACGGTGGGTGCGCTCGAAGGTCAGGAAGCCGGGGATGGTGACCTTCTCGTCGCCCTTGGCGACGATCTCGCCGACGGTCTCGGCGAACGCGGCCAGAACGGCGTCGGCGTCCTTGCGGGTCACCTCGGCGCGGTCGGCCAGCGCGGCCACCAGCTCACTGCGGTTCATGTTGTTACTCCCGTGTTCTTCTTGCCGTTGGGGTGTGCCACGCGGCGGGGCCGCACACGAGGCACAGCGAAGCCGATGCGCTCGCGCCCAGAGACGCATCCTGCCCCTACCTGCTGCGGGAAAGCCAATCCGGCACCCGTAGGGCTCGCATGAACACCCTAGGGGGTCACACGAACAGAGGCCTGGGCGTGGCGCCACCCTAGAGGGTGGCGTGAAGCGCCCGGTTCCGCGACGCGCCGGGCCGGAGGACCACCGTGGCAATCCTCACAGCCGAACAAACATACGACGTCCACTGTAGACGCGGGGCCCGCGGACCCGGACGAGGCCCCTACGCCGTCGCGCCCGCGGCCTTCGCCGCGTCCCGCACCGCACCGGCCACCGCGCCCGCGACCTTGTCGTTGAAGACGCTCGGGATGATGTAGTTCGGGTTCAGCTCGTCCTCGGTGACGACGTCCGCGAGGGCCTTCGCGGCGGCGAGCATCATCTCCGTGTTGACGGTGCGGGACTGGGCGTCCAGCAGACCGCGGAAGACACCCGGGAAGACCAGCACGTTGTTGATCTGGTTGGGGAAGTCGGAGCGGCCGGTGGCCACGACCGCCGCCGTCTCACGGGCGACGGCCGGGTCGACCTCGGGGTCGGGATTCGCGAGCGCGAACACGATCGCACCCTCGGCCATGGCGGCCACGTCGGCGCCGTCCAGGACGTTCGGGGCCGAGACACCGATGAAGACGTCGGCGCCGCGGACGGCCTCCTTGAGCGTCCCGGTCAGGTTCTCGGGGTTGGTGTTGTCGGCGATCCAGCGCAGCGCCGAGCCGGGGGCGGCCTCGACGAGGTCCTCACGGCCCGCGTGGACCACACCGTGGATGTCGGCGACGACGGCGTTCTTGACGCCGGCGGCGATCAGCAGCTTGAGGATGGCCGTACCGGCCGCGCCGGCGCCGGACATGACGACCCGGATGTTCTCGATCGCCTTGCCGGCGACACGCAGCGCGTTCGTCAGGGCGGCGAGGACGACGATCGCGGTGCCGTGCTGGTCGTCGTGGAAGACGGGGATGTCGAGGGCCTCACGCAGCCGGGCCTCGATCTCGAAGCAGCGGGGCGCGGAGATGTCCTCCAGGTTGATGCCCGCGAACCCGGGGGCGATCGCCTTGACGATCTCGACGATCGCGTCGGTGTCCTGGGTGTCCAGGCACAGCGGCCAGGCGTCGATGCCGGCGAACCGCTTGAAGAGGGCCGCCTTGCCCTCCATGACCGGCAGGGCCGCCTTGGGGCCGATGTTGCCCAGGCCCAGCACGGCCGAGCCGTCCGTCACGACCGCAACGGAGTTGCGCTTGATGGTCAGGCGGCGGGCGTCCTCGGGGTTCTCGGCGATCGCCATGCACACGCGGGCCACGCCCGGGGTGTAGATCATCGAGAGGTCGTCACGGTTGCGGATGGGGTGCTTCGACGCCATCTCGATCTTGCCGCCGAGGTGCATCAGGAACGTACGGTCGGACACCTTGCCGAGCGTGACGCCCTCGATGCCGCGCAGCTCCTCGACGATCTCGTCGGCGTGCTTGGTGGAGCTGGCCGCGATGGTGACGTCGATCCGGAGCTTCTCGTGACCGGATGCGGTGACGTCGAGGCCGGTCACCGAGCCTCCGGAGGACTCCACGGCGGTGGTGAGCTGCGAGACGGCGGTTCCGCTGGCGGGCACCTCCAGCCGGACCGTCATCGAGTAGGAGACGCTGGGCGCCGTTGCCATGGCCGACTTCCTCTGCTTTCACGGGTGACGCTGATGCCGTCCGATCGTCGCACCTACTGATGAGTAGGCGTTAGCCGCGCCGGATTGCGGACTTTGTGTTCATGGAGGCGTCCATACGAAAGAGGCCCACGTCACATGGACGTGGGCCTCTCGCCAGGTCAATGACACCGACCCGCCATGCTCGCCTCGCGGCAAGTGGTCGCTCTGAGCGACGAAGGTTGGGCCCGGGGGCTTGGATCGGGCCGGTGTCACGTCCAGGCTAACAAACGGATCCCGAAAGACCATTCCCGTGCGGAGAGTTCAATCTCTCAGCAGATCCGGCACGCCCTCCCCGTCCGGCTGGTCGCGCTCCGCCGAGACGACCGTGAGCTGCTGGGTGGCCCGGGTGAGGGCGACGTAGAGCACCCGCAGTCCGGCGGGCGACTCGTCGGCGATCTCGGCCGGGGAGACGACGACCGTCGCGTCGTACTCCAGGCCCTTGGCCTCCAGACTGCCGAGCGCCACGACCCGGTCGCCGAGTCCGGTGAGCCAGCGGGCGGCCTCCTCCCGGCGGTTCATGGCGACCACCACGCCGACCGTGCCGTCGACCAGACCGAGCAGCCGGGCGGCCTCCTCGCGGACGGTCTCGCCCAGCGACTTGCGTACGACGACGAAGCGGGGCTCGACACCGGTGGACCGCACGGCTCGCGGGGACTCGGAGCCGGGCATGGCCAGCGCCAGCACCTTCGCCGCGAGGTCGGCGATCTCGGAGGGGTTGCGGTAGTTGACGGTGAGCTGGAAGCGGCGGCGGGGACGGCTGCCCAGGGCCTCGTCACGGGCCTCGGCGGCCTCGTCGGGGTCGGACCAGGAGGACTGGGCGGGGTCGCCCACGACCGTCCAGGTGGCGTGCCGGCCGCGGCGGCCGACCATGCGCCACTGCATGGGCGTGAGGTCCTGGGCCTCGTCGACGATGACGTGCGCGTACTCGACCCGCTCCTGGGCGAGCCGCTCGGCCCGCTCGCGCTGCGACTCCTCGCGCACCGGCATCAGCTCCTCCAGGCCGGTGAGCTGGTCGAGCGGGTCCAGTTCGCGCCGCTTGCGCGGGCGGGCGGGGACGCCGAGGACGGCCTGGAGCTCGTCGAGCATGGCGATGTCGTGCACGGTCAGGCCGTCGCGCCGCAGCGAGCGGGCGACCCTGCGCACCTCGCCGGGGTTGAGGATGCGGCGGGCCCAGCGGCCCAGGCGCCGCTCGTCGGCCATCGCGGCGAGGACGGTCTTCGGGGTGAGCTCGGGCCACCAGGCGTCGAGGAACTCGATGAAGGCGTCCTCGGAGGTGATGTCCTCGTCGAACGAGGACCGCAGCTCGGCGGCCAGCTCCGGATCGGTGTGCCGGCCGCCCGCCCCGGACCGCGCCCACAGCGCGTCCAGCAGCAACTTGCGGGCGCGGGGCCGCAGCAGGTTGACGGGCGCGGTGCCGCCGAGGGCGTTGCGGCGGATGCGTTCCAGCTCCTCCGCCTCCAGCTCCAGCCTCCGCCCGAAGGCGACCACCCGCAGGCGGGTGGGGGGCCCGGCCGGGGCCTGCGGCGATACGGCGGCGCGGGCGCCGTTCCCGTCCCCGCCACCGGCGTAGGGGTCACCGAGGTCGCCGAAGGAGAGTTGCCCGGAGTCGGGGCGGGCGTGGGTGGTGCCCAGCCCGCCGGTGCCCAGCTCCAGCACCCCCCGTGCCGCCTTCCGCAGCACCTTCAGCATCCGGTACGAGCCCTTGGCGCGGGCCACCGCCGGTGAGTCGTACAGAGTGGCCTCGACGCCGTCGACCAGGGAGCCGATCGCGCGGATGGCGACCTGGCCCTCCTCGCCGAGGGAGGGCAGGACGCCCTCGGTGTAGGCGACCAGCAGGGGGGTGGGCGAGACGATGAGGATGCCGCCCGAGTACCGGCGGCGGTCCTGGTAGAGCAGGTACGCGGCGCGGTGCAGGGCCACGGCGGTCTTGCCGGTGCCGGGCCCGCCCTCGACGTACGTCACCGACGCGGCGGGGGCGCGGATGACCAGGTCCTGCTCGGCCTGGATGGAGGCGACGATGTCCCGCATGGTGTGGCTGCGGGCCTGTCCGAGCGCGGCCATGAGGGCGCCGTCGCCGATGACGGGCAGTTCGTCGCCGTCGAGGAAGGCCTTGAGCTCGGGGCGCATGAGGTCGTCCTCGACCCCGAGGACCCGGCGCCCCTTGGAACGGATGACCCGCCGTCGTACGACACGCCCGGGATCCACCGGAGTGGACCTGTAGAAGGGCGCCGCGGCGGGGGCCCGCCAGTCGATGACGAGGGGCGCGTACTCGGAGTCCAGGACCCCGATCCGGCCGATGTGCAGGGTCTCCGCGATGTCGGCGGTGTTGTCCTCGCGGACGGCCCCTTCGGCGGGCTCGACGGCGGTGTAGGCGCCGTCGGGTCCCTTCTTGCCGTCCTTGCCGAGCAGCAGGTCGATCCGGCCGAAGAGGAAGTCCTCGAACTCGTTGTTGAGCCGGTTGAGGTGGACGCCGGCCCGGAAGACCTGGGCGTCCCGCTCGGCGAGCGCGCCGGGCGTGCCGACCTGGCCACGCTTGGCCGCGTCGTTCATCAGGAACTCCGCCTCGTGGATCTTCTCCTCGAGGCGCCGGTAGACCCGGTCCAGATGTTCCTGTTCGACGCTGATCTCACGGTCCCGAACCGAGTCCTGAACCGAGCCGACCGCAGATGGTTGAGCCTGAGCGGCCACCGGGCCCCCTTCTGACGTGCTGGGCAGCCGTCAACCGTACGCGAAGGGGGCCCCGGCGGGAAGTTACGCGTCGACCTGGACGAGCTTGTTGCCGTCGGAGTCCACGACCTCGAAGTGATCGATCTCGTTCTGGGCGGGTGCGACCGCGCCGCCGATGTAGAGGGGCTGCTTGGACTCCGCGGTCTTGCCGTTCGGGATGCCGTAGCCCCACTTGCCGACGGACCAGGTGGAGGCCGTCCAGCGCTCGCCGTTGGTGCCGACGGCGATCAGGGAGCACTTGAGCGGTCCCTTGACGCCCTTGAGCTCCAGGCCGAGCGAGGTGCCCCAGTTCTTCTCCTGCATGGCGACGGTGGCGCTGACCCCGGTGGTGGAGTCGGTCGCGGACACCTTGTCGCGCATGGAATCGAAGAGTTCCTTCGGGGTGGCCGCGAGGACCTGTCCCTGCTTGGCCCCGCCGTCCGAATCGCCGCCGTTCGCCGCGATCGCGACGAAGGGTCCGCCGATGATCAGCGCGGCCGCGGCCGCGACCATGTACATGCTGCGGCGCCGCTTCTGCGCACGGCGCTCGGCGACCTCGTCCACGAGCTTGTTCACGATCCGCGGACTGGGCTTGGCGGACAGCGACTCCCCGATCGCGGGAGTGCCGGAGCCCGGCAGATCCGCGAGGGCGGCGAGCATCGGCTCCATGCCGGCGAGCTCGTCGAGCTGCTGTGCGCACCACTCGCAGGTCGCGAGATGGGCCTCGAAGGCGGTCGCCTCGGCGTCGTCGAGGATTCCGAGGGCGTAGGCGCCGACGGTCTCGTGCTCGTTCGGCACCGGAGATCCCATCATGGAGCCAGACATACCCGAACCACCTGTGCCGAATCCCTGGTTACCCCCGTAAACACCCATCACGCTGTCACCCCCCGCTCCTCCAGTGCGAGCTTCATCGACCGCAGGGCGTAGAAGACCCGCGAGCGGACGGTGCCGCTGGGGATGCCCAGTGTCTCGGCCGCCTCGTTGACGGTACGCCCCTTGAAGTACGTCTCGACGAGCACCTCCCGGTGGGCCGGGGTCAGGTCGTCGAGCGCGTCTGACAGCGTCATCAACCACAGCGCCTTGTCGATCTCGTCCTCCGCGGGGATGACCTCCAGCGGCGACGGATCGACCTCCTGCGGCCGGGCCTGCCGGCTGCGGTGGCCGTCGATGACGATGCGCCGGGCGACCGTCACCAGCCAGGGGCGTACCGATCCGGTCGCTCGATTGAGCTGGCCGGCGTTCTTCCAGGCACGGATGAGTGTTTCCTGCACCACGTCCTCGGCTCTCTGGCGGTCACCCGCGACCAGACGAAGGACGTACGCAAGGAGAGGTCCGGCGTGCTCCCGGTACAGGGCACGCATCAGCTCCTCATCAGGTTCCGAGGGCTGGGACATGCGATGTCGGGCCCTCGATCCACGTTCATTGGCCACGACGGAATCCTTGCGCACGCCCACCTCCGATGTCCGGGGGTTCCCCCAGTCGGTCGCTCGACTACGGGTACGGACGCGATGAGTTGGGTGTTCAAAGTGCGACGACAGTTTTCTTCTGAGTGACGTGACGAGACAGGACATGCGCGCACATTCCCGCCGCGCGATCTTTACATTTCCACCACACAGGCAAGATCACGACTACGGCCCGTGAGGTTGGGCGAGTAAACGACATGTAATCGAAATCACTTCGACTCCCGCTCCACAGAAGGGACATAACGGTCGGTCAGTTGCGCGAGAGCGCCGCGCGCCGACGGTGGCGGGCCACTCTTTCGCGGTTCCCGCACACTTCACTGGAGCACCAGCGCCTCCTGCGCCCCCGTGAGGTGTCCAGGTAGACGATGGGGCAGTTGTCCCCTTCGCACTCTCTGATCCCGGCCCGCGCGACGGGGTCCGTGAGCAGTTCCACGGCGTCCCTGGCGACGGCCCCGAGCAGCGCCGCGCAGTCCGGCGGGCCGTCCAGCTCGCGCACCAGCGAGCCGTCCTCGGCCGGCACCGCGCGGGGGGCGGGCGGTGCGGCGCGGGCGGCGGCGTTGACGTGGGCGAGCGCGAGGTCGTAGGCGTGACCTGCGGCTTGGCCGCGGGCTTGACCGGGTCCGTGAACGGGTCCGTGACCGGGAGCTTGGCCGGGGGTGCCCCGGACCAACTGTCCGACACGTCCGCGCAGTTCGCGGAAGTCGACCAGCCAGGAGGGGTCCATGTGTGTCAGGTCCGTCCCCTCGGGCACCAACCCCGAGCCGACTATCCAGGCGCCGAGCACCTCCGTCGAGTCGAGACGTTCCTCGGGGTGGGTGGTCGCGAGGAGGTCGAGACAGATCCGCCCGGCGTCGAACCGCAGCTCGTACGCGACCGTGGCCGTACCCAGTGCCATGTGCCTGTCACCGCCTAGGGGTGCCCCGGTCGTTCGGGGTCGGTGAAGTGCTTCGAGGCTCTATGGGGCTGTTCCGGGGCTCCCTCCCACAGTGCCTTCCCGCTCCCGCCGCCGGAACCCCCCGTACCGGGAGCGATGCCTGGACGCGCACGTATGCGAGGGCGCGTCTCGGCCATGTCCGGTGCGGTGGGCCGGGTCCTTGACTGGAGGCATGACACAGAGCAGCAGGAGCAGCGGCCTCGTCCTCGGCGCGGCCACCGTCGCCACGGGCCTGATCGCCGGGACCTTCTACGTCTTCGCGTGCGCCGTGATGCCGGCCCTGGCCCGCAGCGACGATCGGGTCTACGTCCAGGTGATG
>NZ_RSAJ01001130.1 GCF_003933965.1 Streptomyces sp. RP5T
GTGCGGAACCGCTGCGGCCCGTGCTCGACGAGGTACTCCGGGAACCCGTCCCCGTGGTCCCGTACGGTCACCACCGCCCCGTCGACCGTCAGGGACACCGGCCCCCGCCCGTGCCGGTGCGCGTTGGCCACCAGGTTGCCCAGCACCCGCTCCAGCCGCCGCCGGTCCGTCTCCACGGCGAGATCCCGCACGACCACGACCTCGGTGTCGGTCCCGGACGCCCGCACCACTCGCTCGGCCACCGCGGCCAGCCGTTCCGTGTCCGGCTCCACCGTCTCGCGGCCGGTGTCCAGCCGGGAGATCTCCAGCAGGTCCTCCGTCAGCGTCCGCAGCGCGGCCACCCGGTCGCGCACCAGTTCGGTCGGCCGCCCCGGCGGCAGCAACTCGGCCGCCGCGTGCAGCCCCGTCAACGGCGTCCGCAGCTCATGGGCCACATCCGCGGTGAACCGCTGCTCGCTCAGCAGCTTCCCCTGCAACGACCCCGCCATGGAGTCCAGCGCGGCGGCCACCGCGGCCACCTCGTCCTGGGGCCGCGAGGGATCCTTCGTCCGCGGATCGCCGACCCGCGCGTCGAGGTCGCCCGCGGTGATCCGCCGGGCCACCCGGGCGGTCGTGTGCAGCCGGGTCGTCACCCGGGTGACCGCGAAGGCCCCCACCAGCAGGGTCGCGGTGATCGCCAGCGCCGACGACCACAGGATCGCCCGGTCCAGGCCCGCGATCGTCCGCGCCCCCTGCGCGTAGTCGACCTCCACGGCCAGCGCGCGGTTCCCGTCCACCGGCCCCGCCGCCCACATCGTGGGGCGGCCGCGGTGCTCCGCGACCATCGTGCCGCGCTCCCCGGCCACCGCCAGCGCCCGCAGCGACTGCGGCAGGTCCGGCGGATCCACGCCCGCGTCCCACGTCAGGGTGTCCCCGGCCTCGTACGCCTCGGTCGCGCTCTTCAGCCGGCCCAGCGCCAGGTGACGGGCCTCGCCGACGGTCTGGTCGGTGACCGAGACATGCACGAGGACGCCGAGCAGCGCGGCGAGGCCGCAGCACATCACGGTGATGAACACGGCGGCCTTCACGGCCAGCGTGCCGGACCAGCGGGGCAGCGCGAGCCTCATCGCGCGCTCGCGGACGGGCTGGAGGTGGGG
>NZ_RSAJ01001131.1 GCF_003933965.1 Streptomyces sp. RP5T
CTGCTGCTCGCCCTGACCGCCGCGCTCGGCGGCGACGTCCTGGTGCCCCGCCCCTGCGCCGCCTGGTGGGCGCCGTACGCGCGCCTGCTGGGCAGACCCGTCTTCCACGTGGCGACCCCGGCCGAGTGCGGCGGTGTCCCCGACCCCTACGCCCTCCTGGAGACCGTGCGCAGGGTACGCGCCGAGGGCGGTGACCCGCGGCTGCTGGTGCTGTCCGTCGCCGACGACCCCACCGCCACCGTCGCCCCGCCGGAGGTCCTGCACGAGACCGTCGAGGCCGCCGCGGGCGAGGGCCTGCACCTGGTCAGCGACGAGACCTGGCGCGACACCGTGCACGCCCCGCACGAGACGGTCCTGCTCAGCCCCGCCGAGATGCTGCCCGACCGGGTCACCGTCGTCACCGACCTGGCCGGAAGCCTCCTCCCGGCCGGCTGGCCGGCCGCCTTCGCCCGCTTCCCGGCGAACGGCAGCGGCGACGGCCTGCACGCACGCGTGCTGGACATCCTGACCGCCCTCGGCGCCCGCGTCGCAGCCCCCGTCGCCGCGGTCGCCGCCCACGCCCTCGCCGAGCCCGAACCGGTCACCGCCCGCCGCGCCGCCGTAGGACACCTCCACGCGCGCGTGGCCGCCGCCGCGCACGCGGTGGCCGTCGGGGCGGGCGCGCTGTGCCGGCCCCCGCGGGCCGGCCGCCACCTCTACGTCGACCTCGGCCCCCTGCGGCCCGCGCTGGCCGCCCGGGGCGTCGGCGACGCCCAGGACCTGGAGGACTTCCTCACCGCCCGGCTCGGCATGCCCGCCCCCGGCGGGCACCGCTTCGGCGACGACCTCGGCGCGCTGCGCGCACGGCTGTCCACCGGCCCCCTGCTCGGTGGTACCGACGCGGAGCGCGCGGAATGCCTCACGTCACCCGCGCCGTTGGAACTGCCACATGTGCAACGCGCGTTGAACACCCTGGAGTCGGTCCTAGACGATCTCCGCGACGACGCTCAGCGATGGGAGCCTCCTCGATGACGCAGCAGTCCGAGTCGACCACGAGCACGCGCGTGGCCGACGAGCCCCTGGCCTCCTCCTTCGCGCCCGTGTCCCCGCCGCCGGCCGAGCCCCGCCCGCTGGGAGAGCGCAGAGCGTGGCCG
>NZ_RSAJ01001132.1 GCF_003933965.1 Streptomyces sp. RP5T
TCCCCCACCCCGGCCCGGCGAAAATCACGGGCCGGGGGACGTGGGCGTCTGACACCCTCGGCCCATGAGCGACTTCTCCGTGAAACCCGTGCTGACCGGCGACAGGACCGTGCTGCGTCCGTTCACCGAGGCGGACGCCGAGGTCATGGCGGAGATCGTCCAGGACCCCGAGGTCGTGCGCTTCACCGGAGCCCCCGCCGGCGAGCTCACCCTGGAGCGGCTGCGCTCCTGGTACGGCACGCGGTCCGCGCAGTCCGACCGTCTCGACCTCGCCGTCACCGACCGCGCGACCGGCGAGCTGGTCGGCGAGGTCGTCCTCCACGAGTGGGACGCCCGGGCGCGCAGCTGCACGTTCCGCACCCTCATCGGCCCGCGGGGCCGTGGCCGCGGGCTCGGCAGCGAGGCCACCCGTCTCGTCGTCGGCCACGGCTTCGAGCGGCTCGGCCTGCACCGCATCGAGCTGGAGGTCTACGGCCACAACGCCCGCGCCCTGCGGGTCTACGAGAAGGCCGGGTTCAGGGTCGAGGGAGTGCGGCGGGAGGCCGATCTGCGGGACGGCGTGTGGGTGGACTGGGTCGTGATGAGCCTGCTCGACCGTGAGTGGGCCGCCCTCACCCCCACGGTTCGATGACCGTCACCCCGGCCCCGGGTGCGGTGCCCATCGCCGCGAGGGCGGCCGGGGCCGCGTCCAGCGCGATCGTGGACGTCACCAGCAGATCCGGCCGCAGCACCCCCGCCGCGACCAGTTCCAGCATCGGCGGGTAGGTGTGGGCGGCCATGCCGTGGCTGCCGAGGAGTTCGAGCTCCAGGGCGATCGCGCGGGCCATGGGGACCGGGGTCGTCCCGTCCGGCGAGGGCAGCAGGCCGACCTGGACGTGCCGGCCGCGCCGGCGCAGGGAGCCGACCGAGGCCGCGCAGGTGGCCGGGGAACCGAGGGCGTCCAGGGACACATGGGCGCCGCCGCCGGTCAGATCGCGGACCGCCGCCGCGGTGTCCGGCGTGCCGGACGCGTCCACGCACGCGGCCGCGCCGAACTCCCGCGCCAGGGCCAGGGCCCGGGCGGACACGTCCACGGCCACCACACGGGCCCCGGAGGCCGCCGCGATCATCACCGCGGACAGCCCCACCC
>NZ_RSAJ01001133.1 GCF_003933965.1 Streptomyces sp. RP5T
GCGCCGAACAGCTCACGGCCGTGCGTGAACTGCTGGGGGAGACCATGCGACTGACCGCTGACCTCACCCCGCAGCGCGCCGACCCGGCCCACCCCGCGCGGTGGCCGCTCACCACCGTCGGCGAACTCGCGCGCGGAGGCGCCCTGCTGCTGCGCACGGGAGGAAACGGCGGCCACGCACGCGTGCCCGTGCTCACCGACCACGACGTCCTCTCCGGGACCGCCCCCTCCGGAACGCTCCCCGAGAGCGACGACGAGGCCGTGCTGACCGAACCCGGCGACGTCGTCGTACCCGTGCTCGGCGGCGGCTCGATGGCGCGCGTGATCGACGCGGCGACCGGGGGAGCCGTCCTCGGGCGCAATCTCGTGCTGCTGCGCCCCGATCCGGCGGCCCTCGACCCCTGGTTCCTCGCCGGCTTCCTGCGCGGCACCGCCAACAACCGCCAGGCCAGCAGCTACGCCTCCACCGCGACCCGCCTGGACGTGCGCAGACTCCAGCTGCCCCGGCTCCCGCTCGACGAGCAACGACGCTACGGCGAACGCTTCCGCACGCTCGACGAGTTCGAAAGGGCGCTCAGGCACACGGGCCGGCTCGGAGAGCAACTCGTGCGCGGGATGTACGACGGACTCACCGACGGAACGGTCGCGCCCGACTGATCAGCTCGACAACGGTTCGGTACAACCCGTGACCTGTTGTCGGTATCGGCCTATACGCTCGAACCCCACATCGAATCCCGGTTCAGGAGCGTTCATGTACGGCCACGGCGCGGTGCCGCCCGCCCGCAGCTCGGGCACCGTCATCACCTTGCGCGTGCTGCTCGCCGCCGCCGGCTTCCTCTCGTGCGGCCTGCTCGCCTGCGCCCCGTTGTTCCGGGTCGCCTTCCTGCGCGGCCGGTCGGTCGACTGGGTGCTGGCCTGGGCGAGCCTTCCGCTGTCCATCGCGTGCTTCGCGGTGGTCGGCTCGCTGCCCGAGAGCGACTCCCGGACCGACGTCGCCATGTCCCTGGTCCTGCTCTTCGGCCTCTTCAGCAGCGTGTACTTCCTGGTGATGGACATCCGGCTGCACCAGCAGCGGCAGTTCGCCGCCTACCCGCCGCCCCACGGCCCCACCGTCCACACC
>NZ_RSAJ01001134.1 GCF_003933965.1 Streptomyces sp. RP5T
CCGAGACGGGTATCGGGGCGCGGGGGACCGAGCCGTCCGCTGGCAGCAAGCCCCCATCGCTACCAACCCCGGACCGTGCAACGGGTTACGGGTTGTCCGAAGATCTTTGGCGTGACGAAACCGTTGCGGTTCCGTCGGAAGTCACCCATAGCGGGCGCATAGTGTGTGGTGCCGTTCCAAGGCGCGGTGCTGAAGGGTGGAATCGCGGGCGGTCCGCGGGAAGTCCCTGGTTCCGGCGCCGGGTTCGTCCTCACCAGGGGGAGGCAGAGCATGCGATCCGAGCGGATGATGTTGACTGTTCGCGGCGAAGGCGGAAGGGGCGCGCGTCGCAGAAGTGCCCCCGCGCTGGCCGCCGTAGCCCTCGCCTCGGTGCTGGCCCTGGCCGCCACCGGCTGCGGCTCCGGCTCCGGGTCCGGCTCCGGGTCCGGCAATCCGGACGCGAACGCGCAGTCCCCTGCTCCCGTCGCGTCCGAGGGAGACGGCAAGATCACGATCCCGGACGACATCAAGGACAGGCTCAAGGAGCACGGGATCGATGTCGACAAGTGGAAGGACGGCGCCTGGAAGGACTGGGACAGGGAAGACTGGCTGCGCGAGGCCCAGGACTACATCAACCCCATCATCGAAGGCCTGTGGGACCCGCAGCGGATGCGACAGGCCGAGGACCCCGACCGCGGTCTCCAGGAGAGCGACCTCTCGGGTGACCAGGGAGTGACCGACCCGGAGCCGGTGCCGGTGGACGCGAAGGCCGTGTCTCCTACGTATCACGCCAACGTCCCCGAGGCGGGCAAGGTGTTCTTCGACTCCCCCGAAGGCACGATGGTCTGCTCGGCGACGGTCGTGGCGGACCCGGCGCATCCGGGCAAGTCCAACTTGGTCTGGACGGCGGGGCATTGTGTGCACGCGGGCAGGAGTGGCGGCTGGTACCGCAACCTCGCGTTCGTGCCGTCGTACAACGATCAGGCCCTCGCGGCGGAAGGGTTGGTCGGTGCGACCGAGGACGAGCTCGCCCCGTACGGCGTCTGGTGGGCCGACTGGGCGGGGACCTCGGAACAGTGGATAGCGCAGGGCGGTCCGACGGGCGGGGACGGGGCGCCGTACGACTTCGCCGT
>NZ_RSAJ01001135.1 GCF_003933965.1 Streptomyces sp. RP5T
CCTTCGCCGACGGGCTTCAGGTGCAGCGGGTGCTCGCGGCGGTGGAGGAGAGCGCCGAGAAGAACTCCGTCTACACCCCGATCGCTGTCTGAGGAGGCCCGGAAGCATGCCGCGTCAGTTCACCCTGTTCACCGGTCAGTGGGCCGACCTTCCCCTGGAGGAGGTCTGCCGGCTGGCTCGTGACTTCGGCTACGACGGTCTCGAACTCGCCTGCTGGGGAGATCACTTCGAGGTCGACAAGGCCCTTGCGGACCCGTCGTACCTCGCCTCCAGGCACCAGCTCCTGGACAAGTACGGGCTCAAGTGCTGGGCGGTCTCCAACCATCTGGTGGGGCAGGCCGTGTGTGATGCGATCATCGACGAGCGGCATCAGGCGATCCTGCCGTCGGTGATCTGGGGCGACGGTGATCCGGAGGGGGTGCGGCGGCGGGCGGCGGAGCGGATGAAGGACACCGCGCGGGCGGCGGCCGCGTTCGGTGTCGACACCGTCATCGGGTTCACGGGTTCGGCGATCTGGCATCTGGTCGCGATGTTCCCGCCCGCGCCGGAGGCGATGATCGAGCGCGGGTACGAGGACTTCGCCGAGCGCTGGAACCCCATTCTGGATGTCTTCGACGAGGTGGGGGTGCGGTTCGCGCACGAGGTGCATCCCAGCGAGATCGCCTACGACTACTGGACGACCCAGCGGGCTCTGGAGGCTGTGGGGCATCGTGCGGCGTTCGGGCTGAACTTCGATCCGTCGCACTTCGTGTGGCAGGACCTGGACCCGGTGGGGTTCCTGTGGGACTTCCGGGACCGGATCTACCACGTGGACTGCAAGGAGGCCCGCAAGCGCCTCGACGGCCGCAACGGCCGCCTCGGTTCTCATCTGCCGTGGGGTGATCCGCGGCGCGGCTGGGACTTCGTCTCGGCCGGGCACGGTGACGTGCCGTGGGAGGACGTCTTTCGGATGCTGGGTTCCATCGACTACCGGGGTCCGGTCTCGGTCGAGTGGGAGGACGCCGGCATGGACCGCCTCCAGGGCGCCCCGGAGGCGCTCAGGAGCCTGAAGAAGTACGACTTCGAGCCGCCGTCGGCCTCCTTCGACGCCGCGTTCGGAGGC
>NZ_RSAJ01001136.1 GCF_003933965.1 Streptomyces sp. RP5T
GGCGGGGGCGATCTCGGCGATCGGCACGGGATGCGGCGGCGCGGACGCGAGGACCGGCGCGACCTGGGCGGCGGGGATCGCCGTCTGGCCGGTGCTGGAGTCGAAGGCGGGCTGCCAGGCGGTGGAGAAGTGCCGGACCAGGAGATCGGTGACGGCGGCGGGCTGCTCGACCGGCACCAGGTGGGAGGCGCCGGGCACGACGGCGAGCCGGGCGTCCGGGATGCCCGCGACCAGGGTGCGGGCCTCCGCGGGACCGGTGACCTGGTCGTCGGAGCCGACGAGGACCAGGGTCGGCACACCGACGTGCGCGAGGTCGGCCCGCACGTCGAACGCGGCCAGCGCCTCGCAGGCCGCGATGTAGCAGCCGGGGTCCGTGGTGCGCACCATCTGCACGGCCCACTCGGTGATCGCGGGCTGGGCGGCGGCGAACCCGGAGGTGAACCAGCGCTCCGGCGAGGTACGGGCGATGGGGTCGAGCCCGTTCGTCCGTACGATCACCCCGCGCTGCCGGAACTCGTCGGCCGTGCCGAAGCGGGGCGAGGCGGCGATCAGCGCGAGCGAGGCGAGCCGCTCCGGGTGGCGCAGCGCCAGCTCCATGCCGACCGCGCCGCCGAGCGCGCAGCCCGCGTAGCCGAAGCGCTGCACCCCGAAGCGGTCGAGCGTGGCGAGCAGCCGGTCGGTGAGGTCGCCGACGGAACCCGCCGGGTAGGCGGGCGCACCGCCGTGCCCCGGCAGGTCGAACCGGAAGACCCGCCACTGCTTGGCCAGTTCGGGGACCTGGCGGTCCCACATGTGCCACGTGGTCCCGAGCGAGGGCCCCAGGATGAGAACGGGGGCCTCTTCCGGGCCGTCGAAGCGGTACTGGAGGGCGGGGATCTGCGTCTGGCTCACGG
The DNA here is from genome assembly GCF_003933965.1 of Streptomyces sp. RP5T. Classification (GTDB taxonomy): domain Bacteria; phylum Actinomycetota; class Actinomycetes; order Streptomycetales; family Streptomycetaceae; genus Streptomyces. The sequence continues at coordinate 894 of NZ_RSAJ01001136.1, forward strand.
CCCCCACGCTAACCGCCTTTCCCCGCGGCCCGGACCCGGAGCCCCCGCTCCTCACAGCGGGCTCCCGCACATCACCGGCGAACTCTCACACAGCCTTCACGGGGTGGGGGCAGGGGTCGTGCGTCGGCCGGAGGTCGGTCGGGTCACAGGTCGGTCGGTGTGCCCAGTCCCGTGAGGGCGCCGACCGGGTCCAGGTCGGGGG
>NZ_RSAJ01001137.1 GCF_003933965.1 Streptomyces sp. RP5T
CACCGGGGAGCTCGAACAGGACCGGACATAAGGCGTGTACCGATCCGCCTCTGTGAGTTGCCCGTGCCATCAGGCAGCATGTCCTGCATGTCCGTACTGACGCGCGACGAAGCGCAGACCCGTGCCAAACTCCTCGACGTCCACCGCTACACCATCGCGCTCGACCTCACCACCGGCGACGAGACCTTCACGTCCCACACCGTCATCCGGTTCACGGCGCGCACGCAGGCGGACACCTTCGTCGAACTCAAGCCGGCCGAACTGCGGGAGGCCACCCTCGACGGCCGCCCCCTCGACCCGCGGACCCTGGAGGAGAACCGGCTGCCCCTCACGGGACTGACCGCCGGCGAGCACGAACTGCGCATCGACGCCGTCATGCGGTACTCCCGCACCGGCGAGGGCATGCACCGCTTCACCGACCCCACCGACGGCGAGACCTACGTCTACACCCAGCTCTTCCTCGACGACGTCCAGCGCGTCTACGCCGCCTTCGACCAGCCCGACCTCAAGGCCGTCTTCGAGCTGTCCGTGAAGGCCCCCGAGAACTGGACCGTCCTCGCCAACGGCATCACCACCGACCTCGGCGACGGCACCTGGCAGGCCGCCCCCACCCCCCTGATCTCCACCTACCTCGTCGCCGTCGCCGCCGGCCCCTGGCACTCCGTGCGCACCGAGCACCGCGGCCTGCCCTTCGGCATCCACTGCCGCCGCTCGCTGGCCCCCTACCTCGACCCGGACGCCGACGAGATCTTCGAGATCACCAGGCAGTGCTACGACCGCTACCACGAGAAGTTCGAGGAGCCCTACCCCTTCGACTCCTACGACCAGGCGTTCGTCCCCGAGTTCAACGCCGGCGCCATGGAGAACCCCGGCCTCGTCACCCTGCGCGACGAGTTCGTCTACCGCTCCGCCGTCACCGACACCGAACGCCAGACCCGCGCCATGGTCATCGCCCACGAGATGGCCCACATGTGGTTCGGCGACCTCGTCACCCTGCGCTGGTGGGACGACATCTGGCTGAACGAGTCCTTCGCCGAGTACATGGGCTACCAGATCCTCACCGAGGCCACCCGCTTCACCGACACCTGGGT
>NZ_RSAJ01001138.1 GCF_003933965.1 Streptomyces sp. RP5T
CCCCCAAGGCCCCGGGAGCAGCCCGATGAGAGTCCTGCTGATCGGAGCCAACGGCTACCTCGGCCGCTTCGTCGCCGACCGCCTGCTCGCCGACCCCGCCGTCCAGCTCACCGCCCTCGGCCGCGGTGACGACGCCGACGTGCGCTTCGACCTCGCGTCCGGCAGCCCGGGAGCCCTCACCCGCTTCCTCGACGCGGTCCACCCGGGGGTCGTCGTCAACTGCGCGGGCGCCACCCGCGGCGGCGCCCGCGAACTCACCCGCCACAACACGGTCGCCGTCGCCACCGTCTGCGAGGCCCTGCGCCGCAGCGGCTGCGGGGCCCGTCTGGTGCAGATCGGCTGCGGCGCCGAGTACGGGCCCAGCCAGCCGGGCTCCTCCACGGCCGAAGACGCGGTCCCGCGCCCCGGCGGCCCGTACGGCGTCAGCAAGCTCGCCGCCACCGAACTGGTCCTCGGCTCCGGTCTGGACGCGGTCGTCCTGCGGGTCTTCTCACCGGCCGGCCCCGGCACCCCCGCGGGCTCGCCGCTCGGCCGTCTCGCGGAGGCCATGCGCCGCGCCATGCAGTCCGGCGACGGTGAACTCAAGCTCGGCGGCCTCGGCGCCCAGCGCGACTTCGTCGACGTCCGCGATGTGGCCCGCGCCGTCCACGCGGCCTCCCTCTCCGCCGCACAGGGCGTCATCAACATCGGCTCGGGCCGAGCCGTCCGCCTCCGCGACGCCGCCGCCGTGCTGGCCCGGGTCGCTGGATACGGCGGCGCCCTCCACGAACTCGACGGTCCTCCCGGCCCGCTGAGGGCGACCATCGGGCACCCCCGCTCCGAGTCGGACCACGCGGCGCCCGTCGCGTACCCGTATCCGGACGGTTGCGGCAGCTGGCAGCAGGCCGACGTGCGCACCGCACGCGACCGGCTCGGCTGGCGCCCCCGCATCAACCTCGAAGAGTCCCTCGCCGACATCTGGATGGAGGCGGCATGCCGCATCTGACCAGCACGAAGACCGGCACGCCCAGCACCGAACTGCGCGTCGGCCTGGGGGTCCCCGGCTTCGCCCACCCTCTGGTCGCCCCCGCCGAGTGGGCGGAACTCACC
>NZ_RSAJ01001139.1 GCF_003933965.1 Streptomyces sp. RP5T
GACATTGCCCTCCGCCCATCACCGCCTACCGTCCGCCGTCCGCCCTGCGCCCTCCGTCCCAGCCGACGCGTCAGGCCTCGTCCGCCAGGAGTCCCCGCACCCTCCGGGCCGTCGCCGCGTCGCGGGCCGCGGTGAAGGGAAGGGTGTTGCCGCCCTTGATGCTGAACGGCTCGCCGGTGAGGGTCAGATGGGCGCCGCCCGCCTCCTCGACCAGCAGCAGGCCCGCCGCGTGATCCCAGGCCGCCTCCCAGGAGAACGCCACGGCGTCCGACTCCCCCCGGGCGACGGCGAGATACTCCAGGCCCGCCGAGCCGCACGGGCGCGGGGCGACACCGTCCGTCCACAGCCCCAGCAGGCTGCGCTTCTGCTCCGGTGTCGTGTAGTCCGGGTGGGAGGTGGCCACTTGGAGGTCGCGCCCCGGGTCGGGGGCGCCCGAGTACAGCCGCTCGCCGTCGAGGAACGCGCCCCGGCCGCGTATCGCCGTGGCCAGTTGGTCCCGGGCCGGCGCATAGGTCCAGGAGGCGAGCAGGACGCCGTTCCTCGCGAGCGCGACCAGCATGCAGAAGCCGGGGTCGCCGTGCACGAACTGGCGGGTGCCGTCGACGGGGTCGACTATCCAGACCGGGGTGTCGCCCTGCAGCGCCTCGTACGACGCCGGATCGGCGTGGACCGCCTCCTCGCCGACCACGAGAGAGCCGGGCAGGAGGGCGCCGAGCGCCTCGGTGAGGTACTGCTCGGCCAGCCGGTCGGCGTCCGTGACCAGGTCGTGCGGGCCGGCCTTCTGGTCGACCTCGTGCGCGGCGAGCCGTCGGAAGCGGGGCATGACCTCGGCCGCCGCGGCCTTGCGCACCGCCTCTTCCACGTCGCCAGCGTGCCGGTCGAGAAACTCGTCGATGGTTTCCGTGTCTTCGATCATGACTCCATGAGAGCACGCGGGACTGACAATCCCCACCCGTCCGATGGAGGGCGGGTGGAATCACCATGAACACCAGGTTCCGGGGTCAACGGGCATACAAGACAAAGCGGGAGCGAAAGTCGCTCAAGTCAGGAAGAATCCCCCGACGCCCTCACCGCCCCACCGCGTACC
>NZ_RSAJ01000113.1 GCF_003933965.1 Streptomyces sp. RP5T
CGTGCGGCCTTGGCGCACGGGCGCCTTCCGTATGCGCTCGGGCGCGTCCGCCCGGCGTGCGCGGCGCGGGGACGGGGGCGCTTTCCTCGGCTCGCACGCCCCTGGCTGCCCGCGCACTCCTTCCCGCCCGCTCGCCCCCCTGCACCGGCATCACCCGCTCCAGACTCGCGTGCACCAGCCCCAGCAGTGCTCCCAGACGGCCGCACTGCTCGGCGGTGAGCTGGGCGCCGTGGCGGTGGCGGCCCTCGATCCAGGGGTGCAGGGCGTAGGCGTGGCCCCCGACGACCGCGACCGTGCGGCCGTCCTGGGCGGGGAGGGGCGGGGCGACCGGGACGCCGAGGTCGGCCAGGCGCTCGGTGGCGCGGTGCTGGCGGGCGATCGCCTCGGGGGCGGCCGTCTCCGGATCGAAGTGGTGCTTGAGGAAGTAGCGGCCGCGGGTCGTGCGGAGCCGGTAGCCGCGGTTGAGCAAGCCCTGGTCGACGGGATCGCAGGCGAGCGCCGATCCGGCGGCGTACTGGCGGAGGAGGGCGCCCAGCGGGGGCGCGTGAGGCATGAGGGGTGGTACAGGAGAGCGCGGCACGCGCCAGATGCTAGGGCACAGGACAGGGCTGTGAGCTGGGACTTGTCACAGCCAGTCACAGACTGTCACAGCACGTCGTGCTCGGTCTCCTTCGGTCACGGTCGGCGGCGGGTGCCTGACGGTCGCCCTGCGACGTCACGCCGGGCGCCACGCCGAACGGCATCGTGATCTAAAAGAGGGAAAACGCGGATTTCCGCCGCCTCGCCCCGTCGGGAAGTCGCACCCGATAAGTCTTCCGGTGGCCTGGGTGGACGGGATAACGTGCCGTTGCTCCGGCCTCCTGCAAGGCTGTGACCAGCACCCCTTCGACCCTTTTCCGATTTACTTGGAAATCCAAGCAAAATCGCAGGTCAAAGGGGGTTTCACAGAAATGTGGAGCACTGGGTAACGTGATTCTTGCAGGGCGCTCGCCGGGGCACCTGTCACGCCTGTTCCGGCCGAGTGGCACCCACCCCGTGCACGGGTGTCGGCAACAGGTGAGCCGCACTGGTACACCCGGCAACCCCGGGGGCCGGACCGACGGAGGAGCACACGTGACCGTGGAGAGCACTGCCGCGCGCAAGCCGCGACGCAGCGCCGGGACGAGGAAGTCCCCGAGCACCAAGCCCGAACTGGTTCAGCTGCTGACGCCCGAGGGCAAGCGCGTCAAGAACGCCGACTACGACAAGTACGTCGCCGACATCACTCCCGAAGAGCTCCGCGGCCTCTACCGCGACATGGTGCTCACCCGCCGCTTCGACGCCGAGGCCACCTCCCTCCAGCGCCAGGGCGAACTGGGCCTGTGGGCCTCGCTGCTCGGCCAGGAGGCCGCCCAGATCGGCTCGGGACGCGCGCTGCGCGACGACGACTACGTCTTCCCGACCTACCGCGAGCACGGCGTGGCCTGGTGCCGCGGGGTCGACCCGACCAACCTGCTCGGCATGTTCCGCGGGGTGAACAACGGCGGCTGGGACCCGAACAGCAACAACTTCCACCTCTACACGATCGTCATCGGCTCCCAGACGCTGCACGCCACGGGCTACGCGATGGGCGTCGCCAAGGACGGCGCCGACTCCGCGGTCATCGCCTACTTCGGCGACGGCGCCTCCAGCCAGGGCGACGTGGCCGAATCGTTCACCTTCTCCGCGGTCTACAACGCCCCGGTCGTGTTCTTCTGCCAGAACAACCAGTGGGCCATCTCCGAGCCCACCGAGAGGCAGACCCGCGTCCCGCTCTACCAGCGCGCGCAGGGCTTCGGCTTCCCGGGCGTCCGGGTCGACGGCAACGACGTGCTCGCGTCGCTGGCGGTCACCAAGTGGGCGCTGGAGCGGGCCCGCGCGGGTGAGGGGCCGACGCTCGTCGAGGCGTACACCTACCGGATGGGCGCCCACACCACCTCCGACGACCCGAGCAAGTACCGGGCCGACGAGGAGCGCGAGGCGTGGGAGGCGAAGGACCCGATCCTGCGCCTTCGCCGGTACCTGGAGGCCGCAAACCACGCGGACGAGGGATTCTTCGCGGAACTGGAGACCGAGTCCGAGGCGTTGGGCAGGCGAGTGCGTGAGGCGGTCCGTGCGATGCCGGACCCGGACCGCTTCGCCCTCTTCGAGCACGCGTATGCGGACGGGCATGCGCTGGTCGACGAGGAGCGGGCCGGTTTCGCCGCCTACCAGGCGTCGTTCGCGGATGGGGAAGGGGCCTGATCATGGCAGTGGAAAAGATGGCTCTCGCGAAGGCGATCAACGAATCGCTGCGCCGTGCCCTGGACACCGACCCGAAGGTCCTCGTCATGGGCGAGGACGTCGGCAAGCTCGGAGGCGTGTTCCGGGTGACCGACGGACTGCAGAAGGACTTCGGCGAGGACCGGGTCATCGACACCCCGCTCGCCGAGTCGGGCATCGTCGGCACCGCGATCGGCCTGGCCCTGCGCGGCTACCGCCCGGTGGTGGAGATCCAGTTCGACGGCTTCGTCTTTCCTGCCTACGACCAGATCGTCACCCAGCTGGCGAAGATGCACGCCCGCTCGCTGGGCAAGGTCAAGATGCCGGTCGTCGTGCGGATCCCCTACGGCGGCGGCATCGGCGCGGTGGAGCACCATTCGGAGTCCCCGGAGGCGCTGTTCGCGCACGTGGCGGGCCTGAAGGTGGTCTCGCCGTCCAACGCGTCGGACGCGTACTGGATGATGCAGCAGGCCATCCAGAGCGACGACCCGGTGATCTTCTTCGAGCCCAAGCGGCGCTACTGGGACAAGGCCGAGGTCAACACCGAGGCGATCCCCGGACCGCTGCACAAGGCGCAGGTGGTCCGCGAGGGCACCGACCTGACCCTGGTCGCCTACGGCCCGATGGTCAAGCTCTGCAAGGAGGTCGCGGACGCGGCCGCCGAGGAGGGCAAGAATCTGGAGGTGCTGGACCTGCGCTCGGTCTCGCCGCTGGACTTCGACGCCGTCCAGGCCTCGGTGGAGAAGACGCGGCGGCTGGTGGTGGTGCACGAGGCGCCGGTGTTCTTCGGCTCTGGCGCGGAGATCGCCGCCCGGATCACCGAGCGGTGCTTCTACCACCTGGAGGCGCCCGTGCTGCGGGTGGGCGGATACCACGCCCCCTATCCGCCGGCGCGCCTGGAGGAGGAGTACCTGCCGGGCCTGGACCGGGTCCTGGACGCCGTCGACCGCGCTCTGGCGTACTGAGGAGAGGGCCGTGACGACGATGACGGACACGTCCGTACGCGAGTTCAAGATGCCCGACGTGGGCGAGGGGCTGACCGAGGCGGAGATCCTCAAGTGGTACGTCCAGGTGGGCGACACCGTCACCGACGGGCAGGTGGTGTGTGAGGTGGAGACGGCCAAGGCGGCCGTCGAACTGCCCATCCCGTACGACGGGGTGGTGCGCGACCTGCGCTTCCCCGAGGGCACCACGGTCGACGTGGGCACCGCGATCATCGCGATCGACGTGAGCGGTGACGCCCCCGCCGAGGCGGAGACCCCGGGCGAGGCCCCCGAGACCGCGCCGGCACCGGAAGCCCCCGTGGCTCCCGAGGCCAAGCCGGCGGGCTCCGGCCGTCAGCCGGTCCTGGTCGGCTACGGCGTGGCCACCTCCTCGACCCGGCGCCGCCCCCGCAAGGGCCCCGAACTGCCGGTCCAGCAGGCCTCGGTGACCATCCAGACCGAGCTGAACGGCCACGGTCCGGCACCCGTGTCCCCTGCACCCGCGTCCTCGGCGCCCACCGTGCCGGCCGCGCCGGCCGCCGGGCTGTCCCGGCCGCTGGCCAAGCCCCCGGTCCGCAAGCTGGCCAAGGACCTGGGCGTCGACCTGAGCACGGTGGTTCCCTCCGGCCCGGACGGCATCATCACCCGCGAGGACGTCCACGCGGCGGCCGCCCCGGCCCAGGCCCCCGCACCCGCGTCCCTGGCGCAGGCCCCGGCGACCCAGGCCCCGGCGGTCCCGGCGGCGCCCGCCGCTTCCTACGACACGGCCCGCGAGACCCGTATCCCCGTCAAGGGCGTGCGCAAGGCCACCGCCCAGGCGATGGTCGGTTCCGCGTTCACCGCCCCGCACGTCACCGAGTTCGTGACGGTGGACGTCACCCGCACCCTCAGGCTCGTCGAGGAACTCAAGCAGGACAAGGACTTCGCGGGGCTGCGCGTCAACCCGCTCCTGCTGATCGCCAAGGCCCTCCTGGTGGCCATCAGGCGCAACCCCGACGTCAACGCCTCGTGGGACGAGACGAACCAGGAGATCGTCCTCAAGCACTACGTCAACCTGGGCATCGCCGCGGCCACCCCGCGCGGTCTGATCGTCCCGAACATCAAGGACGCCCACACCAGGACCCTGCCCCAGCTCGCCCAGGACCTGGGCGAACTGGTGGCCACCGCCAAGGAGGGCCGCACCAGCCCCGCCGCCATGCAGGGCGGCACGGTCACCATCACCAACGTCGGCGTCTTCGGCGTCGACACCGGCACCCCGATCCTGCCGCCCGGCGAATCCGCGATCCTCGCCGTCGGCGCGATCAAGCTCCAGCCCTGGGTCCACAAGGGCAAGGTCAAGCCCCGCCAGGTCACCACCCTGGCCCTCAGCTTCGACCACCGCCTGATCGACGGGGAACTCGGCTCCAAGGTCCTCGCCGACGTGGCGGCCGTCCTCGAACAGCCGAAGAAACTCATCACCTGGGCGTGACCCGCGCGCAGCGAATGAGTTGTGCAACTCTGAAGGGACGGCCGCAAGTTTGGTTTGCGGCCGTCCCTTCGGTCATGCACGGCGACGGTCAGGACCGGTTGAGCACATACACCGGAGCCCCGTCCTCAGACGCCCCCTGAGAGCGGATGCAGGCGTGCTTGCGCAGCAGCCGCAGACATTCGTTGACGCGGTGCACGGACAGTCCCGTCCGGGCCGCGATCGATTCGAGCGACTGCCGCAGCTCACCCTCCTCGACGAGCACCGGCGCGATGACGACGGCCACGGTCCAGACGTCCTCCGTCACGGACAACCGGCAGCGCCAGTCGGCCAATACGGACTCCGTCGTCGGGGGAGCGGACAAGTCGGCGGTGGGCACCGGGCGTTCGACGACGAAGGAGTCGAGCCGGTCCGCGATGCGTTCCATGGCCAGCGCCATGGTCTGCTGGGCGGTGAGGGCGGCGCGCTGCGTCTCCAGGATCTCCTCCTGCAGCGCGATCAACCTGTGCTGGGAGACCGAGAGCTGCCCGTCCGCCTGGAGATTGCGCTCCTCGAGCCGGACGATCGCCTCGGCGACCTGCTCCGGCATGGCGTAGGCGATGGGGGCGCCGGGCTCGGAGGGCTGCACCTCGGCCTCTTCGAGCGTGTAGGAGCCCTCCCGCTGGACGGTCTCGATCACTTCGGCGACCCACTGTTTGAAGGGGGCGCAGGAGGACTTCGTGCAGGCGTTGACGAGCAGGATCAGACCTTGGAGAGAGATGACGTTCAGGTCTCGACGCCACTCTCTACCTGCGGGAACGCTGAGACCGTAACCTCCAGTTAGGGTCTCGAGAATCTCTCGATGGCCTTCTGGGACATGGTCGGAGAGTGCCTTCTGAGTATTGGTGTGCCCCAACTGCTTGCACACATCCACCGCCGGAAACCAATGACTCCCGTCCGGCATGGTCAGTCGTCGAATCCGGTGTCCGGTCGCCGCGTAGACGAAGTCGCCGATGTCGATCGCCTCATGCCTCTTGCCCGCCTCGGCCGCTTGCTGGGTTCGTTCATGTGAACCACCTCCGCAGCGGAACCTAGGGCGGAGAAGAGTGGATATGCCAACTGACGTAATGATATTCACCCATGCGAGCGAAAAGGGCCTGTCGCTGTAGCAGCGGCAGGCCCCTTCGGGGTGTGCGGGGACGTCAGCTGATCTTGGCGTAGCCGTAGTTGATGAGCTTCTTCACGTCGGTCGTGCGGTTGGCCGCCGACGAGGACGTCATGACGGCGCCGATGACGGACTCGCCGTTCTTCGTGGCCGCGAAGACGAGGCAGTACTTGGAGTCGGTGCCCGAGCCGGTCTTGATGCCGAGCGTGCCGTTCCAGCCGAGCAGGGCGTTGGTGTTCGTCCAGGTACCCATGGTGCGGGTGCTGCCGGTCCTGGTGATCGTCTTGGCCGTGTAGGACTTGGTCTTCACGACGGACTTGAAGGTCGAGCTCTTCATCACGTTGCGGGCGAGCAGCGTGAGGTCCTTCGGCGTCGAGGCGTTCGCACCATTGCTTATGCCGTCGAACGAGTCGAACTTGGTGTTCGTCATGCCGAGGCTGCGGGCCGTCGTGTTCATCTTCGCGATGAACGACTTGGTGCGGGCGGAGACCGTCGAGCCCGTGCCGAACTTGTCGGCGAGAGCCATCGCGGCGTCACAGCCGGACGGCAGCATCATCCCGTAGAGGAGCTGACGGACGGTCACCTTGTCGCCGACGATGAGGTGAGCGGACGAAGCGCCCCTGGAGACGATGTAGTCGCTGTACTCCTTCTTGATCGTGACCTTGGCGTCCAGGTTGAGGTTCGACTGCGAGAGCACGACCTTCGCGGTCATGATCTTCGTGGTGGAAGCGGTGAGCCGCTTCGTGTTCGGCGCCTTGCTGTAGAGGGTCGAGCCGGTCGCGCTGTTCATCAGGAACCCGCCCTTGGCGGTGATGGTCGGCGTCGTGAGTGCCTGCGCGGGTGCCGCGGTGAGAGCTCCGGTGGCGAGCACTGCGCCGGTCGTGATCGCGACGGCTGCGGCTCTGCGGACACGGAGGCCCTTGGTGGCGGTAATCAACTGAAATACCCCGAATACGTCGAATGCCCCTGAGTGCGGCTGAGTTGAGAGGGGAAGAAAGTGGGGCCGCACATGTGTGACACGTAACTAGCACACAAGGTTGTGCTCCGGCTGGGGCGGGTGCGGCTTTCTTCGGCGGGAGTTGCCGGTGAGGTCCGCATGCTGGACGGGGCGCGTGATGCGTACGTGTTGTATCTATGCTGTGGGCATGAGTCTGGCCGTGAAACAGCCGCCCGCCGCCGACCGTGTGTACACGCACGTCAAGCAGGGTGTCCTGGACCGCCGTTACGAGGGCGGGACGCTGCTCACCGAGGGCGAGCTCGCCGAGGCCGTGGGGGTCTCCCGGACCCCCGTGCGCGAGGCGCTGCTGCGTCTGGAGGTCGAGGGGCTGATCAAGCTTTACCCGAAAAAGGGGGCGCTGGTCCTGCCCGTCTCCGCGCAGGAGATCGCCGACGTCGTGGAGACCCGCCAGCTCGTCGAGGAGCACGCCGCCCGCAAGGCCGTCCCCGCCTCACCGCGGCTCCTCGCGCGCCTGGAGGAACTCCTCGCGCAGCAGAAGGAGCAGGCGGCTGCCGGGGACCTGGCCGGCGCCGCCGTCACCGACCGCTGCTTCCACGCCGAGATCGTCCGCAGTGGCGGCAACGAGATCCTCAGCCGGCTCTACGACCAGCTCCGCGACCGCCAGCTCAGGATGGGCGTCGCCGTCATGCACGCCCACCCGGACCGCATCACCAAGACCCTCGTCGAGCACGAGCAGATCCTGCGGGCCCTGCGCTCCGGGGACGCGGAGGCGGTCGTCGGGCTGATCCACGGGCACGTCGAGTGGTTCTCCCACCTCGCCCGGGGTGAGGTCCGATGAGCAGGTCCACTCTCAAGGGTGACGTTTCCTCAGAACGGACACCTCCGGGCGGCCGGCGTGCCATGGCCGTGTGGGGCATCGGCGTCTCGGTCTACTTCGTCGCGGTCATCTTCCGTACGTCCCTCGGGGTCGCGGGCCTCGACGCGGCCGACCGCTTCCATGTGAACGCCTCGGCCCTGTCGACCTTCTCGATCCTCCAGCTCCTCGTCTACGCCGGCATGCAGATACCGGTCGGCCTGCTCGTCGACCGGCTCGGCACCAAGAAGGTGCTGACGCTCGGCGTGGTGCTCTTCACCGCCGGGCAGCTCGGCTTCGCGTTCTCACCGTCGTACGGCACCGCCCTCGCCTCGCGCGCCCTGCTCGGCTGCGGCGACGCGATGACCTTCATCAGCGTGCTGCGCCTGGGCAGCCGCTGGTTCCCGGCCCGGCGCGGACCGCTGGTCGCCCAGCTCGCGGGACTCGCCGGCATGGCGGGCAACCTGGTCTCCACGCTGGTTCTGGCCCGGCTGCTGCACGGCATCGGCTGGACGCCCGCGTTCGCGGGCAGCTCGCTCGCGGGCGTCGTCGTCCTGGTCCTGCTGCTGCTCTTCCTCAAGGACCACCCCGAGGGCCACGAACCGGAGCCCTTCCCGCACCGGGGGGCCGCCTACGTACGACGGCAGATCGCCGCGTCCTGGCGGGAGCCCGGCACCCGCCTCGGGCTGTGGGTGCACTTCACCACCCAGTTCCCGGCGATGGTGTTCCTGCTGCTGTGGGGCCTGCCCTTCCTCGTCGAGGCACAGGGGCTCACCCGGGCGGCGGCGGGCGAACTCCTCACGCTCGTCGTGCTGTCCAACATGGTCGTCGGCCTCGTCTACGGCCAGGTCGTCGCCCGGCACCACGGGGCGCGGCTGCCGCTCGCCCTCGGGACCGTGGGGGCGACGGCGCTGCTGTGGGCGGCCACGCTGGCCTACCCCGGCGAGCGGGCGCCGATGTGGCTGCTGGTCGTGCTGTGCGCGGTGCTCGGCGCCTGCGGGCCGGCCTCGATGCTCGGCTTCGACTTCGCACGGCCCGCGAACCCGCCGGAGCGCCAGGGCACCGCGTCCGGCATCACCAACATGGGCGGGTTCGTCGCGTCGATGACCACCCTGTTCGCCGTCGGGGTGCTCCTGGACGCGACCGACGACAACTACACCGTCGCCTTCTCCTCGGTCTTCGTGCTCCAGGCCCTCGGCGTCAGCCAGATCCTGCGGCTGCGCGGACGGGCGGTCCGCCGGGAGCGGGAGCGGCTGGTGGCGAGCCGGGTGGAGACGGTGCACGTCCCTGCGTAGCCGCACGGGCCACGCAGGTCCCCCACCCGACCGCCTACGGCGTCACCGTGAAGTTCCGCAGGATCGCCGACGTCAGTTCCGGGTCGCCCTCCGCCTTCACCCGGTCCGCCACCGACTCCGGGCTCACCCGGCCGCAGGCCAGCCGGACGTAGGTCTCCCAGTCGAGGCTGAGGGTGGCGGCCGGGCCGAGGGCGGGGGCGGTCTCCAGGGTGCCGCGGCCCTGGATGTCGACGCGGATGGTGCGCAGGAACTCGATCGGGCCGTGCACGTCGAAGACGATCGCCGAACTGCGGGGCGCGTCTGCCTTGACGGCCACTATGTCGGGGAGCGCCGCCAGCAGGACGTCACGGGCGATGTGCGCGCCGGGGGAGTCGAGGTTGCCGGGCCGGCCGAGGGCGGTCCGCAGGTCCTGCTCGTGCACCCAGACGTCGAAGGCGTGCTGGCGCATGGAGTCCGTGAGGGTCAGCTCGGTGCCGAGCGGGCCGCGCACCTTCGTGCCCGGGTCACGGGAGTCGTTCCGCAGCTGGCGGTTGCGGCGGATGATGACGTACTCCAGCTCGGAGGTCATCTCCGGCGCCGTGTGATGGCGGCGGACGTCGACCTGCATCTCCATGTACCGCTGGTGGTCGTTGGTGACGTGGAAGAGGTCGCGGGGCAGGGTGTGGATGGGCCGCGGGTCGCCCAGCATCTCGCAGTCCAGACCGATGACATGGGACACCACGTCCCGCACCGACCAGCCCGGGCACGGGGTGCGACGGTTCCACTCCCCCTCCACGAGGGGGTTCACCAGCTCGGATATCGCTTCGATGGAGTGGGTCCAGGCGTCGGCGTAGGGCTGGAGGGTGGGATGCAGACTCACGGAACGGGACCCCTCGGCGGTCGGAGCACGGGCTGGTGATGGCGGCGTTGCCAGTGGAGTGGTGGCTGTCGGCGGGTGTCTTGGAACGCTAAGTTACGCTGCTGTGAGGCACCCCGGCAGTGCTTTCGTGTGACGATCGTAGGCCCGTAAGGGACGGCCCGAATGCCAGGACGGTGGTAGTGTGCGCGCCTCTTTGATCCAGATCGCCGTGGATGAGGGTGAATCGGTCGAATCGCGTCGGCGTCGCACGGCGTCACTGGTACGGGACCAGGCCGGGGCCGACCTCGTCGTGCTGCCGGAACTGTGGACCACCGGGGCGTTCGCCTTCGAGGAGTTCGCGAGCGAGGCCGAACCGCTTCACGGCCCGACCCACGAGGTCATGGCGAAGGCCGCGAGCGACACGGGCGTTTGGCTGCACGCGGGCTCGATCCCCGAGCGGGCCGCCGACGGCACCCTGTACAACACCTCCCTGATCTTCTCCCCCTCCGGCGAACTCGCCGCCACCTACCGCAAGATCCACCGCTTCGGCTTCGACAAGGGCGAGGCCGTGCTGATGGGCCGGGGCGAGGACCTGGTGACGGTCCGTCTGCCCGGGACCACCCTCGGCGTCGCCACCTGTTACGACCTCCGGTTCCCCGAACTCTTCCGCGGCCTGGTCGACGCCGGCGCCGAGACCCTGGTGATCCCGGCGGGCTGGCCCGAGCGCCGCCGCGAGCACTGGACGCTGCTGGCCCGGGCGCGGGCGGTCGAGAACCAGGCGTACGTGCTCGCCTGTGGAACGGCCGGGACGCATGCGCGGGTTCCGCAGGCCGGTCACTCGATCGTGGTGGATCCCTGGGGCCAGGTCCTCGCCGAGGCGGGCGCCGCCGAGGAGGTCCTCACGGTGGAGTTCGACCCCGGCAAGGTCGCCGTGACGAGGGAGCAGTTCCCGGCACTGAAGGACCGGGTGCTCTGAGCCGCCGTCAGGCCGGGGGCCCCCGTCAGGCCGGGCGCCCCCGCCGGTCCTTCGTGCCGCGTCAGTCGTCCCCCCGCTCCTTCTCGGCGAGGTGGATCACGCACACCGCCACCGCGATGAGCAGCGCCGGATCCGCGTCGTCGCGGACGATGTCCACGCCGTAGGTCTCGCGGACGTGCAGCCAGCGCCGCGAGACCACCGCGAGCAGCTCACCGTCGTACTCGACGGCGAACTCCCGGTCGAGGATCTTGCCGCTGACGTCGAGTTCGGTGCTGCCGTCGGCCAGCGCCACCCGGTAGTGGTTGCGCAGCAGCGACAGGCGCTTGCGCCTGATGGTGGCCAGCGGCTCGCCGTCCCGCTCGATCACCATCGTGTCGCGCAGCGCGAACATCTTCTGGTGGATGTCGATCAGGACCCGCCCCTGGGTGTCCTTCAGCTCGAAGGTGTCCCGGACCCGCATGGCCTTGCCGTCCACGAGGAAGACCTTGTTGCCCCGGTCGTCCTCGATCCAGTAGTCGTCACCGATGCCGAGCAGCCGGTCGCGCACGAGGAATCTCATGGCGTTACCGCTTCCCCGGAGCCGGTCCCGCAACGCCGGCGATAGGCCGACGGGCCGAGTCCCGTCCGCCGTCGCGCCGGGGTGAGCGGCGTTGCCGGGTGGCACTCTTGGTGCATGAGCGATCCCGCACCCCGCCGCGTCCGTGTCCGGGCCCCGGAGCTGATCGGCAAGGGCGGCTGGCTGAACACCGGCGAGAAGCAGTACACCCTCGCCGACCTGCGGGGTCGCATCGTCGTCCTCGACTTCTGGACCTTCTGCTGTGTGAACTGCCTGCACGTCCTCGACGAGCTCAGGGAGCTGGAGGAGAGGCATGCCGACACCGTCGTGGTGATCGGGGTGCACTCGCCGAAGTTCGTGCACGAGGCCGAGCACACGGCGGTGGCGGACGCGGTCGAGCGGTACGGCGTGGCGCATCCCGTCCTCGACGACCCGGAGCTCGCGACCTGGAAGCAGTACGCGGTCCGTGCCTGGCCCACGCTCGTCGTGATCGACCCGGAGGGGTACGTGGTTGCGCAGCACTCCGGAGAGGGGCATGTGCACGCGATCGAGCGGTTGGTGACGGAGCTGGAGGCCGAGCACGGCGCGAAGGGCACCCTGCGGCGCGGCGACGGGCCGTACGTGGCGCCCGAGCCCGAGTCGACCACCCTGCGCTTCCCGGGCAAGGCGCTCCTGCTGCCGTCCGGCAACCTCCTGGTCAGCGACACCGCCCGGCACCAGCTCGTGGAGTTCGCCGCGGACGGGGAGAGCGTCGTGCGCCGGATCGGCTCCGGCGCCCGCGGCCTCACCGACGGGACGGCACAGACGGCCGCGTTCAGCGAACCGCAGGGGCTCGCCCTCCTCGACGACGGCTCCGTGGTCGTCGCCGACACCGTCAACCACGCCCTGCGCCGCCTCGATCCCGGCACCGGCCAGGTCACGACCCTCGCCGGCACGGGCAGCCAGTGGTGGCGGGGCTCCCCCACCGCGGGGCCCGCGCGCGAGACCGACCTGTCCTCCCCGTGGGACGTGGCGGTGTGGAACGGCCTGGTGTGGATCGCGATGGCGGGCGTCCACCAGCTGTGGGCCTACGACCCGGGCGACGGGACCGTCGCCGCGGTGGCCGGCACCACCAATGAGGGCCTGGTCGACGGGCCCTGTGCCGAGGCCTGGTTCGCCCAGCCCTCCGGCCTCGCGGTGCCACCGGACGGGGAGCGGCTGTGGCTCGCCGACTCCGAGACCTCCGCCCTGCGCTGGGTCGACCTGGACGGGGCCGTGCACACCGCCGTCGGCACCGGCCTCTTCGACTTCGGGCACCGCGACGGCGCCGCCGGACAGGCCCTGCTCCAGCACCCCCTGGGTGTCACCGCGCTGCCCGACGGCTCGGTCGCCGTCAGCGACACCTACAACCACGCCCTGCGCCGCTACGACCCGGCGACCGGCGAGGTCACCACCCTCGCCACGGACCTGCGCGAGCCGAGCGACGCGGTCCTGGTCGGCGAGGAGATCGTGGTCGTCGAGTCGGCCCGGCACCGTCTGACCCGGCTCAGGCTGCCCGAGGAGGCCGTACGCGTCGCGTCCGAGGCCCACCGCACCCGGCGCGCGGCCACCGAAGTGGCGCCCGGCAGACTCCGGTTGGACGTGGTCTTCCAGGCCCCGGCGGGCCAGGAGCCGGACACCCGGTACGGCCCGTCGACCCGCCTGCTGGTGTCCGCCACGCCGCTCGAGCTGCTGAACGACGGCGAGGGTGCGGGAACAGACCTGTCCCGCACCCTCGTACTGAACCCCGCGATCGAGCAGGGCGTCCTGCACATCTCCGCCATGGCCGCGTCCTGCGACACACCGTCCGGCGACGGCTCCGCCGCGTACCCGGCCTGCCATGTGCACCAGCAGGACTGGGGGGTTCCGGTCCGCCTGACCCGGACCGGAACCAGCCGGCTCGCGCTGGTCCTCGCCGGGACGGACGAGGACTCGTAGCGCTAGCGCCGGCGCGGGACCAGCTTGAACAGCGCGACTCCCGCCGCCACCAGCGTCGTCGCGGTCACCAGCATCGCCATGCTGTTCAGCCACAGCCCGGTCGCGGCCAGCGTGGCGCCTCCGGCCCCGGTCGTGCCGGCACCGATCACTCTTCCGTACATGCGCTTTTCTCCTAGCGGGATGGATGTCCGAGGGTTACGTGAGGGTTACGTCGCCACCCACTTCTCCTCGCTGCGGCGCAACAGGCCCCACAGCGAGGTGAAGTAGACGGCGTGCTGGAAAAGGTCGTAGAGCATCTCCGGCACCATGAGCGCCGCCACCAGCACGGCGCGGGGCCCGGCCCGGCGTACGGAGACCGTCTTCTCGACCACGAAGACGAGCCCGATCGCGGTCCAGAACGGCGAGAAGCCGGGCCAGCCGTACAGCGTGGTGTAGGTGACCATGTAGGTCAGGTAGACCAGGAAGGACAGCGCGCCGAAGCCCATGAGGAGCTGCTGGAGGAAGTAGCGGGCGGTGACACGTGTCCAGCCGTAGTCGCGCAGGTTCTCCAGGGCTCCGCGCTGCCAGCGCAGCCGCTGGTGCCACAGCTTGCCCAGGGTGGGCATGACCTCGGTGGTGACCGCGCAGCCGGCCGGGGACATGGCCCGGTAGCCGAGGGTCTTGACCGCCTTGGTCATCTCGTCGTCCTCGGTGAGCGAGGCGAGGCTGTAGTAGGCCTGGCCGCCGCCGAGCTGCCCGGCCCGGCGGGCGGCGCGCACCTCGCGCAGGACGCGGGCGCGGAACATGGTGCCGGTGCCGGTGAGCACCTGGGCCTTGCCGCCGGTGCGTTCCAGTTCCCAGGCGTAGCGGTGGAACTCCATGCGCTGGAGCAGTCCGAGCAGTCCGCCGCCGTCCTCGCCGTAGAAGACCCCGCCGACGGCGCCGACCTTGCGGTTGAAGGTGCCGATCGCCGTCTGGCTGAACCAGGGGTTGAGCACGGTGTCGGCGTCCTGCACCAACAGCAGGTCGCGGTCCTCCAGATGGGGCAGCACCCAGGCGATGGCCTGGTTGAGGGCGCCGGCCTTCTTGTGCGTGTTGCCCTCGGTGACGAAGACGCGGGCGCCGTGCGCCACAGCGATCTCGGCGGTGGCGTCGGTGCAGTTGTCGGCGACGACGACGATGAGGTCCGGGCGCCGGGTCTGCCGCCACAGGCCCTGGATCGCGTCCGCGATGCGGTCCTGTTCGTTGTGGGCCGGTATGAGCGCCACCAGGCGCGTCGGGCCGTCGAGTTCGTCGGGGGCGGCGTGCGCGCGACGGGCGGCGTGGCGGTGGGGCCGCGGTGGCCCCGGAACGGGGGCCGCGACGGCCGTCGTGGAGTGGAGCACGGGGAGCCCCCGGGTGTGCTGGTGGTTCACGCCCGGCACTGCTAACCCCCCGGGCTCTCAAGGATCCCGAGTTTTCACTATTTCCACACAAGGGGACAAGGCAACCAGGATTACGGATTGCTCACGGTTGTCTGGCGTCGTCCGGTGCGTCCGCCGTCCCGCCCGATGTCCCTTACACGCCGTATCCGTCGGAGTATCCGTCGCGGCGCTCCTCGACGACCGTCGACGTGGTGGGCGGTACCACCACGCGCCGCCGCCGGGCGATGCTGCTGAAAGTCGTCACGCCGATCAGTCCCACGATCATCAGGATCACACCGACCAGGTCGAGGTTGACCCCCTGCATGTGCCAGTCGGTGGCGAACGTGAGGATTGCTCCCGCGGCGATGAGGATGATGCACCCGCCGAGGCCCATGAGTGTCGCCTCCCTGTCCGGTCCGGTAGTTCCGGCCCGAACACCCGGGTACCCCCACTTCCCGCGAATTAGCCCTCCAGGAACGCGATCAGAGCGTTCGCCAGCAGATGCGGGTCGTCCGCGCCGCACAACTCCCGGACGCTGTGCATCGACAGGATCGCCACGCCGATGTCGACGGTCTTGATGCCGTGCCGGGCGGCGGTGATCGGGCCGATCGTCGTGCCGCAGGGCATGGAGTTGTTGGAGACGAAGGACTGGAAGGGAACGTCCGCCTTCTCGCAGGCGGCGGCCCACACGGCCCGGCCCGAACCGTCCGTGGCGTACCGGTTGTTGACGTTGACCTTGAGGATCGGTCCGCCGTTGACCCGCGGGTGGTGCGTCGGGTCGTGCCGCTCCGCGTAGTTGGGGTGCACCGCGTGCCCGGTGTCGGAGGACAGACAGACCGTGCCCGCGAAGGCCCGCGCCCGGTCCTCGTACGACCCGCCGCGCGCGAACACCGAGCGCTCCAGGACGCCGCCGAGCAACGGCCCGTCCGCACCGGTGTCCGACTGCGAACCGTTCTCCTCGTGGTCGAAGGCGGCGAGCACGGGGATGTACGACAGCTCCGAGCCGCCCGACACCGCGGTCAGGGCGGCCACGCCCGCGTGCACGGACAGCAGGTTGTCCATCCGCGGCCCGGCCACCAGCTCCTTGTCCCGGCCCAGGTAGGCGGGCGCCTCCACCGAGTGCGTCATCAGGTCCCAGCCGGTCACCTCGCCCGCGCCGAGCCCGAGTTCCTCCTCCAGGAAGGCGATCAGGTCACCGTCGCGCACGTCGTCGCCGAGGCCCCAGACGGGCTGGAGGTGGCGCTGCTTGTCGAGCTTGAGCCCCTCCGAGGACACCGCGCGGTCCAGGTGGATGGCCAGCTGCGGCACGCGCAGCAGCGGCCGGTCCACGTTCACCAGGCGCGTCGAGCCGTCCCGCAGGGTCAGCCGGCCGGCCAGGCCCAGGTCACGGTCCAGCCAGGAGTTCATGAGGGGACCGCCGTAGATCTCCACGGCGACCTGGCGCCAGCCGTGCGCCCCGCTGTCGGGCAGCGGCTTGACCCGCAGGTTCGGGGAGTCGGTGTGCGCGCCCACGATGCGGTACGGCGTGTGGGGCGCCGCGCTCTCGGGGACGTACCAGGCGATGATCGCGCCGCCGCGCAGCACGTACTTGCCGCCGCTCGAACCGTCCCAGGCGTCCGTCTCGGAGACCTGGCGGAAGCCTGCCTTCTCCAGCCGCTCGGCGGCGTTCGCCACCGCGTGGTACGGCGTGGGGCTGGCCGCCAGGAACGTCATGAGGTCGTCGGTGTGGCCGCGGTCGAGGCGGTGGGGTGCGCTCATGGGGTTCACCTTAACGACGGACGAGAGCCCGCTCCCGGCGATGGGGAGCGGGCTCTCGTGAGGAGCGTGTGCGGCTGTACGGGTGTGTCCTAGAACGCGGCCCCGCCGGGACTAGAACGCGGCCTCGTCCAGTTCCATCAGGTCCAGCTCGACGCCCTCGGCGACCTTGCGGGCCAGGGTCACGCCGGGCAGGACGTTGGCCGCGAAGAACTTCGCCGCCGCGATCTTGCCCGTGTAGAACGCCTTGTCCTTGGCGGAGGCGGTCTCCAGCTTCTCGGCGGCGATCGCCGCGCCCTTGAGGAGCAGGTAGCCGACGACCACGTCACCGGAGGCCATCAGCAGGCGGGTGGTGTTCAGGCCCACCTTGTAGATGTTCCTGACGTCCTGCTCGGTGGCCGCGAGGTCGGTCAGCATCAGACCGACGATGGCCTCCAGCTCCACGGCCGCCTTGGCCAGGTGCTCACGGGCGCCCGCGAGCTCCTCGCCGCCGGTGCCCAGCGCCAGGAACTTCTTGATGTCCTCGGCGAGGGAGTTCAGCGCCGCGCCCTGGTTGCGGACGATCTTCCGGAAGAAGAAGTCCTGGCCCTGGATCGCGGTGGTGCCCTCGTACAGGGTGTCGATCTTGGCGTCGCGGATGTACTGCTCGATCGGGTACTCCTGCAGGAAGCCGGAGCCGCCGAAGGTCTGCAGCGACTGGGCGAGCTGCTCGTAGCCCTTCTCGGAGCCATAGCCCTTGACGATCGGCAGGAGCAGGTCGTTCAGCGCGTGCTCGGTCTTCGTGTCCTCGCCCGCGGCCTCCTTGACGGCGATCGCGTCCTGGATCGAGGCGGTGTACAGGACGAGGGCGCGCATGCCCTCCGCGTACGCCTTCTGCGTGATCAGCGAGCGGCGCACGTCGGGGTGGTGGGTGATGGTGACCTTGGGCGCCGTCTTGTCCATGAAGTTCGCGAGGTCCGGACCCTGGACGCGCTCCTTGGCGTACTCCAGCGCGTTCAGGTAGCCCGTCGACAGCGTGGAGATCGCCTTCGTGCCGACCATCATCCGCGCGAACTCGATGATCCGGAACATCTGGCGGATGCCGTCGTGCTTGTCGCCGATCAGCCAGCCCTTGGCCGGGTGGCGGTCGCCGAAGGTCATCTCGCAGGTGTTGGACGCCTTCAGGCCCATCTTGTGCTCGACGTTCGTCGCGTACACGCCGTTGCGCTCGCCCAGCTCGCCGGTCTCGAAGTCGAAGAGGTACTTCGGGACCATGAACAGGGACAGGCCCTTGGTGCCCGGACCGGCACCCTCGGGGCGCGCGAGCACGTAGTGGAGGATGTTCTCCTCCATGTCGTGCTCACCCGAGGTGATGAAGCGCTTGACGCCCTCGATGTGCCAGGAGCCGTCCTCCTGCTGGACCGCCTTGGTGCGCCCGGCGCCGACGTCGGAGCCCGCGTCCGGCTCGGTCAGCACCATGGTCGAGCCCCAGGTCCGCTCCACGGCGATCTGGGCGATCTTCTTCTGGACGTCGTTGCCCTCGTCGTAGAGGATCCCGGCGAACGCCGGGCCGGAGGAGTACATCCACACGGCCGGGTTGGCGCCGAGGATCAGCTCCGCGTACGACCAGATCAGGGACGGCGGAGCCGTCGTGCCGCCGATCTCCTCGGGCAGGCCGAGCCGCCAGTACTCGGAGTCCATGAAGGCCTTGTAGCTCTTCTTGAAGGACGCCGGGACCGGCGCGGTGTTCGTCTCGGGGTCGAAGACCGGCGGGTTGCGGTCGGCGTCCGCGAAGGACTCCGCCAGCTCGTTCTCCGAGAGGCGGGTCAGCTCCTCCAGGATGCTCTTCGCGGTCTCGACGTCCATCTCCGCGAAGGGCCCGGTGCCGTACAGCTTGTCGCGCCCGAGTACTTCGAAGAGGTTGAACTCGATGTCGCGCAGATTCGACTTGTAGTGCCCCATGGCGACGGCTCCGTAAAGAGTTCGGCGAGGCACCTGGTTCCTCGCGCTAGTTCACATACCAACAAGTAGCTACGATGATGCTACCCGTCGGTAATAAGTCGCAACCCCGATCCGGCCATCTGTGACGGTTCACACCGCGACCGTCAGTGAGGCGCCGTATCCTTCCTCGACACTCCCCGTGACCGCCGCGAGCTGCTGCCCGTACCCGTCCCGGAAGACGCTGTCCGACTCCAGGGAGAGCCGGCCCAGGTTGGTCACGCTCCGCTCGTAGCCCTCGGTCGCGTACACCGCGTCGCAGACGTCCTTCGGAAGCGCGAGCTGCGAGGTGCTGGTGATCGCGGTGGCGTTCGTCGCGTCCCGGAGGCTGCCGTAGACCTCGAAGTGGACGTGGGGCCAGCGGCCGGGGTAGCACCCCGGGAACACGCTGGTGAAGGTCACCCGCCCCTTCTCGTCGGTCTCCTGGACACCCCGCAGATAGTTCTCGTCGGTGAGGCCCTCGGTGTAGAGGGAGTAGCCGCCCTCCCGGTCGCAGTGCCAGACGTAGACGGCGGCACCCTCGCGCGGGGTCCCGCAGCCGGAGCCGGCGTCCACCACCGTGAGCGTGAGGGTCAGGGGAACGCCCTCGGCGGTCCCGCCCGCGGAATCACCGAAGCTCCGGGTGATGTCACCGCGGACGACTCCGCTCTCCTTCAGGACGTTCACCCCGTTCGAGCCGTCCCCGGGGTAGGGGCCCGCGGTCTCCTCGGGAACGGTGGCGCAGTCCGCCGCGGAAGAGGACGAGCCCTCTTCGGAGGTGCAGCCCGCCACGGGCACCAGCGCCACCCCCGCCCCCGCCAGCAGCCGGATCATCCGCCGGCGGGCGAGAACGGGCAGGTCGTGGGAGAGCCCCCGGTCGTGCTCGTGGACCTCGTCGTCACCATGTCTGCGCATGTACCGACGCTA
>NZ_RSAJ01001140.1 GCF_003933965.1 Streptomyces sp. RP5T
CCCAAGAGCACTGGGGGCGAGAGCAGTTGCTGAACACAGGCCGACGGCAGGTCGCGAACAGAAGCTAGCGGACGACCAGTTCAGCGGTGGCCGAAGGGGCCCGGAGAGCGAGAGGCTCCCAAACCGCCTGGGCCGCCCACACCGCCCACACCGCCCGTGCCGGACTGTCGCCACGGGCCCGAGGGGGGTTGAGGGGTCGGACGGGGCTCCTGGTCCGGGCTCTGGTTCTCGCCCTCGTCCTCGGTGTCGCGCGCCTCCTGCCAGGCTCCGAAGCGCTCTCCCGCCTCGCGGGCCTCCGCCTCCGTGCGCAGCTCGCCCGCGCGGCGGATCTTGTCGGCGCCGGAGAACAGTGCCGCGGTGTACTCCGGGTCGGTGAAGGCCTGTTCGGCGGTGAGATCGCCGCGCAGCACCCCGCCCGCCATCTCCCGCAGTTTCGGATCGGGCCCGGTGCTCAGGGTGCGCAGCGCGCGGAGCAGGCTGCGGGCCCGCTCCTCGTCCTTCGCGACGCCCAACAACTCCGCCTGGTCCACTTCACGTCCGTCCGGCACCCGAACCTCCCCCTCCCGTACGCCAGTCGGCCCCAGTATCCAACAGCCGCACACGCCAGGCCACGGCAGTCGGCAGTCGGCAGGGGGGACGCCCCTCACGAGGCGAACGCGTCCCGCATCGCCTTCGCGGTGACCGCGGGGTCGTACCCGTCGGGAACTCCCTCGACCACGACGATGTCGCCCTCGATGTGCCGCGAGCGCAGCGGTGCGATCTCCCGGTACGCGGCGGAGTCCCACCAGGCCCGCGCCTCCGCGAGTCCGGGGAACCCGATCACGACGACATGCCCGGGCCAGCCGCCCTCCTTCACCTCGTGCTGCGCGCCGTGCACGAGGAAGCGCCCGCCGTACGGCTCGAAGGTGGCGGTGATGCGCTCGATGTACTCGGCGATCTCCGGATGCGGCGCGGCTTCCCGCAGGTGGGCGATGGCGTAGGCGGTCATGGTGTCCTCCGGTCGGCTGGACTCGGCTCGGCTCGCTCCGTACGCGGACGAGCCTGGCACGCACACCGGACCGGGGTCGATTACCCGAGGGGTAAGCG
>NZ_RSAJ01001141.1 GCF_003933965.1 Streptomyces sp. RP5T
CCCCTGCCCCAGCGCGACGGGGTCGATCCGGTGCGGGTGCGGCTGCCGTCCGGCGAATCCTGGGCGACCGTGCGGGATCATCTCGTGGCGCGCCTCGCAGCCGGGTCCGAAGTGATCGACGGGATGCTGGCGGCTGGCGACATCGTGGATGCCACCGGGCGTCCGGTGACGCCTGAGTCGGCGTACGTGCCGGGCATGTCCGTGTGGTTCCACCGGGAGCTGCCCGACGAGGAGCGGGTCCCGTTCCCGATCGACGTCATCTACCGGGACGAGCACCTGGTGGTGGCCGACAAGCCGCACTTCCTCGCCACCACCCCGCGCGGCAGCCATGTCGCCGAGACGGCCCTGGCACGGCTGCGCCGAGAGCTGGCCGTCCCCACGCTGGGCGCCGCGCACCGGCTGGACCGGCTGACGGCCGGCCTGGTGATGTTCACCGTGCGGCCCGAGGAGCGCGGCGCCTATCAGTCGCTGTTCCGGGACAGGCGGGTGGTGAAGGAGTACGAGGCCGTGGCCTCGTACTCCCCCGCGCTCTCCCTGCCCCGGACCGTGCGCAGCCGCATCGTCAAGGAGCGCGGGATCCTGGCGGCCCAGGAGGTCGAGGGCGAGCCCAACGCCGTCACCCGGGTCGAGTTGCTGGACCACCGGGGCGAGCTGGCCCGGTACCGGCTGACGCCGGGTACCGGGCAGACACACCAACTGAGGGTGCACATGAGCGCTCTGGGCGTGCCGATCCTCGGTGACCCCCTCTATCCGGTGGTCACCCCGCCCGTGCCACCCGGCGACTTCCGCCGTCCGCTCCAACTGCTCTCCCGAGTGCTGGAGTTCATGGATCCGGTCACGGGACGCGAGCATCGTTTCGTCAGCCGGCGGGCGCTGCGGGCCTGGTCGTCGTACGAGGACTGGGCGACCGGATAGCTCCGGTCCCCTCAGCTCACTCGCCACGCCACCAGCGCAGGAGACGCTGGAACGCGCCGAGCGGTACGGGCTGTTCCGGCGCCGGCGCCGGGGCGGCGGGCACCGGAGCCTCCGGCTCCCGCTGCTGTGTGCTGACCTGCCAGTCGGTGCGGCGCTGGGACGGTACCGGG
>NZ_RSAJ01001142.1 GCF_003933965.1 Streptomyces sp. RP5T
CTCCCTGACCCGTCTGACCCGCCGTCTGCTCACCGTGCTCCCCCTTCTGCTCATCGGCGTGTGGGCGGTGCTGGACTGGCGCGCCCTGTACGACGGCACCGCGCGGCTGGCCTCGGCCGATCCCGGCTGGCTGCTCGTCGGGCTGCTCTACACCTGCCTGGGGTGGATCTCCGCCTCCGTCGTACGCCAGGGCGCGCTGCCCGAGCGGCTGCCGTCGGGGCTCCTGGTGGCCTCGCAGTTCGCCGCCGGTGCCGCCAACCATGTACTGCCGGCGAGCCTCGGCGCCCATGCCGTCACCCTGCGCTTCCTCCAGGGGCAGGGCGTCCCGCTGGCCCGCGCCACCGCTTCGCTCGCCCTGTACGCGCTGGTCAGGCCGATCGCCAAGACGCTCGTCCTGATCGGTTTCCTGGTCGCGCTGCCCGGACTGCTGCAGCTCGGTGATCTCGTCCCGGACCGGCGGATGCTGTTCCTGCCGCTGGTGGCCGCGGCGCTCGGACTGGGCGCCACGCTGCTGCTGTTGACCCTGGTGCGCCCCCTGCGCCGCCCGGCGGTCACCTTCGTGCGCACCGCCCTGACCGACGCCCGCCGGCTGCACACCATGCCCAGCCGGGTCCTCGCCCTGTGGGGCGGCGCGGCCGCCGCCCCCCTGCTCCAGGCGAGCGTGATCCACGCGGTCGGCGCCTCGCTCGGGGTGACGCTGTCCTGGGCGCAGGTCGCGTTCGCGTACCTCGCCGCGAGCAGCGCGGTCGGATCGGTGCCCGCGCCCGGCGGCATCGGCCCGGTGGACGCGGCCATGGTCTTCACCCTCGCCGTCTACGGCGTCCCGGTCGGCGTGGGCACGGCGACCCTCATCGGCTACCGCGTCCTGACGGTGTGGCTGCCCCTGCTGCCCGGGGTGCTCTGCATGTCGGCGCTCGTGCACCGGAAGGTCCTGTGAACACCCGGCGACCGTCGCGCCATTGAATGATGAAGCCAACACTTCTAGCATCCTCAGGTGGATTCATTCATCAATCTCAGATGCATGGCCGCCGCCCTGCTGCTGGCGCTCGGCCTCGCGGCCCCCGCGGCCCCCGCCTCGGC
>NZ_RSAJ01001143.1 GCF_003933965.1 Streptomyces sp. RP5T
CTCCAGCATCAAAGCGCCCCGCTCGTAGGCCTCCTGACAGGCTTCGGTCCGCCCCATCGCGAGGTGAGCGGCGGCGAGCACCAGGTAGTTCCGCGCGCTTTGCAGACGGTGCTGCGTGCCGAGGAGCTCCAGCGCCTCCTCCGCGTTGCGGACGGCCGACAGGGGATCGCCCAGCCGCAACTCCATCCGGGCCAGGGCCGACAGGCAGTAGGCGACGTCCACGCTGCTGCCCACCTCGCGCAAGGACGCGTAGCTCTGCTGGAGCATCTCGCGCACCGGCTCCGGCTCCGTGCTCCCGGACTCCAGCAGCAGCATGGCGTAGGCGTTGCGCAGCCGCGCGAGCGCACGCGTGTCCTCTCCCACGGCGTAACACGCCAGCGCCTTCTCGATCAGCACCAGGGCGTCGGCCGTCTTGCCGTTGCGGTGCAGGACGACACTGGCGTTCCAGTACGCCGCGCCCCGGGCGCGGGCGTCGGTGACCGAGTCGGCCTGCTCGATGGCCTTTCCGGCCAGGTACGAGGCACGGTGCAGGTCTCCGCGCTCCATGTGGACGCCGACGAGCGTCGACAGCAGTTCCACACCTACGACCGTGGGTGCCAGGCCGAGCTCGTCCAGTTCGGCGAGCGTGTCCTCGGCCACCTCGATGGCGTGGGAGAGATCGCCGAGTTCCCGGTAGCACCGGCACAGCGCGATCACCGTGGTCAGACGGGGCACCGAGTCCGGCTGGGCCACCGCGGTGGCATGGAGCTCCTCCAGGTGCACGACCGCCTCCTCCAGCTCGCCGAGGTTCTCCAGGGCACGGGCCAGACCGTAGGTCGCCTTGTACCACGACTCGGGCTGCGAGGACTTGCCCACTTTGGCGCGCACCGCCAGGTACGCCTCACGCGCCGCCTGGGCATCGCCGGCGTTCAACGCCGTCTCCGCGAAGCTCAGTTCCACCGCGAGCCCGGTGACGGACACCGCGGGCTCACCCCCCAGCTCCGCCACGTCACAGTGAAGTCGCGCGGCCAGCTGCGCGAGCACCTCGGGCGACGGCGACCGCTTGCCCGCCTCGACGAGGGAGATGTAACTGGGTGACAG
>NZ_RSAJ01001144.1 GCF_003933965.1 Streptomyces sp. RP5T
ACCCCGTCCTGCGCGTCCCCCCGGCCGCCCCGGCCGAGGCCGCCGCCCACTTCCGGGCCGCCCTCGTCTTCCACGCGGACGTGTCCGACGTCGCCGCCGCACTCGCCGCGGACGGCGACCCCGGGTTCGTGGTCCTCGACTCCCGCTCCACCGCCGCCTGGGACCAGGGGCACATCCCGGGGGCGGTCCACCTGCCCACCGCGCTCATCCCCGAGCAGGCCGGGCAACTCCTCGACCGGTCCGTGCCGGTGGTGACGTACTGCTGGGGCCCGGGCTGCAACGGTGCCACCCGCGCCGCGCTCGCCCTCGCCGAACTCGGCTACCGGGTCAAGGAGATGCTCGGCGGTTTCGAGTACTGGGTGCGCGAGGGCTTCGCGTTCGAGACCTGGGAGGGCCCCGAGCGGCGCACCGCCGACACGTTGACCGCGCCGGCCGACTCGGAGGACTGCGGCTGCTGAGTCCTGGTGGTTCCCGTGGGATTCCTGTGCAGGTGCAACCCCGACGTGTCCGTGCGTGTAGGTTCTGGCCCATGGTGCGATACGCGGAGCCGGGCGCGGCGGAGTGGGTGGAGTCGGGCGGCGGTCCGCTCATAGCGGTGCCGGAGACGGTGCTGCCGTTCTGGGCGGGAGCCGACGGCGACGAGACCGCCTCCGACTACGACCGGGCCTGCGAAGTCGACGGCCGCGTGGGGCTGTTGCCGGTCGGCGACGCGGTGGCCCTGGTCCTCGGGGACGAGCCCGCCTCGACGTCCTACCTCCCCGGCCACGACGTCTTCGTACGGTGGTGCGCCGCCGACTCCGAGGACGAACTCCTCGCCGCGGTCCCCGACGCCCTCGCCACCGCGGTCTGGGAGGACGAGGTGAGCTGGGCGGTACCGGGCCCGGTCGTCCTCTTCGACGCGGCCTGGCCCGGCAACGACGCGGTCAACACCGACCACTTGAAGATCTCGCTCAGCCCCGGCCGGTACGGGGTGCGCGCCGCCGACGTGCGGCCCGGCCCGGAGACCTGGCTGGGCTTGGTACAGCTGCGACGCCTGCCGGACTGAGACGGGGGCAGGGGCAGGG
>NZ_RSAJ01001145.1 GCF_003933965.1 Streptomyces sp. RP5T
TTGGCCGGGAGGACGGGCCCCGCCTCGCTGACCCGCTCCCGCCGTGCGGCGGTTGTGCCGCGCCATAGACTTGTGCGTTGCCCGTCGTCACCCGTCCGAGAGGCCCTGCCCACCCATGAAGCTCGTCTTCGCCGGTACCCCCGAGGTCGCCGTTCCCGCCCTGGACGCTCTCCTCGCCTCCGGGCGGCACGAGGTCGCCGCCGTCGTCACCCGGCCGGACGCGCCGGCGGGGCGGGGGCGCAGGCTGGTCGCGAGCCCGGTCGCGGAGCGGGCCGAGGAGGCCGGCATCGAGGTACTGAAGCCCGTCAGGCCGCGGGACCCGGAGTTCCTGGAGCGGCTGCGCGAGATCGCGCCGGACTGCTGCCCCGTCGTCGCCTACGGCGCCCTGCTGCCCCGCGTCGCCCTCGACATCCCCGCGCACGGCTGGGTCAACCTGCACTTCTCCCTGCTGCCTGCCTGGCGCGGGGCCGCGCCCGTGCAGCACTCCATCATGGCGGGGGACGAGATCACGGGTGCCTCGACCTTCCTCATCGAGGAAGGGCTGGACTCGGGGCCCGTCTACGGCACGGTCACCGAGGAGATCCGGCACACCGACACCAGCGGTGACCTGCTGACCCGGCTCGCCTTCGCCGGCGCGGGGCTGCTGGCCGCGACCATGGACGGCATCGCGGACGGCACGCTGAAGGCCGTACCGCAGCCGTCCGAGGGCATCACCGTCGCCCCGAAGATCACCGTCGAGGATGCCCGGGTGGACTGGAGCGCGCCCGTGCTGCGGGTGGACCGGGTCGTGCGCGGGTGCCACCCCTCGCCCGGCGCCTGGACGACCTTCCGCGGCGAGCGGCTCAAGCTGATCCAGGTCCAGCCGGTGCCCGACCGCACGGATCTCGCTCCCGGCGCGCTCGCCGTCGGCAAGAACAGCGTCCACGTCGGCACCGGCTCGTACGGCGTGGAGCTGCTGTGGGTGCAGGCGCAGGGCAAGAAGCCGATGAAGGCCGCGGACTGGGCGCGGGGCGCCAGGATCACGGAGGGGGAGAGCGTCGGCGGG
>NZ_RSAJ01001146.1 GCF_003933965.1 Streptomyces sp. RP5T
CCCCTAGTAGGGCTTGGTCATCTTCATTTGTGTATGCGTGTCCGCTGCTCTACGAGCGTCGTTGGAATGGCGTGACACCTGAGGAGATGGCCGGGGTCCGGGAGGACCTGGAGGCGTTCGCGGCGGAGTTGTTCGACGGGTTCTTCCGTGCGGATCAGCGGCGTTGGGGGCAGGCGTATGTGCGCGGACTGCTTTTGGACGGGCGGCGTAAATCGGTGGAGCCGATGGCGGCCCGTCTCGGTGAGGACGGCAACCGTCAGGCGCTGGCGCACTTCATCACCTCCAGTCCGTGGGATCCGGCCCATGTGCGGGCCCGGCTGGCCTGGAGGATGCACGAGGCGATCGGTCCGGAGGCGTTGATCGTCGACGACACCGGCTTCCTCAAGGACGGGGACGCCTCGGCGTGTGTGTCGCGGCAGTACACCGGCACCGCGGGCAAGGTCACCAAATGCCAGGTCGGGGTGTCGCTGCACCTGGCCACCGATCATGCCTCGGCCGCGGTGAACTGGCGGCTGTTCATGCCCGCGTCCTGGGATCCGGCCTCCCCGGAAGCGGATGCGGACAAGGTCGCCCGCCGCAGCCGCTGCGGCATTCCCGACCGGGTGGGGCATGTGGAGAAGTGGCAGCTGGCCCTGGACATGATCGACGAGAGCAGGTCGTGGGGCATCGACATTCCCCTGGTCGTCACGGACGCCGGTTACGGAGATGCCGCCGCCTTCCGCCACGGCCTGGAAGAACGCAACCTGCCCTACGCGGTGGGCATTTCCTCCCGCCACACCGCCCATCCAGCCGACGCCCGGCCCGTCCAGCCCGCTTACGCGGGCACCGGCCGACCACCGGCCATGCAGTATCCCGCGCCTACACAGACCATGAAAGACCTGGTCATCGCGGCCGGGCGGGCGGCAGCGAGACCAGTGTCCTGGAGGGAAGGCTCCCGGCCCGGCAAGTCGATCAGCGGATTCAAGCGCATGTACTCGCGGTTCGTGGCCCTGCGCATCCGCCCGGCCGGACGCGGCGTCCGCAAGACCAGCGACGGTCCTGA
>NZ_RSAJ01001147.1 GCF_003933965.1 Streptomyces sp. RP5T
CAGCCGGACAGCAGCGGGGCGAGCAGCGTCCCTGCGGCGGCCATGGCGAGCGTGGCTCGCGGTGGCCGTCGTCGGCTCTGGGTTCGCATGGATCGCTCCTGGACATAGAGGGATATAACGGATGCTCCGGGGTGCGGAGGTCCGACGGATCACTTCTGTGGGGGAGTCAGGCGCGGATGACCTGTGGTCCCAGCAGTGAGTAGCGGTGCGCCTCGGAGGAGGGCAGCAGCGTGCTCGTCACGATCGCCTCCAGCACGCCGATCTCCGCGAAGCGGCAGAAGCTGACCGCGCCGAACTTGGTGTGCACGCCGGCGAACACCGTGCGGCGCGCGGCTCGGATCGCCTGCGCCTTGACCTCGCTGACGGCCGGGTCGGGGGTGGTGAGGCCGTGTTCGCGCGAGATGCCGTTGGCGCCGATGTAGGCGAGGTCGAGGACGAATCCGGCCAGCATCTTCGTCGTCCAGTGGTCGACGGTCGCCAGGGTGCCGGGGCGGACCCGGCCGCCGAGCAGCAGGACGGAGGTGTTCTCGGCCTCGGCGAGGGCGCCGGCGACCGGAAGGGACGCGGTGACCACGGTCAGCGGCCGGTCCCGGGGCAGGGCCTCGGCGATGAGCTGCGGGGTGAAGCCCTCGTCGACGAAGACCGTCTCGGCGTCCCCGAGCAGCTCGGCCGCCGCGGCGGCGACCCGGCGCTTCTCGGGCACGTGGCTGGTGGCCCGGAAGGCGAGCGTGGTCTCGAACCCGGCGCTCTCCACCGGGTAGGCACCGCCGTGCGTACGGCGGATCAGGCCGTGGTCCTCCAGGGCACGGAGGTCTCGGCGCACGGTCTCCTTGGCCACGCCGAGTTGGGTGGCCAGGGTGTTGACGTCGACGGCGCCGGTGGTGCGGGCGGCACGCACGATGTACCGCTGGCGTTCTTCCGCGGTTCCGGTCATGGGGTCACCCGCTTTCCTGTGCCGTCTGCCCGTTCGGGCGTCTGCAGGAAGTTGTACAGGGGGTGGGGTGTGGTGACCAGGTCTGTTGCTCGGGTGATAGTGACCG
>NZ_RSAJ01001148.1 GCF_003933965.1 Streptomyces sp. RP5T
GTCCGCGGCCGGGGGCCGGTCGACGGTCCGAGGTCAGTCGGTCCCGGGCCCGCCGTGATCAACCGGGGCCCCGTCGGCGGCCGGGAGCCAATCCGTGGCCGAGGGCCGGTTGGCGGCCGGGAGCCAGTTGCCCGAGGGCCGGTCGGCAGCCCAGGGCGGATCCATGGCCGGAGCCCGATCAGTGCCCGGGGTCAGTCCGAGGCCGAGGGCCGGTCCGTGGCCGAGGGCAGTCGGGGCGCAATCCGCGGCCCGGGGCAGTCCGTGGCCGGAGCTAGGTCGACGACTCAGGGCCAGTCCGTGGCCAAGGACCAGTCCGTGACCGGAGGCCGGTCGCTGCCCGAGGCCAGTCGGCGGCAGGGGTCAGTCCGTGAC
The DNA here is from genome assembly GCF_003933965.1 of Streptomyces sp. RP5T. Taxonomy (GTDB): domain Bacteria; phylum Actinomycetota; class Actinomycetes; order Streptomycetales; family Streptomycetaceae; genus Streptomyces. Next base: position 373 of record NZ_RSAJ01001148.1, read on the forward strand.
CGAACACCGTCGGCAGCCCGAGGCCAGTCCGTGGTCGGCGAACGGGCCGTCGCCGGAGACCCGTCGGCAGTCACGGGCCAATCCTTCGCCGGGTTCCGGCCCGTCACCCCGGGGGCCAGTCCCGGCCAGAGACAGGTCCGTGGCCCAGCACCGGTCCGCGACCCGGGTCAGTCCGTCGCCGAAGGCAGGTCGGCAGCCGCAGGCCAGTCCGTCGCCGAGGGCAGGTCCGTGGGCGGAGGCCCGGCCGGGGATGAGGGCTCGTCGGGGTCCTTCGGTGGGGCGGATGCCTTCTTCAGGGCTGCCCAGCGGGTCTCGCGGAGTACCTCGTCGTACCAGGGTGTCGGCGAAGGCAGTGGCTCGGCCGAGGGTGGGGGCGGTAGGTAGCCGTACGGTTCTGCGGCCTCGTCCTGGTCGTAGGCCGAGGACTCCTCCGGCGGGGCGGCCACCGTCCCCGGCGCTGGATCGGTTGCCTGCGCCTCCGTGTCCCTCGGTCGGCGGAACAAGGATCCGGCCGAGGACAGCCGCGCCCGCAGGCCAGGCCTCGTGCGGACCCGCCAGGCCCTGGACGCCAGCGCCACGGGCAGGCCCGCCGCCGTGATCCACGCCAGTACCGCCGGTCCGATCTGCCACCACACCGGCCCGAACCGGGCCAGCACCCCCACCC
>NZ_RSAJ01001149.1 GCF_003933965.1 Streptomyces sp. RP5T
CCCTCTCCCCGGCCCTCTCGAAGGGCCTCGAATTCGACCTGGTGATCCTCGTGGACCCGCAGAGCTTCGGTGCCGGCGTGGAGGGGGCGGTGGACCGGTACGTGGCGATGACACGGGCGACGCAACGACTGGCGGTGCTCACGACTGCCTGACTCCACGAGCCGGACCGGGTCCCGCGTCAGATCGGGCGCCTTGCTGTCGGGCCTCTGATGGTCGCTGTGCGGCTCAGCGGCCACCCCGTCCAGCGAGTCACGGCCACCGCCCCGAGACCTGTGCGACAGCTGTGACGTACCTCACCGGAACTCGCCCGCACCGAGCGTCAGTTGAAGACGTGACCACAGATATGCGAACCCGGGTGCGAAACGGAGATCCGGACGCCTTCGCGGAACTCTTCGACGCGTGCGCCCGCGCGGTGTACAACCACGCCTTCCGGCTGACCGCCGACTGGTCGCTGGCCGAGGACGTGATGTCGACGACCTTCATGGAGGCGTGGCGGCGCAGGGACTCGGTCGAGGCCGAGGGCGGCTCGCTGCGGCCGTGGCTGCTGGGCATCGCCACCAACGTCGCCCGCTCCCACCACCGCAGCAACCGCCGCTACCGCAACGCGGCGAGCGCCGCGGCCGCCGCGCACGCCGCCGAGGAACGGGTCGAGGACCACGCCGAGGAGACCGCCGGACGCCTGGACGACCGGCGCCGTATCAACGCCACCCTCGCCGCCCTCAGCCTGCTCAAGCGCCCCGAGCGCGAGGTCCTGACGCTGTGCCTGTGGGAGGGGATGGAGTACGCCGAGGCAGCCCGCGCCCTCGGTATCCCGGTCGGCACCGTCCGCTCCCGCCTCTCCCGCGCCCGCTCCAAGCTGCGCAAGCTCGCCGACGCGCAACTGCTCGGAGAAAAACGGGAACCTACCCGCACGAACCGGCAGATAACAGGTGATCGCGGATACGCGGTCCGGTCCGCACAGGAAGGAAACCGATGAACGCCAGCCCCTCCCACCGGCCCCACCCGGCCGAGTGGACGGAGACGCAGGGTC
>NZ_RSAJ01000114.1 GCF_003933965.1 Streptomyces sp. RP5T
ACCCACAGCCCTCTGCGCATTCCCGCCCCCCTTACCCCGTCCGCCCTCATGCTCCTTCGACGCCGGGGAGGTGGGGAACGTTCAGCGCGCCGCCGTCTGGAAGGTGCGCCGGTACACCTGCGGCGACACACCGATCGCCGCGTGCAGGTGCTGACGCAGGGACGCTCCCGTGGCGAAGCCGACGCGGGCGGCGATCTGGTCGACCGACAGGTCGCTGGACTCCAGCAGGTGCCGGGCCCGGACCACCCGCTGCTGGATCAGCCAGCGGCCGGGGCTGAGGCCGACCTCGTCGTTGAAGCGGCGGGCGAAGGTGCGCAGGCTCATCCGGGCGTGGGCGGCCAGTTCGCCGAGGGTCAGGGGCTCGTCGAGGCGTTCCAGCGCCCAGGCGCGGGTCCTAGCCGTGCTCGCGGCACCCTGTTCCGGGACGGGCTGCTCGATGTACTGGGCCTGGCCGCCGTCCCGGAAGGGCGGGACCACACAGCGGCGGGCGACCGTGTTGGCGAGTTCGCTGCCGTGGTCCTTGCGGACGAGGTGCAGGCACACGTCCACGCCGGAGGCCGCTCCGGCCGAGGTGAGGATGCGGCCGTCGTCGACGAAGAGCACGTCGGGGTCGAGGTCGACGTGCGGGTACAGGCGGCGGAAGTGGTCGGCGAGCTGCCAGTGGGTGGTCGCCCGGCGGCCCTCCAGCAGCCCGGCGGCGGCGAGGACGAAGGCGCCGGTGCAGATGGAGACGATCCGGGCGTCGGGGCGGATGAGGGCGAGGGCCTCGCGCACCTCCGGCGGGAGGTGGAGGGGCATCCGCTCCGGGGAGACCGGCGTGATCACCACGGTGTCGGCGGTGGTGAGGATCTCGGGGCCGTGTTCGACGCCGATGGTGAAGTCGGCGTTGCTGCGCACCGGTCGGCCGTCGACCGAACAGGTCAGCACCTCGTAGCGGCCGTCGGCGGCGCCGAGGATCCGGCTGGGGATGCCCAGCTCGAAGGGATAGACGCCGTCCAGGGCCAGCACCACGACCCGCTCGGTCCGCTTCGCATCTAGCATGGCACGATCCTATCGAAGCTTGGCAATCGTGCCATTTCCCGGACGGGCAGGGACGGGCAGGCTGGTCGACCATGAGCACTGTGAACACCATGCGAGCCATCAGCCAGGACACCCTCGGCGGTCCCGAGGTCCTCAAGGAGATCGAGGTCGAGCGCCCCGCGCCGCGGCCGAACCAGGTACTGGTCCGGGTCCGGGCGGCCGGCCTGAACCCGACCGACTGGAAGCACCGCGCCACCGGCGGCTTCCTCGGCGAGCCGCCGTTCGTCCTCGGCTGGGACGTCTCCGGCGTGGTCGAGGAGGTCGGCATCGGGGTCGCCGCCTTCCGGCCCGGTGACGAGGTCTTCGGCATGCTGCCGTACCCCTTCGGTCACGGATCGCACGCCGAGTACGTCCTCGCGCCGGTGCGGGCCCTCGCGCACAAGCCGGCGTCGATCGACCACGTCCAGGCAGGCGCGCTGCCCCTGGTCTCGCTGACCGCGTGGCAGGCACTGGTCGAGCACGCCGGACTGCGGCCGGGACAGCGCGTGCTGGTCCACGCGGCGGCCGGCGGGGTGGGCCATGTGGCCGTGCAGATCGCCAAGGCCCGGGGCGCCCATGTGATCGGCACCGCGAGCGCGGGCAAGCACGACTTCCTGCGCGAGCTGGGCGCGGACGAGGTGATCGACTACCGCGACACGGACTTCACCGAGGCGGTGAAGGACGTGGACGTCGTCCTGGACACCCTCGGCGGCGAGACGTCCGTGGACTCGCTGCGGGTGCTGCGGCCGGGCGGAATCGTGGTGTCGATCCTGCCGGTCGGCTCGGACGACTTCGGCCAGGCGGCCGAGCGGCTCGGGGTGCGGGCCGTGCGCATGCTCGTGGACGCCGACCGGGCGGGGATGGAGGCGATCGCCGAGCTGGTCGAGAAGGGCGAGCTGCGGCCCACGATCGCGGGGACCTTCCCGCTGGCCGATGCCGCGAAGGCGCACGCGCTGGGCGACACCGGCCGGACGAAGGGGAAGCTGGTCCTCGTGACGGACTGATCCCGGTTCAGAAGGTCAGCACGGGCTTGATCGCCTTGCCCGCAGCCATGTCCCGCACCGCCTGGTCGATGTCCGCGAACGGATAGGTGCTGATCAGGCGGTGCAGCGGGAGCCGTCCCTCCTTCACGAGGCGGACCAGGGCGGGGATGAAGCTCTGGGTCTCGGCGTCGCCGAGGGTGAGGCCGACGACCCGCTTGCCGCCGAGCAGCCCGTTGACGTCGAGGGCGACTTCGGTGCCGAAGGGCGGGGCGCCGACGACGACCAGCGTGCCGCGGGCGCCGAGCGCGTCCACGCCCCGGCGCAGGACGGTCACGTTGCCCGTGGTCTCCACGATGCCGTCCGCGCCCTGCCCGCCGGTGATCGCGGCGAGGGCCTCGCCGAGGTCCTCCGCAGCCGCGTCGACCGTGTGGGTTGCACCCAACTCCCTTGCCAGGGTGAGGCGTTCGGCGACCCGGTCGACGGCGACGATCGTCGTGGCGGGGGTGAGGGCGGCGGCCATGACCGCGGACAGGCCGACCGCTCCGGCGCCGAGGACGACGACCGTGGAACCGGTGACCGGCTTGAGTACGTTCCACACGGCGCCGACACCGGTCTGCACTCCGCATCCCAGCGGGGCGACGGACTCCAGGGGCACGTCCGGGTCGACCTTGACGAGACTGCGCTCGTCGACCAGGGCGCGCTCGGCGAAGGAGGACTGGCCGAAGAAGTGTCCGCCGAGCGGCTCGCCGTCCCGGCTGATGGTGCTGGTCCCGTCGGCCCGGCGGCCGCCGAGGAGGTTCAGCGGCAGCCAGGTCGCGCAGTAGGCGGGGTGTCCGCCGTCGCAGTCGCGGCAGTCGCCGCAGGAGGTGAAGGACAGCACGACGTGGTCGCCGGGGGCCACGCCGGTGACGGCGGAGCCGACGGCCTCGACGACTCCCGCGCCCTCGTGCCCGAGCACTCCGGGCAGCGGGAAGGGCAGTCCGCCGCTCGCCACGCCGAGGTCGGTGTGGCACAGGCCGGTGGCGACCATGCGGACGAGCGCCTCACGGGGTCCGGGCTCGTCGAGGGTGACGTCGGAGAGGGTGAAGGGTGCGCCGCCGGACTCGACCACTGCGGCACGGGTGGTGATGGACATCGTACGAACTCCTCTGCGGGCGTTCAGTCGAGCGAGACGACGACGGACTTGACCTTGGTGTAGGCGTCGAGCGCCTCGGGGCCGTACTCGCGGCCGTAGCCGGAGTCCTTGACCCCGCCGAAGGGGACCGCGGGGTCGAGCATCGCCCAGTCGTTGACCCAGACGATGCCCGCCCGGAGGCGGTCGGCGATCCGGTGCGCGCGGGCGAGGTTGGTCGTCTGGACGCCCGAAGCCAGGCCGTAGGGCGTGGAGTTGGCGAGGGCGACGGCCTCGTCCTCGGTGTCGAAGGGCTGCACGGTCAGGACCGGGCCGAAGATCTCCTCCTGCACGACCCGGGAGTCGTTGGAGAGGTCGGCGATCACGGTGGGCTTGTAGTAGAAGCCGCCGTCGAGGTCGAGGCGTTCGCCGCCGCAGACGATCCGGCCGCCCTCCTTGCGGGCGAGCTCGACGTACTCCTCGACCTTCCTCAGGTGATTCTCCCCCGCCATCGGGCCGACGACGGTCGCGGGGTCGCGCGGATCGCCGACCGGTACGCCGGGCACGGCGTCGGCGAGGATGCCGAGCAGGGTGCTGTGGACCGGGCGGGCCACCAGCAGGCGCGGGCCGCCCATGCAGAACTGGCCGGTGTTGAAGACGAACGCCTTGATGATCGCGCCGACCGCCTTCTCCAGGTCGGCGTCCTCGAAGACGATGTTGGCCGCGTTGCCGCCCAGTTCCATCGTGACGGGCTTGAGGGCCTGGCCCGCGGTGGCCGCCACGTGCCGGCCGATCGCGGTGGAGCCGGTGAAGGCGACCTTGTCGACCCCGGGGTGGCGCAGCAGGGCCTCGCCGGCGACCGGCCCGGCGCCGGTGACCACGTTGACCACCCCGTCCGGGACACCCGCCTTCTGGAGCAGTCCGGCCATGTAGAGGGCGCTGAGCGGGGTCTCGTCGGCCGGCTTGTGCACGACCGTGTTGCCGGCGGCGAGGGCGGGGCCGATCTTGGAACCGGCCAGGATCAGCGGGAAGTTGAAGGGCGTGATCGCGGCGACCACGCCGAGCGGCTCGCGCTTGGTGTACGCGAGGGCGTTCAGGGGCGTGTCGCGGACCGAGCCGTCGAGACTGTGGGCGAGCGCGGCGAAGTGCTCGTAGTCGTTGGCCGCGTTGGTCACGTCCACGGCGTGGCACAGCGAGATCGGCTTGCCGACGTCCAGGCTCTCCAGCTGGGCCAGTTCGTCGGCGTTCTCGCGGATCAGCTCGGCGACCCGGTGCAGGATCCGGCCCCGCTCCCGGCCGCTGAGGCCGGACCAGGCGCCGCCGTCGAAGGCCTCCCGGGCGGCATGGACGGCCGCGTCCACATCGGCGGCGCCGGCCTCCGCGACGGTGGTGAGGACCACGCCCCGGGACGGGTCGAGAACCTCGGTGCGCGCGCTGTCGGCGGCCTCGCGCCACCGGCCGCCCACAAACAGCCGTCCGGTTTCGATCTCGATGGAGGACATCGCCGCTCCTCAGCTTCGTCGCCAAGATTTCAACAAACAGGATTCCTGTTGGTTCGCAGTCTCTTTACAGCCAGGTTTCCTGTCAATGGTCTAGCCTGAACCCATGCTCGACACAGAGGTGACCAAGGCACCCCCGTCGCTCCTCTACATGGTGAAGCAGGTGGAGCTCGTCGTCCGTTCCCATCTGGACGAACTGGTCAGGCCGTCCGGGATCACCGCATTGCAGTACACGGCCCTGACGGTCCTCGAACGGCACGACGGGCTCTCGGCGGCGCAACTGGCCCGGGACTCCTTCGTCACCGCCCAGTCGATCGCCGATCTCGTGCGCTCCCTGGAGACCCGCGGGCTGGTGCGCCGCGAGCGCAATCCGAGGAACCGGCGCGAGCTGCTGATCCTGCTGACCGAACAGGGGCGCGCCCTGCTCGCACAGCACGCGGGGCCCGTGCGGGACCTGGAGGAGCGGATGGTGCGGGACCTCACCGCGCACCAGACGGACCAGTTCCGCCAGGCGCTGACCAGGGCCTGGCACGCCCTGTCGTGAGCCGGGCGCGAGCCCCGCGTGAACCCGGCGCGAACCGGCGGACGCAATTCGAAGACATATGTCAATCGAACATGCTCAAATGCACTCCATCGAGGGTAACTTGCAGGGCGGGGAGAGGAATTGCACGCACCCGTGCCCCCGAGGAGCCGGCTGGAGGGGATGTCGTCGTGCCGCAGGAACCCGCGCCGCCGTCCCGGCATCTGCGCGTCCACCAGGACCGCGGTCACACCGTGCTGGAGTTCCGCGGCGAGATCGACATCGCCGCGGCCGTCGAGCTCCTGCCCTACCTCGACCGGGTCACCGGGCATCCCGGCGTGCGGCTGGTGATCGACCTCAGCGGGGTGGAGTTCTTCGACTGCTCCGGATTGCGGTTGCTGTACCGGGCCCGCTCGCGGGTGCTCGACCACCACGGCAGCCTGCTCCTGGTGTGCACCCACCCGCTCACCCTGCGGATCATCCGGGTGACCGGCCTGGCCCGCCTGCTGCCGCCGCTGCCGTCGCTGGACGCGGCCCTGGGACAGCCCGAGACCACGTCCGAGACGTTATGACCCCTCGCGCGAGGTCATGACCCCTCGCCGGGCGCGTCGAACAGGGCGCTGACGGACTCACCGTTGTGAATGCGCCGCACGGCCTCGGCGAGGGCGGGAGCGATGGACAGGATCCGCAGCTTGTCGGTGCGCTCCTCGGCGGGGACCGGCACGGTGTTGGTGCACACGATCTCCAGGACGTCCGGCTGCTCGCCGATCCGCTTGAGCGCACCGTCGGCGAACAGCCCGTGCGTGCACGCCACCCGGATGGAGCGCGGACCCAACTCCCTTAGCCTGTCCAGCAGTTCGAGGACCGTGCTGCCCTTGGCGATCTCGTCGTCCAGCACGATGACGTCCCGCCCCGCGACCTCGCCGATGACGTCGCTGATGCTGACCCGGTCGTCGGCGAACCGCTGCTTGGCGCCCGCGGCCACCTGGGCGCCGATCAGCCGGGCGAAGGCGGCCGCCTCCTTGGCGTTGCCGAGGTCCGGGGAGACCACGGTGGTACGGCTGAGGTCGTACTGCCGGAAGTGCGCGGCCAGCTCGCGCAGCGCGTGCAGATGGTCCACCGGCACCGAGAAGAAGCCGTGCACCTGCGGGGAGTGCAGGGTCATGGCGAGGACGCGGCTCGCGCCGGCCGCCACCATCAGGTCGGCGACCAGACGTCCGCCGAGCGAGATACGGGGCGCGTCCTTCTTGTCGGAGCGGGCGTAGGAGTAGTGCGGCATGACGACGGTGATCCGGCGCGCGGAGGCGCCACGGGCCGCGTCGCACATCAGCAGCAGCTCCACCAGATGCTCCTGGACCGGCCTGACCAGCGGCTGGACGAGGAAGACGTCCCGCTCCCGGCAGTTGGCCTGGAGCTGCACCTCCAGGCAGTCGTTGGCGAACCGGCTGACCCGGGTGGGGCTGAGCGGCACCCCCAGATGCGCGCAGACCTCCGCCGCCAGCTCGGGGTGGGCGCTACCGCTGAACACGGCGATGTCTCGCACGGACCTGCTCCTCCGATGATCATCCAGGATGACCGGGCTCATGCTACTGGCCGCGGAAATTCGCTTGCGGTGCCCCGGTCGGCGGACGCCATCATGGCCACGACCGAGTCCCCTCACGTCAGGATCCCCCGCATGCGCCGATTCCTCGATTCGACCCAGCGCCCCCTTCGGCCCACGGTTCTCGAGGACTCCACCCCGTATGCACACCCTGAACATCGGCATCCTGGCGCACGTCGACGCCGGTAAGACCAGCCTCACCGAGCGGCTGCTGTTCGACCACGGCGCGATCGGCCGGCTCGGCGCCGTCGACACCGGCGACACCCGCACGGACGACGGCGCGATCGAGCGGCAGCGCGGTATCACCATCCGTTCCGCGGTCGCCTCGTTCACCGTCGGCGACACCCGGATCAACCTCATCGACACCCCCGGGCACTCGGACTTCGTCGCCGAGGTCGAGCGCGCCCTGGAGGTCCTGGACGGGGCGGTGCTGCTGCTGTCCGCGGTGGAGGGCGTCCAGGCGCGGACCCGGGTGCTGATGCGGACCCTGCGCAGGCTGCGGCTGCCCACGCTGATCTTCGTCAACAAGATCGACCGGACGGGTGCCCGTGACGAGGGTCTGCTCGCCGACATCCGGCGCAGGCTCACGCCGTACGTCGCCCCGCTCACGGAGGTCTCGGGCCTCGGCACGTCCGGAGCACAGGTGGCCTCCCTGCCCGGGGACAGCCGACTGGCCGAGGCCCTCGCCGAGGTCGATGCGGAGATCCTGGCGGCGGTCGTGGACGGCCCCGAGCCCACGCCGGGCGACCTGCGCCGGGCCCTCGCCGCCCGCACCGGCGACGGCTCCTTCCACCCGGTGTTCTTCGGCTCCGCCCTCGGCGGCCAGGGCGTGGCCCACCTGGTCGAGGGCGTGACCGGGCTGATCCCGGCCGCCCCCGCGAGGCGGGAGGGCGCAGCGCGCGGCACGGTGTTCGCCGTACGCCCCGGACCGGCCGGCGAGCGCACCGCGTATCTGCGGCTGTACGACGGTGAGGTGACGGAGCGTCAGCGACTGACGTTCCTGAGGCGCGAGGCCGACGGCACGACGAGCCGGATCAGCGGACGGGTGACCCACCTGAGCGGGCCCCTCACCGCCGGCACCATCGCGGCACTCACCTTCTCCCGCGGCCTGCGCGTGGGCGACCGGATCGGCGAACTCACGGACCGGGCACCGCAGTTCGCTCCCCCGACCCTGGAGACCCTGGTCACCGCCCGCCGGCCGGAGCACGCGGCCCGGCTGCGCTCGGCCCTGCTGACCCTCGCCGACCAGGACCCCCTGATCCACGCGCGCCCCACGGCCGGCGGCGCCACCGCGCTGCTCCTCTACGGCGAGGTCCAGATGGAGGTGCTCGCGGCGACCCTCGCCCAGGACTTCGGCGTCGAGGCGGACTTCGAGCCGGGCCGGGTGCGCCACCTGGAGCGTCCTCGGGGCACGGGAGAGGCGCACGAGGAGAACCCCTGGCACCTCGGAACCCGTTACTGGGCGACCGTCGGCCTGCGGGTCGAGCCGGGCGAGCGGGGCACCGGTGGGGTCTTCGCGTACGAGACCGAACTCGGCGCGCTGCCCCGGGCGTTCCATCAGGCCGTCGAGGAGACCGTGCACGCGAGCATGCGGTCGGGACTGACCGGCGCGACGGTGACGGACTACCGGGTCACGCTGGTCCGCTCCGGTTTCGTGGCGCCGCTGAGCACGGCCGCCGACTTCCGCGGGCTCACGCCGATCGTGCTGCGGCGGGCCCTGGAGCGGGCGGGGACCCGGCTGTTCGAGCCGTACCACGCCTTCGAGGCGGAGGTGCCACTGGACGCGCTGGCCGCGGTTACCGGGCAACTCGCATCCGCCGAGGCCGAGTTCACGGGCACGACGGGCGGGGCCACGAACTGGGTGATCACCGGTGGGCTCCCGGCCCGGCGGGTGCGGGAGCTGGAACTGCGGCTGCCCGGGCTCACCCACGGGGAGGGGGTGTGGTGGTCCACAGCCTCCGGCGACCGCGAGCTGGGGCCGCACTGACCGTGCTCACCAGGACACCGGAAGGCGCCGCGGCCCGCGTGTCATCTGCCCCTCCCGCCACTCGACGGTCTCCGGGGTGAACGCGGCCCGCAGTCCCGGGAAACGGACCGCCAGCCGGTGCAGGGCCAGGCCCAGCTCCAGGCGGGCCAGCCAGGCGCCCAGGCAGTGGTGCGGTCCGGCGCCGAAGACCACGCTGGGGGTGGTGAGGGGCGCGAAGAGGTCGGTCTCGTCGGGCCGGGGGAAGACGTCCGGGTCCCGGTTCGCCGCGTTGGTCTGGACGGCGACCACGGCCCCGGCCGGAATCGTCACGCCCCCGACCTCGACGTCCTCGACGGCCCGGCGGATCAGCCCCGGCAGCACCCGGCCCTCGCTCAGCGGGATCGTGCGCAGCAGCTGTTCGACGGCGGTCTCGGCGGCCTCCTGGCTCCCGGCGAGGCCCGGCCAGGCATGGCGCCCGTCGGTGAGGAGATGGACGACGATGTTGCCGAGGGCCGTCATGGTCGTCTCGTGCCCGGCGACCACCAGGCCCAGGACCAGGACGACCAGGCGCGGCTCCTCGACACCGAGGCCGTCACCGGCGACGACCAGGGCGCTCACCAGGTCGTCGCCCGGTTCCTCGCGCCGCTCGGCGAGCAGCTCCGCGCAGAAGAGACCGAACTCCCGCATGGCCGCGCCGACCTCCTCGGCGGTGTGCGCGCCGCCGGACAGCGCGTGGTCGGCCCAGTCGCGGATGCGTTCCCAGTCGGCGTGTTCCAGCCCCATCAGCCGGGAGATCACCGACACCGGCAGCCGCCGGGTGAACCCCTCCACGAGGTCGGCGGGCTGCGGCTGCCGGGCCAGGTCGTCGAGGAGGGACTCCACCACGGAGGCGGTCCAGGGCCGCCAGCGGGCGATCGCGCGCGGGGTGAATGCCCGCTGCACCGTGCTCCGCAGCAGCTGGTGGGGCGGTCCGTCCTGGTTGAGCAGGCCGTCCGGGGAGTCCAGCAGGTTCGGTACGACGAGCAGCGGCGGGGCGTCCTCGTCCCGCAGCGACTTCCGGTTGAAGCGGGGGTCCATGAGCACCTGGCGCACGTCGGCGTAGCGCGTGACGAGCCAGACCTCGGTGCCGGTGGCCAGGGTGGTGAGCCTGGGCGGGCCGTGGTCCGGCAGGGCGATGCGGTGCATCGGACGAAGGGTCCGGGACGTGCTGTCCGTGCTCATCCGGGTCTCCAGACACACCGGCGGGCAGAGGTCTCCACGCTAGTCGGCCGCTCCTGCCCGCGTCTGTGTCGCAATTGGCCAACAAGACGGCCCGGCCGGGCTTTTGGGGGTCATCCGTGGGCATGCGTGCAGTAGGAAGGAGGGCCGTCGCATGACGACTCCCATCAGGCGCGTGTCCAGGCGCATGCCCGCCTGGGCGAAGATACTGACCGCCGTCGTGGTGGTGCTCGTGGTGTTCTTCGCCGGGCTCCGGTTCAGTGTGCTCCCTGGCCTCAAGGACCTGTTCGGCACGGAGACCCACGACCGTACGGGTCCCGCACTTCTGGAGTCCATCCAGGACATCAGCCGTTACGACGCCGCCTCCGGCAACTTCCAGGTCGTCGTGGACCTGGAGAAGGACACCAAGTTCCTGCCCGACGCGATCCGCGGCTCCCGCACCCTGTACGTCGGGGCGGGTGCCGTCGACGCCTATGTCGACCTCGGCAAGGTCGCCAAGAACGACGTGACGGTCAACGAGGACCGCACGGCCGCCACCCTGCACCTCCCGCACGCCCAGCTGGGCAAGGCCTCGCTGGACGCCGACCGCTCCTACGCGGTCTCCAAGCAGCGGGGTCTGCTGGACCGGCTCGGCGACTTCTTCTCCGACAACCCCAACAGCGAGCAGGCCGTGCAGAAGCTCGCGGTGAAGCACATCACCGAGGCGGCGAAGCAGAGCGAGCTGACCAAGCGGGCCGAGACCAACACCACCAACATGCTCAAGGGCCTGCTGAACTCCCTCGGCTTCAAGAAGGTGGAGGTCACCTACGGCACCTGATCAGCCGCCGGGCATGCCCGGCAGGGTGAGGGCACCGAGCACGGTGGTGCCGACTAGCACCCACGCCACGTCGCCGCCGACGTGCCCGGACTGCAGGCGCCGCAGCCACAGCGCCCGGTCCGGTGCGGCGACCGCCTTCGGGCGGACGACGGCGACGAGCGCGAGGACCCCGGCCGGCAGGGTCGAGACCAGGCCCAGCAGGACGCCGGCCGGGGTCCAACGCCTGTCCCCATGCGTGTCCTCCGGCCCGTGCGTCCCCGTCGCGCGCCATCCAAAACACCGCCCCCGGGGCGTGCGGTGGCGACGCGCGCGGCACTGAGCCCCCAGTGCCCCGACCGTACGAAGGGAAACCGGAGGCCTTCGGCGGGCGGCGGCATCCTCGGCGGGTTCGGGGGTAAGCGCCTTACGACACAGGGAAGTTGAAGAGTGGAGGAACTAATGGCCTGGGCGCCCTCACGTTCGCGAGCGGGGTCAGACAGCACCGGCACCGCCAAGACCGAGCGCGCGGCGAAACCCGCCCGCCCCCGGCGGGATCCGCTCTCCCTCGTCGTCCGTTTCGTGGCGATGCTGTTCGCTTTCGCCTTCATGGTGGCGTTCGCCGTCGTGCTGGCCCGGCTGACGCTCGAACCCTCGCCCGCCTCGGTCGATCTGACCCACACCAACCTGCACCCGGGCGCTTCCCTCAAGGCCTATCTGGACCAGCCCGAGATGCGGGACGCCGTCAAGCAGATCGGCGGGAACATCCTGCTGGGGGTGCCGTTCGGCGTCCTGGTCCCGATCATCGCCCCGAAGACCCGCGGGCTGCTGCGGATCCTGCTGCTGACGGCCGTGGTGATGCTGCTGGTGGAGTTCGCGCAGGGGGCGCTGGTGGAGGGCCGGGCCTTCGACGTCGACGACGTCATCCTGAACACCTCCGGTGCCCTGATCGGCTATCTGCTGCTGGGGCGCCGCATCAGCCGGGCCGTCCACAAGCCGGCGAAGAAGGCGTAGAGGGCCCGGAAAACGCCCGACTTCCGGTCTGTACCAAAGTATTGACGGCCCCTTAGTTCACTTCTTAAATCAAGAGGCGACACTTCACCCCCCCCCACCCCGAAGGAAGAGCCGTGGCCGCCTCACGCCTGCTGCGCGGAAGTCTCCTCGCCGCCCTGTCCGCCGTACTGATCGCGTCCGGTACCGCCCAGGCGGACCCGCCCGCCGTCACCGCCGCCGCGGTGACGTTCTCCGACACCTTCGACGGGCCCGCCGGGGCCGCGGTCGACTCCTCGAAGTGGCAGATCGAGACCGGCGACAACGTCAACAACCACGAGCGGCAGTACTACACGTCGGGCACCAAGAACGCGGCCCTCGACGGCCAGGGCCACCTGGTGATCACCGCGCGGAAGGAGAACCCGGCCAACTACCAGTGCTGGTACGGCACCTGCCAGTACACCTCGGCCCGGCTCAACACCTCCGGGAAGTTCACCGCGCAGTACGGGCACGTCGAGGCGCGGATGAAGATCCCGCGCGGGCAGGGCATGTGGCCGGCGTTCTGGATGCTCGGCACCCCGGTCAACTGGCCCGACTCGGGTGAGATCGACATCATGGAGAACGTCGGCTTCGAGCCCTCGACCGTGCACGGCACCATCCACGGTCCCGGCTACTCGGGCTCCGGCGGCATCGGCGCCGGCTACACCCTGCCGAACGGGCAGGCCTTCGCGGACGCCTTCCACACCTTCGCCGTCGACTGGGCGCCCGGCTCGATCACCTGGTCCGTGGACGGCACCGTCTATCAGCGGCGCACCCCAGCCGACCTGGGCGGCCGCACCTGGGTGTTCGACAAGCCCTTCTTCCTGATCCTGAACCTCGCGGTCGGCGGCTACTGGCCGGGCGACCCGGACGGCTCCACGGCCTTCCCGCAGCAGCTCGTCGTGGACCACGTCTCGGTCACCACCGGCGACACGGCCACCGGGTCGGCGATCCGCGGGCTCGCCGGCAAGTGCGTGGACGTGGCCGGGGCGAATTCCGCGAACGGGACCGCCGTCCAGCTCTACGACTGCAACGGCACCGCGGCCCAGCAGTGGACCGTCGGCTCGGACGGCACGATCCGCGCGCTCGGCAAGTGCCTGGACGCGACGGGCGGCGGCACCGCGGACGGGACGGCGGTCCAGCTCTACGACTGCAACGGCACCGGGGCCCAGCGGTGGACCGTCACGGGCGCACGTGACATCGTCAACCAGCAGGCCGACAAGTGCCTCGACGTGACCGGCAACAACTCCGCCAACGGCATCCGGCTGCAGTTGTGGACCTGCACGGGCGGCGCCAACCAGAAGTGGACGGTCGGCTGAGCCGGTCGGTCAGTGCCGGGTCCAGGTGAACTTGTCGCCGCCCACCCAGCGGACCACGTCCGGGTCGTCGAGGTCGTGGACGATGATCCCGAAGGCGGCGGCCGCCTCCAGCACGTCGGTCACGGTCCTCGCCTCGCCGACCACCTCCCCGTCGATCTCCACGATGCGGAACGGCGGTGTGGTCGGCTGGACCCCGAGCACGATGATCCGCGGGTTGGCGATGTGCGGGCTCGCGATTTCGGTCATGCAACGAGCGTAGAACGCATCCCGCGGGAGGGAGAGACGTGCGCCGCCCGCCGGGCGAGGTGAGGACCCGGGCCGCTGCCGGGGCCGGGGTGACTCCCGACGTCCGCGTGCTCGGCCGGCCGGGCGAGCGCCCCGGGGGGCGAGGTCCCTGCCCTGACGGCCCTCCCGCACCGTTGCAGGACCGGCGCGACGGGTGGGCCCGTCCCCGCCGGCCACGAGAACCCGAGGTCGCGCAGGCCGTGACGCGGGGCGGCCCGGGCCACGGCCCGCGCGGGACCGGTAATGCGTTCGCGCAGACCGTCACCGCCAGCCGACCGGCTCGGCGAGGGTCTCCGGGCGGCGGATGCGCCGGTCCCCCCGCCGGACAACGAGAATCCAGGGTCGTACAGGCCATGACCCGAGGACGGCCCAGGTCACGGGTGATGTGCTCGCTCAGGGTGTGGGGGAAGCCCGGTCGTCGTGGTCGTGGGAGCCGGTGTGTGGTGTCACGGGCGGCGCCACTCGTCGTCGGTGAGGTGTGAGCCGGCCTGCGGGCCCATGCGGAGCATCCCGCCGTCGACGCTCCAGGACGCGCCGGTGACGTACGTGGCCTCGGGGCCCGCCAGGAAGGCGATCACGGCGGCGACCTCGCGGGCGTCACCCGGGCGGCCGAGCGGGACGCCGGGGCGCTTCTCGGAGTGGACGTCGGTGTCCTCCTGGCCCGTCATCGGGGTGGCGATCTCACCGGGCGCGACCGCGTTGACGGTGATGCCGTGCTCGGCGAGTTCCAGGGCCATGACCTGGGTGAGCAGTCCCAGGCCGCCCTTGGCCGCGCAGTACGGGGCGGCGCCGACCCGGGGCTGGTGCTCGTGGACGGAGGTCACGTTGACGATCCGGCCGCCGTCGCCCTGCCGGACCATGTGCCGGGCGGCCCGCTGCCCGCACAGGAACGGGCCGACGAGGTCGACGTCCAGGACCTCGCGGACCGTGTCGGGCTCCAGGTCCAGGAAGGGCGTCATGGTGCCGGTGCCCGCGTTGTTGACCAGGACGTCGAGACGGCCGAGCCGTTCGCACAGCTCGTCCACGGCGTCGGCCGCCGCGGGCAGCCGGGTGAGGTCCATCCGGGCCACGGCGGCGCGCCGCCCGAGGGTACGGACCTCCTCGGCGGTCGCCTCCGCGCCCTCGAGATCGGTGTGCCAGGTGACGCCGATGTCCATCCCCGCCCGGGCCAGCCGGACGGCGGTGGCCCGGCCGATGCCGGAGTCGGCTCCGGTGATCACGGCCACCTTGCTGCGGGGTGCGGTGGGGGCGGACATCTCGGCCTCCTCGTGGGGCGGGGTGTCGTCGGGGACGACGAGACAGCTGCCGGGCACCCGGAGGCGATCCGGCGAGGCATCGCAGTACCCGGCGCGGTGCCGCACAAACCGCTCGCCCGTCGTGCCACCCCCGTCAGCATGGGGAACTCTGGGTGGAGGAGGTGGCCATGGATCCCGTCGAGGCCCTGGAACGGATCGCCTTCCTGCTGGAGCGGTCCCTGGCACCGACGTACCGCGTCCGTGCCTTCCGTACCGCGGCCCGGGTGCTGGGCGGGCTGCCCTCGGACGAGGTGCGCGAGCGCGCGCAGGCCGGATCCCTTGAGTCGCTCAAGGGCGTCGGCCCGAAGACGGCCCAGGTGGTGCGCGAGGCGCTGGCCGGAGACATGCCCGGCTACCTGGAGAAGCTGGAGTCGGAGTCCACCGCGCCCCGGGCCGGGGGCGGCGAGGAGCTGCGGGCGCTGCTGCGCGGCGACTGCCATCTGCACTCCGACTGGTCGGACGGCGGCAGCCCGATCGAGGAGATGGGCCGCACCGCGGCGGAGCTCGGCCACGAGTGGGCGGTGCTGACCGACCACTCGCCGCGGCTGACCGTGGCCCGGGGCCTGTCCCCGGAGCGGCTGCGGGAGCAGCTCGACGTGGTGGCGGCCCTGAACGAGACCTGGGCACCCTTCCGGCTGCTCACCGGCATCGAGTGCGACATCCTCGACGACGGCTCCCTGGACCAGGAACCCGAGCTCCTGGACCGCCTGGACGTCGTGGTCGTGTCCGTGCACTCCAAGCTGCGCATGGACGCCCGCTCGATGACCCGGCGCATGGTGGCCGCCGTTCGCGATCCGCACGCGAACGTCCTCGGACACTGCACCGGACGCCTGGTGACCGGGCGGGGGCGGCCCGAGTCGGAGTTCGACGCGGACGAGGTGTTCGCCGCGTGCGCCGAGTCGGGCACGGCGGTGGAGATCAACAGCCGTCCCGAGCGTCTCGACCCGCCGCGCCGGCTGCTGCGCCGGGCGGTCGACGCGGGCGTGCTGTTCTCCGTCGACACCGACGCGCACGCGCCCGGACAGCTGGACTGGCAGATCCTCGGGTGCGCGCGGGCCGAGGAGTGCGCGGTGCCGCCCGAGCGGATCGTGACCACCTGGCCCCTCGACGACCTGCTGGCCTGGTCCCGGGAAGGCCGGCTGCCGGCCCGAGTGGCGGGCGCCTGAGGTGGTACCCGTGAGCTCCGACGCGGTCCGACAGGAAAGGAACGGTTCATGGAACGGGCGGCAGTGTTCGACGTCGACGGCACCCTGGTCGACACCAACCACCTGCATGTGACGACCTGGTGGGAGGCGCTGCGGCAGGCGGGTCACCGGGTGCCGATGCACGCCGTCCACCGGGCCATCGGGCTCGGCTCGGGCGATCTGGTCGCGCATCTGCTCGGCGAGGACCGGGACAAGGACCAGGACGAGGAGCTCAGCGCCGCCCACAAGGCCCTGTACGGGCAGTACTTCGACCGGCTGCCCGCGCTCCAGGACGCGGGCCGGCTGCTGCGGCACCTGGACCGCGAGGGCTGGCGGGTGGTCCTCGCCACCTCGGCGGGCGGGGCGGAACTGTCCGCGCTGCGCCGGGCGATCTCCGCGGACGACGCGATCATGGCCACCGCCAGCGCCGACGACGTCGAGGAGGGCAAGCCCGCCCCCGAGCCCGTCGAGCACGCGCTGGAGCTGGCCGGGGTGCCCGCCGAGCGCGCGGTCTTCGTCGGCGACACCGTCTGGGACATGAAGGCCGGCACCCGCGCCGGTGTGCGCTGCGTGGGCGTCCTGTGCGGCGGCATTCCGCGCGCCGACCTGGAGAAGGCGGGCGCCCAGGCCGTCTACGACGATCCGGCCCACCTGCTGGCCTCCCTTGCGGACAGCCCTTTGGCATGACCCGCCCGCCGACACGGAACCCACAGCGGATGACTGGTGTGACACAAGCTCTTCCCCGACAGCCCCGCCCGACGCATGCCCTGCGGGAGGAGGCCGGTGCCGTCCGGCGGGCCGTCCGTGCCGCCTGCCGGGGGCCGGGGCGGGAGCGCGACCTGCTCGTGCAGTCGCTCAAGGCCTCCGCCGCCGCGATCCTCGCCTGGCTCGTGGCGGGTGTGTGGATGGGCGATCCGATGGCCCTGATGGCGCCCTGGGTGGCGGTGGTGCTGATGCAGGCCACCGTCTACAGCTCGCTGATGCAGGCCGTACGGCAGCTGGCGGCGATCTGCTGCGGGACCGTGCTGGCGTCGGTGGCCCTGGCCGTCACCGGGAGCACCCTGGGCGCCGTGGCCCTGTCCGTGCCGCTGCTGGTGCTCCTGGCGAACTGGCCGCGCTTCGGCGACCAGGGGATCTACGGCGCCACCACCGCGCTGTTCACCCTGTCCACCGGCGCCGCCGGGGCGTCCGCCGCCGGCCACCGGGTGGGACAGGCGGCGCTCGGCGCGGTCATCGGTCTCGCCGTGAACGCGTTCGTGTTCCCGCCGATCCATCTGCGGGACGTCCGGGAGAACCTCGCCGCGCTGGCCCGGGAGGCGGGCGACACCCTGCACACCGTGGCCGGGGACCTGCGGGACGGCGAATGGGACACCCAGGGCTGGTCGCACGCCTCGGCCCGGCTGGAGCGCCGGCTGGAGACCCTGCGGTCGGCCCGCGGCTGGAGCCGGGAGAGCCTGCGGCTGACGGCCACCCCGCTGCGCGCCGTACGACGGCCGCCCGTATCGCTGCCGCCGGAACAGGAGGACGAGCGCTGGAGCCGTGTCACCGGGCACATCCGGGCGCTCACCCGGACCCTGGCCGTGGCCGCGGACGACGACCGCGCACCCGCGCCGCCCGCGGGACCGGTCCTGGACTCGTACGCCGACCTCCTCCAGCTGATCGGCGACGCCTGCCGCGCGGAGGGCGACCGGTTGCTCTCGGTCGACGTCGACACACGGCCGGACGACCACGCGGAGGCGGCCATGCGGGAACTGCGCGGTCAGCTCCAGGAGGGGCTGCGGGAGTACGCGGGACAGGGGCCCGAGGGCACGACGGTGCTGGGGACCCTGCTGCTGCAGGCCGAGAACCTGTGGAGCGAGACCGTGCCGACGGTCGCCACGGGTGACGCAGCTCACCCGTGAACAGCCCGAACGGCGGAACACCCAGGGGTCGTTGACCGTTGAACCGACCGTGGGTACGGATGGGACAGTGTCCCCGGGCCTCACCTTTTGCCCACAGGGACGATCGTTCGGCTGAAGCCCTGTGGAGCCTTTCGCCGAGAGGCGACCGCCATCCGTGCCCACCGTCAGACCGCCCCGACCGTGATTCCCCCGTCCGGTCGGGGCTTCCTCTTGTCCGGGTCCGGCGCCCGGCGGGGCGCGCTTGACTTCGAGAGCACTCCAATTCGTAGCGTTCCCGTCATGAGCACTGCACAGCACAAGATCGGTTCGGGGTTCGGCGCCCACAGCACGGCCGACGAGGTCCTCGCGGGCGTCGACCTGTCCGGCAAGCTCGCGATGGTCACCGGCGGCTACTCGGGGCTCGGTCTGGAGACCACCCGGGCGCTCACGAAGGCGGGCGCCCGGGTGGTCGTCCCGGCCCGGCGTCCCGACACCGCGTGGAAGGCCCTGGCGGGCCTGGAGCGCGTGGAACTGGACGAACTCGACCTCGGTGACCTGGAGAGCGTGCGCGCCTTCGCCGAACGGTTCCTCGACTCGGGCCGCACGCTCGACTTCGTCATCGACAGCGCCGGGATCATGGCCTGCCCGGAGACCCGGATCGGGCCTGGCTGGGAGGCGCAGTTCGCGACCAATCACCTCGGTCACTTCGCGCTGGTCAACCGGCTGTGGCCGGCCATCGAGCCGGGCGGCGCCCGCGTGGTCTCGGTCTCCTCGCGCGCCCACCACTTCTCCGGCATGCGCTGGGACGACGTGCACTGGCGGACGGGCTACGACAAGTGGCAGGCGTACGGCCAGGCCAAGACGGCGAACGTCCTGTTCGCCGTCCACCTCGACAGGCTCGGCGCCGGGCACGGGGTGCGGGCCTTCTCGCTCCACCCGGGCGGCATCCTCACCCCGTTGCAGCGCCACCTCCCCAGGGCGGAGATGGTGGAGCGCGGCTGGATCGACGAACAGGGCAACGCGCTCAACCCCTCGGGCTTCAAGAGCCCCGAGCAGGGCGCGGCCACGCAGGTGTGGGCGGCGACCTCACCCCAGCTGGCCGACATGGGCGGCGTCTACCTGGAGGACTGCGACATCGCCGAGCCGGCCGTCGACGGCGACACGAGCGGCGGCGTCAAGGAGTGGGCCATCGCCCCGGACCAGGCGGAACGACTGTGGACCCTGTCAGCCGAACTGACGGGCGTGAACGCGTTCGCGTGACACGGGGACGACCGATGCGGCGGGCGGCGGAATAGTCGGGGGCTGACGCCAGGGGCGGCCAATGCCGAGGGCGGCCAACGCCGGGGTCGCCGACGGCGGGGCCACCGACCCGGGGGGGGCGGCCTCCGCCGCAGGCTGCTGACACCGGCACAGCCAACGCCGTGGACAGCCGAAAGCGTGGACAGCTGACCCCGGAGGCAGCGGAAACCGGGGGCAGACGACGCCACGGGCCCCCAACGGCATGGGCTGCCTCAGACTTGGGCGATCAGCGCCGACACAGCCAACCCCGAGAACAGCCGAAAGCTTGGACACCTGACAC
>NZ_RSAJ01001150.1 GCF_003933965.1 Streptomyces sp. RP5T
TATCAGGGGTCGAGTACCCCGCTGCTGGGTGGGGGCGGGCAGCTTCCCTCGCTCGACCATGCTCTGGGAGTGCACGCTCCTCCGGCGGTGCATCGTCAGCCGGCGGGCGGTGTCCCGTCGGGTTACGGATATCAGGGGCCGAGTACCCCGCTGCCGGGTGGGGGCGGGCAGCTTCCCTCGCTCGACCATGCTCTGGGAGTGCACGCTCCTCCGGCGGTGCATCGTCAGCCGGCAGGCGGTGCCCAGTTCGGCGTGCCGGCCACTCCGAGGGCTTGGCACGATGCGCCGGTCTCCGGGGTGGCCGCGGCGGCCAGTCTGGGACAGCAGGATCGGCAGGCCCCGGGGGAGAGTTCTGCCCAGCCTCCCCGGTGGCAGCAGGGTGAGCCGCAGCAGCAACAGGGGATGAGGAGGTAGAACCGTCTCCGGGCTGCGACTGTCCGTTCCCACGTACAGTACGAGTCTGCTCGACCTGCTTCGACACGCTGAGGAGTCCACCGCACCCACCACACCGGATGTTCCTGCTCGCGGTCGTCGGAGTCCGCCCGAGTGGTACGGCGAGTGCGGGCCGGGCTCCCCCGGCTGCGAGCCGAAACCCGAGGTTCCGCACGCTTGGCAAGCTGGGTTCTGGCGAGAAGTGCCCACCATGTCACCCGGACCGGTGCGCGACCGCATGCCAGGTCGACGTTCCTCGATTCTGAGCCCGTGAACGCTCTCCAGTGCCCGCTGGACAGCCGATCACCTACCCCGGCATCAGATTATCGAAAGATCACTGAGAAGACTGGAACGACATGTGTGCCCCACACCCTCATCGACACCCACACTGCCAGCACGAGTGCAATGCCCTGACCTCCAGCCCGTAGCGGTGCGCGAGGCAGCCCATCAGCGACGAGGTCGCCTCCCTGACTAGTAGGGTTTGGTCAGGTTCGTAGTGGTGTGGGTATGTCTCGGTGGCAGGTGGGGCAGGCGCCGGTCCAGGTGGCGAGGAGGGTCTGCAGTTCTCGGACCACTTGGTAGAGGCTCAGACCTGCAC
>NZ_RSAJ01001151.1 GCF_003933965.1 Streptomyces sp. RP5T
CGCGAGCACCAGGCCGACCAGCGCCACGGTGAGGACGACGACCTCGACGCTCTTGCGGCCCTCCTCGCTCCAGTACACGTCGTCGAGGTGCAGGATCAGCGCGAACTCGTCCAGCACCAGCCCCGCGCCCATCCCGAAGAGCACCGCGCACAACCCCGCCCCGAAACCGTTCCGCCCGCTGGCGACCGCGCCGAAGCCGCCGACGACGGTCAGGACGACTCCCGGGACCACGTGGTGGATGTGCACACCGCCGGTACTGACGTTGCCGAAGGGCCCCTTGCCCGCCCGGATCAGCCGGGTGATGACCCGCGTGATCAGGAAGGTCAGCACGAACGCGGTCAGGGCGAGCAGCAGCGGCAGCTTCCCGGGTTCGACGATGTTGCGGTGCAGCCAGTGGCCCATGGACCCAGTGTCCGGTGCCGGGGGGTGGCCCGCCCGACGGCTACGGCGTCCGGGCTACCCTGCCGACGTGTCCATGACCCCACCCCCGCTCGACGGCCTCCGCTTCGCCTTCGGCACGCTCAGCGTGTTCCCCGTGAGGGTGACCCGCTGGGACCGGGAGGCGGCACGCGGCGGAATGCTGTGCGCCCCGCTGGTCGGGCTGGCGCTGGGGTGCGCCTCGGCGGCGGTGGGCGTCCTGCTCCTGTTCCTGGGCGGCTCCGCGCTGCTCGCCGCGGTCGCCACCGTGGCCGTACCGGCGGTCCTCACCCGGGGCCTGCACCTCGACGGCCTCGCGGACACCGCCGACGGCCTGGGCAGCGGCAAGCCCGCCGAGGACGCCCTGCGGATCATGAAGCAGTCGGACATCGGCCCCTTCGGCGTGATCGCCCTCGTCCTCGTGCTCCTCGCCCAGGTGGCCGCCCTGTCGCAGACGTACGGCGACTCGTGGGCCCGAGGTGCGGCGGCGACCGTGATCTCGGCGACCGCCGCCCGCCTGGCCCTGACCCTCGCGGCCCGCACCGGAGTCCCGCCGGCCCGGCCGGAAGGGCTCGGGGCCGCGGTGGCGGGGGTCGTCCCGGTCCGCGG
>NZ_RSAJ01001152.1 GCF_003933965.1 Streptomyces sp. RP5T
GGCGAATCAACGAGGCACCTGCGCTGACGAGTTGAGACTTCGAACATCTCCCTCAACGGCGCAGGTGCCTCGTGCGTTGCGACCTCGACGCCGCCACCCCATCGGTGGCCCCTCTGAAACAGCTCAGTGTTGCGTAAGGCCGCCGAGGGCGACCCCTATGTCCTACACATCCGTGATCTGCAGCTGGCCCGGCCGTGGATGGAACGACTCGCAGCTGGTGAGCGCCTCGTCATCGACATCGAGGAATGGGTCAACAAGACCTCTCTGGGCGAGGCGAGATCATCCTCGGCGTCGACAACGAGGACGGCCAACCGCCCACCGAGCTCGCGAGCTGGCCCATCATGCTCGGACTCTCCACGCCGATGCTGTACCGGCACTGTTTGCCTGGGCCGAAGTCCGTCTCCACGAGGAGACCTACGACGAAGCCGACTGGGACCAGTACGACACAGAATGCCGCATTTGGGACAGTGAGATCACCTTTCATTCGGAGGAGTACAGCGATTGGAAACAGGGCCGGTTTTCCGGGCTGCGTCCCTATACCGACGACGGCGAGGTCGCCTTGTGGCGTCTGGAACTAACTCTTAACGAGCTGGGCATTGCCTTCATGGTGGTCGACCGATTCGGAACCACAGGCAAGCGTCAGCTTGTGCAGTAAACCGTGCCCCGACGTGTGCCCACGAGGCGTCCTGTGCCGGCTAGACGACCACGAGACTCGTGAACTCGCATGGCTACCCAGGTCAGTAGGCGATGACGAGCCGCACGGAGGGCCGGTCAATCACGGCTCCGTCGGCGAGATCGCTGTCCGGTGTGTCCGCAGGGTAGGCCGTGACGACGGGTTCGATGGTCCGGGCCGGGCTCCAGGCGCGGATCTGCGCGCAGATCCGCTCGGCGAGATCGGCGCCGGCCGGGCCATAGCCGACGGCTCCCAGCCGGAACCGGGGTTCTGTCTCGGGGTCTTCCGCGGTCCGCTTCAGAGTGAGGTATGCGATGGAGCCCCCTTCGACGAGGGCGGGGCTCAGGGC
>NZ_RSAJ01001153.1 GCF_003933965.1 Streptomyces sp. RP5T
CTCTTCGTCTACGGCCGCACCCCCCGCCCCTGCCTGCGCTGCCGCACCTCCATCCGCGTCGCCGACCAGGGCGACGGCTCCCGCGAACGCCCCACGTACTGGTGTCCGAGCTGTCAGACCGGCCCCGCCCCGAGCCCTCAGCGCCGGGCCCCTGGTGGCACACGCCCCAGAACCTCACGCCGTACGACCAATTGACGACCCGTCAGAAACGCTCGTACGGTCGCTTCATGGCCGTCAGCGCGTACGACCTCACCGGACGCACCGCGTTCGTCACCGGCGCCGCCGGTGGCATCGGCCGCGCGACGGCCGTCCTGCTCGCGGAGGCGGGCGCCACCGTCCACTGCGCCGACCTCGACACGTCCGGGCTCCACGAGACCGCGACCCTGATCAAGGACGCCGGCGGCACCGCGGCCACCCACCCCCTTGACGTCACCGACCGCGAGCAGCTCCGCCGGGCCGTCAGGTCCTGCGAGCGCCTGGACGTACTGGCCGCGATCGCCGGGATCATGCACAGCAGCCCGGTCCTGGAGACACGGGACGAGGACCTCGACCGCGTCCTGAACGTCAACTTCAAGGGTGTGCTCCATGCCTGCCAGGAGGCGGCCCGCCTGATGCTCGACCGGGGGACGGCGGGCAGCATCGTCACGATGGCCTCCGGCGCCGTGGACACGGGCGGCCCCGGCCTGCTCTGCTACGGCGCGGCCAAGGCAGCGGTGGTACAGCTCACCAAGACTCTGGCCACCGAGGTCGGCCGGTACGGCATCCGGGTCAACGCCGTCGCGCCCGGCTGGATCCGCACCCCGATGACCGACCGCCACGACGAGGACGCCCAGGCCCACACCGAGGCGCTCATGTCCCGGATGTCACCGCTCCGGCGCGTGGGCGAACCGGGGGAGGTCGCGCACGCCGTGCTCTACCTGGCCTCCGACGCCTCGTCCTTCACGACGGGCCAGATCCTCCGTCCGAACGGCGGGGTGGCGATGCCTTGGTGACCGCCCCCGCCCCACCGG
>NZ_RSAJ01001154.1 GCF_003933965.1 Streptomyces sp. RP5T
GGCAGGGGCAGGTCGACGGCCGTCATGTGGTGCTCCCGTCGGAACTCATGGCGTGGTGGATGGGCTCTCCGGCGAGAGCGCGGAGCACGGCGCGGGCGATCTGTGCCGCGGACAGACCCGCGTTCGCGAGGAGTTGTTCGCGCCGGCCGTGCGGGATGAAGGCGCGCGGCAGTCCCAGCGTGTGGATCGGGGTGGTGATCGCGTTCTCGCGCAGGCTCTGGGCCAAGGTGCTGCCCAGGCCGCCGGTGCGGGAGCTGTCCTCCACGGTGATGACCAGCTGGTGCCGGGCGGCCAGGTCGAGGAGTTCCGGGGCGACGGGTATCGCCCACCGCGGGTCGGCGACAGTCACTCCAGTGCCGCCCTCGGACAGCCGGCCGGCCGCCTGCAGGCACTGGGGCGCCATCGCACCGTAGGAGACCAGGAGGACGTCGCGCGTCCCGGATTCCGAGAGGACATCGACGCCGCCCGCACGGTGTACTGCCTCGATGTTCTGGAGGGCTGTCCCCTTGGGGAAGCGCAGCGCGCTGGGGCCCTCGTCGTAGGCGACCGCTTCATGCAGCTGGGCCCGCAGTTGACCGCTGTCGCGAGGGGCGGCGACACGCATGCCGGGCACCATGCTGAGCAGGGTCGCGTCCCACATGCCGTGGTGGGACGCACCGTCGGGGCCGGTGATGCCGGCCCGGTCCAGGACGAACGTCACCGGCATCCGGTGCAGAGCAACGTCCATGAGGACTTGGTCGGCGGCCCGGGTGAGGAAGGTGGAGTAGAGCGCGACGACGGGGTGGAAGCCGCCCATCGCCAGGCCGGCCGCGGAGGTGACGGCGTGCTGCTCCGCGATGCCCACATCGAAGACCCGCTCGGGATACTTCACCGCCATCGGATACAGGCCGGTGGGACGGAGCATGGAGGCGGTGACGGCGACCAGGTCATGGCGCTCTTCGGCCAGTTCCCGGAGGGCTTCCCCGAAGACGCTGGTCCATGACACGGCGGGGGGCTCAGCGGTGGGGG
>NZ_RSAJ01001155.1 GCF_003933965.1 Streptomyces sp. RP5T
GTCGTGGGTGGTGCGGGTCGTGGCGCCGTCCGGCGTGGTCACCGCCGTCACCTGCACGTCGCTGTTGATCTCGTACAGCGTGCTGTGGCCCAGTGAGTCGACCGCGGTGACGGTGCGGTTGCCGGTCGTCGGGTCCGGGGTGCCGTAGGTGTAGGTGTAGGCCAGGTGGCCTGCCTCACCGCCCTGGGAGGTGCAGCGGTCCTCGTCGTCGTAGGTGTAGTGGTACGAGGAGTTGTTCGTGTCCGTCCAGGCGGTGACGCGGCCGAGGGTGTCGTTGGTGAACCGGGTCGGCAGGCCGGAGGACTTCGTGACCGTCGCCAGGTGGGCCTCGGCGTCGTAACCGAAGCGGACCAGCTCGATGTCCTCGCCCGAGGCCAGGCGCAGGGCCGTGATCCGGTCCCCGGACCGTTCGAACCGCAGCTCGTGGCCGGCCGAGTGCACGATCCCGGTCGGGGCGCCCTCCTCGTCGTACTCGAAGCTCAGCCACTGGCCGCAGCGGTCGATGATCTGGGAGAGCAGGGCGATGCCGTCGCCGTCGCCGCCCGGTCCGGCGAAGTCCCAGACGCGACCGGCCACCGGGTCGGTGACCGTGTAGTCGCCGTACTCGTCGACCGTCAACGGATGGCCCTCGCCCGCCAGCGGCAACACCGGCACACCGGGGGCCGGATGCGGATACGCCAGCAACGAGCCGTCCTCGCGGACGAGGACGACGCCCTCGGCGTCGATCTCCAAGCGTTGGTCCGCGGTCGAGGTCCAGCACGGGCCGAACCAGCGGCCCGCCCGGTACGAGGACTCGAACTGGCGGGTGAAGACCAGGGGCAGCCGCGCCGGGAGTGACACGTCCGTCTGGGGCAGGGACATGCGGCCGGTGGCCATGTCGATGGGGTCGCTGCCGAACACCTTGCACCAGAGCCGACGGGCCGCATCCATCGGCGACCTGCGCACCCCGTCGCGCGCCGCCCCCGTCGCCGCGTCCTTGGCCGCCCCGCGCAGCGCGTCCTTCAGTGC
>NZ_RSAJ01001156.1 GCF_003933965.1 Streptomyces sp. RP5T
AGAAGGTCCGTGAGCTGGAGGAGGAACGCGAGATCCTGCGCAAGGCGGCGAAGTATTTCGCCGGGGAGACGCGCTGGTGAACCGCTTCCAGTTCGTTGCCGACCACCACCGCCGCTACGGCGTGAAGCGGCTGTGCACCATCCTGGGCATCGCCCGCTCCAGCTTCTACTACTGGCGTGCGACGGCCGCGGACCGGGCCGCCCGGCAGGCGGCTGATGCCCGCCTCGCCACCCGGATACGAGCCGTGCACCGCGAGTCGGACGGCACCTATGGCGTCCCGAGGATCACCGCCGAACTCCGCGATGAGGGTGAGCGCATCAACCACAAGCGGATTGCGCGGGTGATGCGGAGCATCGGCCTGGCAGGCGTGCGGCTGCGTCGCAGACACCGCACCACGATCCCGGACCCGGCCGCGGCGAAGGCCCCGGACCTGATCGGCCGCGACTTCACGGCAAGCGAGCCGAACACGAAGTACGTCGGTGACATCACCTATCTCCCGATGGAGAGCGGGAAGTTCTTGTATCTGGCCACTGTCATCGACCTCGCCTCACGGCGCCTGGCCGGCTGGGCGATCGCGGACCACATGCGCACCGGCCTCGTCACCGACGCCCTGGCCGCTGCTGAACGGACCCGCGGCAGCCTCGCCGGAGCGGTCCTGCACACCGACCACGGCGCCCAGTACGCCAGCCGGGCCTTCGCCGACGCCTGCCGCCAGGCCGGCGTCCGTCAGTCCATGAGCGCGATCGGCTCCAGCGCGGACAACGCACTCGCCGAGTCCTTCAATGCCACCTTCAAACGCGAGACACTCCAGGGCCGCAAGACCTGGCCCGATGAAAGCGAAGCCCGACTCGACGCGTTCGGCTGGCTCAACCGCTACAACACCCGACGCCGTCACTCCCGCCTCGGACAACGCAGTCCCATCACCTACGAGACGGCACTCGACACAACATCAACTACCCTGCCCCAAGCCGCATAGCCCGTGTCCAAGATTCCGGGTCAAGGCCC
>NZ_RSAJ01001157.1 GCF_003933965.1 Streptomyces sp. RP5T
GGCAGGAGCAGCGGGGCCGCGTCCGCCAGGTACAGGGAGACCCAGCCGTCCTTGCCGGGCAGGGCGCCCGCTCCGGCCCACACGATCTCTCCGGCGGCGGTGAGCTCGTCGAGCATCGCCGGGGTGTAGTTCGTGACGCGGGAGGGCAGGACGAGCTTCTCCAGGGCGGAGGCGGGCACGGAGGCGCCCTGCAACTGCTCGACCGCACGCACCAGTCCGTCGATGCCGCGCAGGGAGTGGCCCCTGCCGATGTGCTGCCACTGCGGCAGGAACTGGGCGAGGGCCGGGGGCGGCACCGGCTCGAGTTCGTGGCGCAGGGCCGCCAGGGAGCGGCGCCGCAGGCGGCGGAGCACGTTCGCGTCGCACCACTCCTGGCCGATGCCCGCGGGGTGGAACTCTCCCTGTACGACGCGTCCGCTCGCCGCCAGGCGCTGCAACGCGCCCTCGGTGACCGCCGTGCCCAGGCCGAAGCGGGCGGCGGCCGTCGCCGAGGTGAAGGGGCCGTGGGTACGGGCGTAGCGCGCGAGGAGGTCGCCGAGGGGGTCCTTGACCGGTTCCGTGAAGGCTTCCGGGACGCCGACCGGCAGCGCTGTGCCCAGGGCGTCGCGCAGGCGGCCCGCGTCCTCGATCGCCGCCCAGTGGTCCGCGCCCGCGACCCGGACCTTGATCGTGCGGCGGGCTCCGGCGAGGTCCTTCGCCCACTGCGGCTCGGCGCCCCGCTCGGCCAGCTCGGCGTCGGTGAGCGGGCCGAGGACGCGGAGGAGGTCCGCGACGCCCTCGGCGTCCTTGACCCGGCGGTCCTCGGAGAGCCACTGGAGCTCCCGCTCCAGCTCGGTCAGGACCTCGGCGTCGAGCAGCTCGCGCAGTTCCGCCTGGCCCAGCAGCTCGGCCAGCAGACGCGAGTCCAGGGAGAGGGCCGCCGCCCGGCGCTCGGCGAGGGGCGAGTCGCCCTCGTACAGGAACTGGGCGACGTAGCCGAAGAGGAGGGAGCGGGCGAACGG
>NZ_RSAJ01001158.1 GCF_003933965.1 Streptomyces sp. RP5T
GGCCGGCCTTGTGCCGTGTGCCGCGTGTCGTGTGCCGCGCCGTCGTGGCCGGTCGCGCCGTGCTCCGCCGCACGTCAGGGCGCGTTGTCAGTGCCCTGGTCCAGGATGGGCCGCATGGGCATGGATGACGGAGTGCGGTACATCGGGGTGGGTGAGCGGCGGGCTCGGCTGGCGCTGCGGCATCAGCTGGCGGACGGGGCGCGGGTGGAGAGTCCCGAGGAGGTGGCGGGCGCGCTGGTCGCGCTGCACGGGTCCGATCCCGCGACCGTGTATCTGGCCGTCGGCGCGCGGCACACGGATCCCGTCCGTACCGTCGCCGAGACCGAGCGGGCGTTGTACGAGGACCGGTCCCTGGTACGGATGCACGGGATGCGGCACACCGTGTTCGCGTTCCCGGCCGAGCTCACCGCGGTCGTGCACGCCTCGACCGGTCTCACGGTCGCAGCACGGGAACGGGCCGCGCTCGTCAAGGACATGGCGAAGGCCGGTGCCCCGGACGCGACCTGGCTGAAGGAGGTCGAGGAGTCGGCGCTGGCCGCGCTCGCCCGGCGCGGACAGGCCACGGCGGCGGAGCTCGCCGAGGACGAGCCGCGGCTGCGCGTGCAGTTCGCGTACGCGGCCGGGAAGAGCTACGAGGGCGTCCACACCGTGGCGAGCCGGCTGCTGCGGGTGCTCGGGGTGGAGGGCAAGGTGGTGCGCGGGCGGCCGCTCGGCACCTGGATGTCCTCGCAGTTCCGGTGGGCGGTCGCACCGCCGCATCCCGAGCTCGATGCGGCCGGGGCCCAGGCGGAGTTGCTGCGGCGCTGGCTCGCGGTGTGCGGGCCGGCCACGGAGGCGGACCTGAAGTGGTGGACGGGCTGGAAGGTGACCGACGTGCGCCGCGCTCTGACGGCGATCCGCGCGGTCGAGGTGTCCGTCGACGAGGGCCTGGGCTACGTCGTCGAGGGCGACGCCGGTCCGGTCACGGAACACGTGGAGCCCTGGGCGGCGTTGCTTCC
>NZ_RSAJ01001159.1 GCF_003933965.1 Streptomyces sp. RP5T
GGGCAGGGGCGAGCGCCTCCGCGTCGCCGGTCCGGTCGAAGGCGGCGGAGAAGAACCCGGCGCGGAGCCCGGCGCCGGCCACTTCTTCCGTCGCCCCCTCGCCGACGCCTTCGGTGGCGCGCTCGGCGGGCGATGCCGTGCCCGACTCCACTCCGGTGGCGGCCGACGCCGATCCCGCCTCCGGACCGTCGGCCCCCATGATGGCGGGCGGCGCCGCCGCGGTGCTGGTGCTCACCGGGGGCGCCGCCCTGGCGCTTCGTCTGCGCCGGCGCTGAACTACGCGGTCACGGAGTTCAGTTGACGGTGACCGGCTGGCCGTCGGCGGTCACCGGGCTGTACTTCGCGGTCCAGAAACCGCTGGCGGGGCACAGCGAGGAACCGGACGTCCGGCTGAACTGCTGGTTGGCGAACTTGATGCTGTTGTCGGCGTTGTCGGCCGTGCCGGCCAGGCCGCCCGCCGCCTGGTAGACACAGCTGACGCTGCCCAGCAGGGTGCGCAGCACGACGGTGGTCTGGATGGCGGAACCGCTCGCCGGGGTCACGGCGACGGTGCCGTCGGAGGACACGGCGGTGGAGTACGGCAGGTTGTTGACCGTGATGCTGGTGACGCCGAGGACGCCGACCACGTTCGAGGTGCAGTTGCTGAAGGTCTGCCCGGTCAGGGACTCGGTGGCGGTGCCCGGCGCGGTCGGGTTGCCGGTGACCGTGGCGGTGAAGGTGGAGGCCGTGCAGGTGATGCCGCTGGTGCCCGTCGAGCTGGAGTAGAGGGTCGCGGTGGTGCCGCTCGCCAGGGAGGCGCTGATGGTCGTGCCCTCGGCGACGTCGGCGCCGCCGGCGGTGAGGACCGCGACGTCGGCCGCCGCGGCGGGGGCGGACGCGGCCACGGCTACGGGGAGCGCGAAGGCGGCGGCAGCGGCGGTGAGGGAGAGCAGAGAACGCATACGCATGGGGGATTGCCTCTTTCGTGAGGTGAGGGTGGGGGTGGGGGGCGCGGA
>NZ_RSAJ01000115.1 GCF_003933965.1 Streptomyces sp. RP5T
GGCCGGGGTGGGTGGGAGTACCGGTGTAGCGCAGGGCGGCGCGGATGCTGAGACCGAACAGGTCGGTGAGGTGTTTGGGATCGCTGCCGGTGGCGAGAGCTAACCGCGCTGGGCAAGGCGGCCGTATTCGTCCCGCTGGCCACCTCGGCAGGCAACGAGCAGGCCCACAACGCGCGCCACCTTCAGGAGGCCGGGGCCGCGGTCGCGCTGGAGGGCGAGGTGAGTGGCGAGCGGATGCGGGACGCGTTGAGCCCGCTCCTGGTCGATGCCCACCTGCGGCAGGCGATGGCGGAGCGGGCCCGTGCACACGGCCGTCCGGATGCGGCTGACCGGCTTGTGGATGTGGTCCTGGAGGCGGCTGAGCAGGCTAGGGCAGGTGCCGGGCAGCACCGCGTTCGATGACTGCCACGCAGTCCTGGAACGCGGTGTAGGCGTCCTCCCACGGGTCATGGACGTCGTAGCCGTCGAGGTACAGGCGCAGCTTCGGCGTGGGGTGTCGACAGAGGAAAGGCGCGCGGTCAGTCCCCAACGAACCAGACGTATCGGTGAGGGCCTTCCTCAGCTGTCCGGCACAAGGCTCGCACCGCATCAACCCATGGGCCACCTCGCCCGTCGGGCAGACGTCCCAACTCCTCCAGCAGCATGCGAATCTGCCAGGTGTTGAAAACAGTGTCAGCGAACGGACAGACACCGGCGAGCATCGGGAACTGCGACCGTTCGATCTCTGCGAGCGACTTGTCCCAGACGACGCCGTGCTCAGAACCGGCCATCACAGTCCCGGACTCGTGACGAACCTGCAGGTTGATCATCACCTCAAGCTAGCGCCCACAGACGCCACAGCCCACTTAATTCGACCGAAGCTCGATCGTGGGGATCTGCATGGGACGCGTCTCGGTTCCCATTGTGGCGGCGGCCTGGAACGTCTGCTCCGGCTATTCGAGGGCGGCCGTGTAGGTCTTGCGGCGGGAGCCTGTGTCGGCGCGGCCCAGTGGATTCCAGCGGCTGGCCCGTAGCTGCTCCCACGCCTGAGCGGCGTCGAGATCGATGTACATGACCTGGGACGCTACCCGCAGTCGAGTTGACGCCGCGGGGTCCCCCTCACGTAGGCAGGCGTAGATTGAGGAGCCCTCAACTCAGTGCTCGTTCCGGTGCTCATTGTTAGCGCCGTCCAGGCGCGCGATGAGAGAGAGCAGCGACCGCTCCGGGGCGATCGGCAGGGACACAGTTCCTTGTGCGGCGCCCTCCATGTTCGTAGCCGTGGCAGTCCAGGGCACGGTCAGCGTCCCTGACAACGGGTGCTTGGTCACCGCTACGAACCACGTCAGATCGATCGACAACCCAACCCGCACGTCCTGCGCCGGGAAGACGACCGTCGTCCCTTCGACTTCGATGTCCCACCCTGGTGGAATTACGCTCGGCATCCCGACCGGGGAGATGCCTGATCGGAAGGAAGACGGCAATGAGGCCATCCACTGCCGCGGATGCACAGGGCCGTAAGGCCGGGGGGCTTCGAGCAGGCCGCGTAGAAAGGACTCGTTTCGTCCCCGGTCTTCCACCGGAACCAGAGCAAGCACGCCCTCTGGCATAGCCAACCTGACCTCCACGTCCTTCAGATGCGTGCGTGTGTCGTTGCGGAGGCGCAGCTCGACGCCCGGCAAGGTGAGCGCGGCCACTTCGGCCAGCGATTCCGGGACGGCCCGCCGGAGCTTCTCCAGATACAGCTCAACCTCTGCCAGGTACCCGTCACGCCCGCGCGGGTCCGGCTTCATTCCGGTCGTGACCTCCAGCTTGATGTCCTGCAGACGCAGGTCCAAGGGCTGGGAATCCGCGACCGGTGCCGTAGGCGGCAGGTGCCTGAGAAGGCCCGCGCGTGCCCCCTCGATGACCTTCTCCAGGTCGTCGTCCGGGACGGTCACGGGAATCACGGCGCCCTCCTTCACGGTGAGCGTCAGGTCGAACGCCTGTTGCTTGCGCAGGAGGCGCTCGCCCAGGCGGTCGATGTCAGCGGCCCTGGCACGATCCGTCCGGCCATGGCGTCGAACGAAGACCGTTGCTTCGCGGATCGTGTCCTTGTCTTTCGGCTGGCCCGATTCGCTGCGAGGGGGCGGCGGGATCTCCTTGCGGATACAGAAGATCGGGTCGCCCCACTTCGGCGGGCTGACGGTGATGATCAGGACCGGGAGCCGGTCATGCCCTTCCTCACTGACGTGGACGTAGGTGGGGTGCCAGTCGATGCCGTCGCCGACGTACTCGTTGATCCACGGCTCCAGATCAACGCTGTCGATCTCGTCAACGCCGTAGTAGCCCTTCGGATCGACCCCTACGACTAGGAACCCATGTCCCTCCACGTTGCGCAGGGCACTGTCGGGCTGACGGTTGGCGAAGCCGATGATGGCGCGGGCCAAGTGGGCGCGGGCGCTCTTGTCCGCCTTGTTCTTCGGCCGGAAGTCCAGCGTCGACTTCCACTCCAGCCAGTCCGACTCGTCCGCTGCACTCGCCGCGCGGACGGCCTTCACCAACTCCAGATAGTGCGAGGCGCGTACGGGGGCGCGGCGCGTATCGAACTCCAAGGCCACTGGCGGGTCACCCTTCCTCATTGCTCCGCAGTATCGCTGCTGGCGGGATTGCACAGCGAGTACTTTCCCTGCGATCACGCCACACCGGCTACCGGACGGCGCGCGGCCACCGGTCAGCCGCCGCAGGCTGTTCCTATGGAGTGGCCGGTGGACGTCGCGCTCGCGCGGCCCGTGACGCAGCTGCCGATGGGTCCGTCGTGGGCGTACGGGATCAAGTTATGAGGGGACGTTAGATCTGTCCGTTTGTCCGCCAGGGTGCCGGGCGTCGTGTAACGGCTGGGGTGCGACAACAACCCCGGGACACCAGCACCCCCGGTAAACCCGTTTCAAGGCAAGGGATCTGCCTATCCTGGAGTCTTCGCCTAGCGGCGGAGTCCCTTGGGAGAGCGCCATGAGTTCGGAGCCCACCGCGATGTTCCCCGTGACTGATCCGGGTCGGCACGCAAAGGGGCGCTTGAAGATGCGCACGCTGGCGCTCGACATCTCGCGCATCTGGAAGGCCAGTGCCACGACCTCAACAACCTTGTGCCGCGACCACGGCATGGAGGTGGACACCGAACCCATCGAGATGGAGATCGGCTCGGCGCTGGGGGCCATTCGCACCCTCGACCTTGAGGTGATCCAGCGCAGCCAAGGTCACGACAATCGCGCTGAGGGTTGGCAGCGGTACGAGGCGACGCGAAACGCAGACGTTCAAGGGCATGCGGTCCGGGGACTCACCCTCCTGCGGAACGCCGATACCCATGCTGCTGGAGTTGTCGAGGTATCACCCGAGGAGGTGTTCGGGGGAACCGCCGGATACCGCCTCTTCCCTTTCTGGAAGTTGTATGACGAGCTGCCCGAGGCCGTTCGTGCGAGCAGTGGGAACGAGGAGGCGTATCGGGAGGCGGTCGGTGGCCGGCTCGTGATCGAGACGTTGCTCGACGCCTTCGCCTTCCTCAACCGGTGCGACCCGACCCTTGCGAGCAGGGACCCGAAGACTGGCGAGCTGGAGTTCTTCCCCCTGAAGCCGTACTCCGGCCCGGTGGGCTACGAGAGGCGTCACCCGGATCAGCCCGGTCGGGCCGAGATCCACCTTGAGGTGCGACGGAGGGCCGAGGCGAAGTCTCCGGCTGGCATTCGGCG
Source organism: Streptomyces sp. RP5T (assembly GCF_003933965.1). GTDB lineage: Bacteria > Actinomycetota > Actinomycetes > Streptomycetales > Streptomycetaceae > Streptomyces. The sequence continues at coordinate 3,702 of NZ_RSAJ01000115.1, forward strand.
GACGATTCAGTACAGCTTCCCGTCCGGGGACTCCACGGTGTACTGCGGGTACACCGACAACGGCTCCCGCGGTCAATGGGCGTTCACGGAGTCGGCTGTCCAGGTGGCGCGCGACGTCCGCAACGGCTTCCCGTACATCGTCGCCACGGCCGACGGGGCACACCGCCGCGTCTCCGCAGGTCCCGACGGGCGGCTCTTCGCGGGCAGTACCGGCCTCGACGCTCTAGCGTTTCCCGCTTCGTCGGTGGATCCAGCCTCCGAGGTGTGGGAAGGCTGGTGGAAGTGGGCCGGCGAGGATGCGTTCCACTACAGGGACCAGCGCCATCTAGGTTGAGCAGTAGCGGAGTTGGTGCCCCAGGGCGCCGTTCCCGCCAGCCAGGGACTCGCGCATCCGCTGGGTCGGAACCCGGTGCATGCGCCCCGGTACTCCGGCCTAGTGTTCACTCGTGAGCCGAAAGAAGAGCGCAAAATACGCTGCCAACGCCTTCAAGAGCGAGATCGACCGCATCCTTGAGTTCACCCGGGAGGCCGAGGACGCGAAGCTCACGGACCAGGCGATGACCTGGACGTATGAGCTTGCGTTGGTCAAGACCGCCGTCGCCTTCGAGTACCTGATGCTTGAGTGCATCGTCTGCGCGGTGAACAACGACACCGGGACGATCTCCGCACAGACCGGGATCAAGTTCCCCAAGCACCTCACCGACGAGGTGTGCGAGTACCTCGTGACGGGCGGCGGATACTTCGACTTCAAGGGGGCGCGACGGCCTGATCAAGGTCCTCAAGCAGTTCATGCCGCCCGACCACTACCTGACCGTGACGGTAAAGGACACGAAGTTCAGGGATGCGCTTGACCAGCTCGTGGCCCTGCGGAACTTCGCGGCTCACGAGAGCCCGGCGAGCAAGAAGAAGGTGCTCGAAGCCCTCAAGATCCAGAAGATCGGCAGCGCTGGAGCCTGGGTGAAGCGACAGGACCGTTTCCCGAAGCTTGCCGGGCGGCTGACTGATCTGGCGGACGCGATCAGCGACGCCGCGCCGTACTAGCCCTTCGGGCGCAGTCGCCGGACCCCGATGCTCACCTGCAACTCCCGTTCGAGCTCTTCGTTCCGAACGGTGAGCTGGCGGACGTTCTCGGCGTAGATCTGCACGAGCTTGCGGAGTTCCGCGCGATCGGACGTGATCCGGGGACGATCTCGCGCGAGTTGCGCCGCAACGCCGCCACCCGCAGCGGGAAGCAGGAGTACCGGGCCACGGTCGCTCAGTGGAAGGCTCAGCAGGCCGCGAAGCGCCCGAAGGCGGCCAAGCTCGCGGGCAACGACAGGTTGCGTGAATACGTGCAGGAACGGCTCGCCGGCAGTGTCCGTCGTCCCGACGGCTCGATCGTCACCGGGCCCAAGACGCCCGCGTGGAAGGGGCTGAACAAGCCGCACCGGCAGGACAGAAGATGGGCGATGGCATGGAGCCCGGAACAGATCTCGCAGCGGCTTCGCGTCGATTTCCCCGATGATGAGTCCATGCGCATCAGCCACAAGCGATCTACCAGGCGCTGTTCATCGAGGGCCGCGGTGCGCTCAAACGGGAGCTGGTCGCGTGTCTGCGGACCGGCCGGGCGTTGCGTACTCCCCGCGCACGGTCGCAGAACAGGCCGCAAGGGCATGTCACCGAGGACGTCGTCCTCAGCCAACGCCCCGCCGAGGCCGCGGACCGCGCGGTCCCCGGACACTGGGAAGGCGATCTGATCATCGGGACCGGCCGCTCCGCGATCGGCACGCTCGTCGAGCGCAGCAGCCGCTCCACACTCCTGGTGCACCTGCCCCGGCTCGAAGGCTGGGGCGAGAATCCGCCGGTGAAGAACGGCACCTCACTCGGGGGCTACGGCGCGATCGCGATGAACGCGGCGCTCACCACATCGATGGCACAGCTGCCCGAGCAGCTGCGCAAGACCCTGACCTGGGACCGGGGCAAGGAACTCTCCGGCCATGCCCAGTTCGCCCTCGATACCGGGACGAAGGTGTTCTTCACCGATCCGCACTCGCCCTGGCAGCGCCCTACGAACGAGAACACGAACGGGCTGCTGCGTCAGTACTTCCGACTTGTATTGGGGTAGCGGTGTTCGTGATCGGGTTGGCCGCCCGTAACGTGCCGCAGGACGCCGGGCAGGCTGACTCGAGTACTTCCTGCCGCCCGCAAGGGCTGGCTCTCTTTGGGTGTGTCGACCTGCCTGGTATCCGTTCGCGGCTTGACTCAACAGAGGCATGAGCACCGGCCACCCCACGTTTCTCGAAGTCGGGATGTCAGCTGCGGATTCCACCGACCCGACGCCCGAGAAGAGGACCGCCGATGATGCTGATCGGCATCGATCCGCACAAGTCGACCCACACAGCCACGGCCGTCGATCCCGGAAGCAGCCGCGATCAGGCATCGATCCGCATCGACGGGACTCTCCAGGAGTACCAGCGCATGCTGGACTGGGCCCGCCAGTGGCCCCAGCGGCGATGGGCCGTCGAGAACGCCAGGGGCCTGGGACACCACCTGACATCGTGGCTGCTCGCCCGGGGAGAACAGGTCGTCGACGTCCAGCCCAGCGCCACGGCTCGTGTCCGCCAGCTCTCCCGCGGCGCAGGCCGCAAGAACGACCGCATCGATGCCGCCGCGGCGGCCTGCGTCGCCGCTGTCCAGGGCGACGCGCGACCAGTGCAGCCCGAGAACTCAACGGACGCACTGGCTCTACTGGACGAACGACGCAGCAACCTCGCCCAGTCCAGAGTCCGCGCGGTCAACCAACTCCACGCGCTGCTGCGAGCTCTCCTGCCCGGAGGGGCGCCACGCGATCTGTCCGCGGCCAAGGCCGAGCAGCTGCTGGAGACGGTCGTCCCCGTCGGCCCCGCCGAAACCACCCGCCACGCCCTCGCCGCCGACCTGATCACCGAGGTCCGCGCATGGGACGTGAAGCTGAAAGACAACGCCAAAGCCATGGCCGCACTGGTCGCAGAGTCCGGAAGCCGACTGACCGACACTCCGGGCATCGCAGCCATAACCGCCGCCCGCCTCCTGGGCCGGACCGGAAACCCCACCCGCTTCCCAACTGCCAGCGCCTTCGCCCAGTACGCCGGCACCGCCCCCATCGAGATAGCCAGCGCCGGCCGGGCACACCACCGCCTGTCCAGGCGCGGCGACCGCCAGCTCAACGCGGCACTCCACACCGTGGCCATCACGCAGATCCGCATGCCCGCACCCGGGGCCACGCCTACTTCCAGGCCAAAATCGCAGAAGGCAAGACACCCAGGGAAGCACAGCGCTGCCTGAAGCGCCGCCTGGCTGATCACGTCTGGCGCACGATGGTCGGCGACGAACGCCGCCGCACCCGAACGACGGGCCCAGGAGGACAAACGAGGGCGACTACAGCATCCTGCGCGGTCAGCCCAACCCCGACGGCCGACTCTTCGGACAAGTCACTTCCCGGACCCGCCGAAACCGAGCCTACGCCACCACACCAGACACCTTGACAAACACAGAGGCACCGAAAGGCACAGACCTCTCCCGGTGGTCGTCCGCGGACCTCGAAGCCGTCGCCCTGGCCATCAACAACCGGCCCCGCAAAATCCTCGGCTGGAAGACCCCGGCGGAGGTGTTCGAGGAACAGCTACGCTCGCTAGAACATCCCGGTGTTGCAACCACCAGTTGAACTCGCCCAATACACATCGTCCGCGCTCGCCGAGCACCTCGACCGCGCAGGCATCGCCGCGTCGATCGGATCGGTCGGCGACGCCTACGACAATGCCCTGATGGAGTCCACGATCGGCCTGTTCAAGACCGAGTTGATCAAGCCTCCTCGGCCCTGGAAGACGCTTTCCCAGGTCGAGCTGGCCACGGCCGAATGGGTCGGCTGGTACTGCCACCGTCGGCTCCACGGTGGAATAGGGCACATCCCACCCGCCGAATACGAGAACAAGTACTACCGCGAAACCACGAAATCCCAGGTCACAGTCACGACCTAGAGTCTCGATCAAAGCCGGAACGGTTCACATGGAAGTGCTTATCACCCGGCGTCGATCACCGTGATGCTCTGGCACCTGGCCCGTAACACGGGAGTGGGGCGGTGCCTCCGGCTGCCGCCCCACGACGTCACCCGCCGGTTCGCGCGAGGATGTGCTGGACGGTCTCAGCCCGTCGCAGGGGCCGGAAGCGGACGCGCTCGTCCGGGCCTATGCGCACGCCGTGGACTGCGGGGTCGGGCAGGCTGTTGTAGTGGAAGGGGGTAGATGCGTAGTAGGCGCCGGTGTCGAGCAGGGCGACGATGTCGCCGGGCGCCAGCAGGGGCAGGGGGCGGGCCCGGGCGAGCAAGTCGCCGGCGAAGCAGCAGGGGCCTGCGATGTCCTGAGCCACGAGATCTCCGTCCTTGACGGATCCGTCGGGGCCGTGGGCGGTGATGCGGAGAGGCCAGGCGTCGGGCACGAACACGGTCCGTACGGCGACTTGGGCCCCGGCGTGGGTGATGGCGATCTGACGTCCGCCGGAGGCCTTGGTGTACTCGACCAAAGCTGCGGTGAAGCCGTTCTTGGCCAGTAGGGATCGTCCGAACTCGGTGACGATCTGATAGTCCCCGCGGAACAGGGCCGGGGCATGGGTGCGGAGACAGGACACGTAGTCGTCGAAGCGGGGGGTTGTCTCATCGTCGGCGAAGTTGACGGGCAGTCCGCCGCCGATGTCGATGCCGGTCACCTGACGTCGGCCACAGGCTGCGTTGACCTCGTCCGCGAACGCCACGGCTTTCGCGATGCCCTGGGCTATCAGCTCCAGTGTGCAGCCCTGCGATCCGACGTGGGCGTGGACCCACGTGAGCCATGGGCGGTCACGGTACGCGGCTACCAGCCGATGCCTGCTTCCCTCATCCTCCAGTGGGACGCCGAACTTCGAGGTTGCGGTGGCCGTGCTCATGGCTGAGATTGCGCCGCCGCCGACCTGCGGATTGACGCGTACGCCGATCGCAGAGGCGGAGGGCGCGGTGCGGGCGGCGAGGATCTCGTCGATACGGGCAAGTTCCTGGAAGCTGTCCGCGTTCACCGCGATTCCCAGGTCAAGGGCCTGGCGAAGGTCCGCACGGGTCTTGGCGGGAGAGTCGAAGACAATTTGTTCCGGCGTGAAGCCGGCGGCCAGCGCCTGCGCGAGTTCTCCAGGGCTGGCCACTTCGCAACCCATGCCGAGGGTGCGCAGTTCTTCCAGTACAGGCACCAAGCAGTTCGCCTTCGCCGCGAAGGTGTGCCGGGCCTCGACCGAGGCCGGGAAGGCTTTGTGCAGGGCCGCGACGCTGTCCTCGACTCCGTCGAGGTCGATGAACGCGGCCAACAGGGTGTTGTCGGGGTCCAGCAGGCGCTCTCGTACCGCTGCACGCAGGATGCGCTGGCGCCGCTCGCTCATGGCAGACATGGGGAGGTGTTCCGTTCTGTGGTGCGAGCAGCCGCGAAGTGGGCGCAGGCGGTGACGAAATCGTCGAAGAGCCGACGATGGGCCGGTTGGTGGAGGAGCTCTTCGGGGTGGTACTGCACGCCGACGATCCACTGGTCGGGGTCGGTCGACTCGACGGCTTCCACGACACCGTCTTCCGCGGTGCCGACCACCCGCAGGGTGGTGGCGGTCCTGGCGATCGCCTGGTGATGCAGACTGTTGACCCGCACCAGCTCTTCGCCCGCCGACGTGGCCAGGCGCGAACCCGCTGTCAGCCGGAGTTCATGGGTCTGGAAGTCCAGTGGCAGGTGCGGGAGGTGGTTCACCGTGCCCGGCTGCAGGTGCTGGATCAGGCTGCCGCCCAGGGCGACGTTGAGGATCTGGCAGCCCCGGCAGACACCGAGAATCGGCATGCCCAGGCGGGTGGCACGGTTGATGGCGACGATTTCCAGTGCGTCGAGGTTCTCGTCGACGACAGTGGCGGGCTGCGTCTCTTCGCCGTAGTGGCGGGGATGGGGGTCGGGCGCGTCGACCCCGCCGGGCAGCAACAGGCCGTCGACGCGTTCCACGAGGGTGAGGATCGCGGCGGTGTCGAGGCCAGTCGTGATGACCACGGGTATGGCGCCCGAATTTGTCAGCGCGTGGACGTAGTTCTCGGTCAGTCTCAGGACGGATGGACGGTCGGGCACGTCTCGCCCGACTGTGACCCCGATCAGGGGTCGGTGAGGGTGGTCGAACACGGAAGGGAGGCCTTTCGTGGGGCCGGTGGCTACAGGACGCTGTCGAGGAAGGCCCTCGTGCGCTCGTGCTGCGGGTCGCTGATGACGTGGTGCGGCGGGCCGGACTCGACGACGACGCCGTCGTCCATGAAGACGAGCTGGTCGGCCACTTCACGGGCGAACCCGATCTCGTGGGTCACGACGATCATCGTCATTCCGCTGCTCGCCAGGTCGCGCATCACGTTCAGCACGTCACCGACGAGCTCCGGGTCCAGCGCCGAGGTCGGCTCGTCGAACAGCATCAGCTTCGGGTCCATCGCGAGTGCCCGGGCAATGGCGACCCGCTGCTGCTGGCCGCCTGACAGACGGGCCGGATACGCGCCGGCCTGGCCGGCGAGACCGACGCGCGCCAGCAGTTCCCGGCCTTGTGACCGGGCAGTCGTGCGGTCCTGGCCTGCGACACCGACGGGTGCCTCGGTGATGTTCTCCAGGGCTGTGAGATGGGGGAAGAGATTGAACCGCTGGAAGACCATGCCGATGCCCCGACGCTGGGCTGCGATCTGGCTCGGCTTCATTTCCCTGATCCGGGGCCCGTGTTCCTCGTAGCCCATGAGTTCGCCATCGACGTATATCCGGCCGCCGTCGAGGCGCTCGAGATGGTTGATGCAGCGCAGGAAGGTCGACTTTCCGGACCCCGATGGCCCGAGCAGGCACATCACTTCCCCGCGCCGGACCTGGAGGTCGATGCCTTTCAGAACTTGCTGCGCTCCGAAGTGCTTGCGCACGTCCCGCGCCTCGACCAAGGGGTGGGTGGTCATGAGTCGGCCTCCGTCTTGGCAGCTGCCGGGTTGCTGCGGGCATCGGTGTGTGCGATCTGCGCTACGCGGGCACGGAACTGGCCGGCCGCCTCGCGCAGCTGCTGCCATGGAGTCATGGGCAAGGCACGGTTGGCGCCGCGGCCGAAGCGGCGTTCGAGGTAGTACTGGGGCACGGAGAGCACCGAGGTGAGGAGCAGGTACCAGGTGCTCGCGACGATCAGCAGCTCCACCTGGCTGAGGTTCTGCGCAGAGATCCAGCTGGCCTGCGTGTACAGCTCCGGTACCGCGATCAACTGGAGCAGGGCGGTGTTCTTCAGCATCGAGATCGTCTCGTTGCCCATCGGCGGGATGATGACCCGCATCGCTTGGGGGACGACGACGCGCCGCAAGGTGTACGAAGGTGACATGCCCAGCGAGTAGGCCGCCTCGACCTGTCCGTGGTCGACGGAGAGCAGTCCCGCGCGGACGATCTCGGAGGCGTACGCGGCCTCGTTCATCCCTAGTGCCAGCAGGCCGGCGACGAACGGGGTCACGATCGCGTTGGTGTCGGCAGAGAAGAACTGGATCGAGGTGAAGGGGACGCCGAGGCTGATCCGTTCGTACAGCAGGCCGAGGTAGCCCCAGAACACGATCTGGACCAGCAGCGGAGTGCCCCGGAAGAACCAGGTGTACGCCCAGGACACCACGCGCAGCACGGGATTCGCGGAGAGCCGCATCACCGCCAGCATCACCGCGAGAACGGTGGCCAGCAGCATTGAGCAGGCGGTCAGCGCCACCGTGAGCAGGACGCCCTGGATGATCCGTCCGTCGAAGAGGAAATCGGCGATCGTGGGATGGTCGATGTTGTGGTTGCTCCACAACGATGCCACCCAGCCCACGCACAGTGCGACTAGTGCTGCCGCCGCGATCCATCGCCCGGGGTAGCGCCGTGGGACGGCGGCAACGTCGTGCGTCGCCGGTTTGCTGGTGGTCATGTCGACGGCGGCGGTCATCCGGCGTTCACCTTCGCGCTCTTGATGCCGTAGGGCGCCAGGCCGTACTTCGCCAGAATCTTGTCGTAGGTGCCGTCCTTGATGACCGACGTCAGCGCGGCCTGCAGGGCCTGAACGAGATCGTGGTTCTTGCGGAGCACGCCGATCCCGGTGTACACCGGCGCGTACCCGGTGGGGTGAGCAGGGTCGTGTACGACCTCGAACTGCCTGCCGTCACCGGATGTGCGGGCCGTGTACTCGGCGACCGCGGCGTCGAGGACGTCGGCTGTGGCCTTGCCCGCGCGGACGGCGACCAGGGCATCGCCCTCCGTGGGCAGTTCGACCACGGTGATGGGCTGCTTCCCGGCGGCCTTGCACTTCGGCGCCTGGGCTCTCATGAGATCGGCCTGCGTGGTGGCCTTGGCGACCGCGACGGACGTGCCGCACAGATCGAGCAGGTTGGTGATCTTGTCCGGGTTGCCCTTCCTCACGATGATGTCCATGCCGGCGTGGAAGTAGTCGACGAAGGACAGGCTCTTCTGTCGCTCCGGCGTGTCGTTCATCCCGTTCATGATGATGTCGTGCTTGCCGGACTGCAGCGACGGGATGATGCTGTCGAAGGCCTGGTTCCTGAACGTGAACGAGACGCCGAGTTTGGTGGCCAGCGCCTGTCCCAGGTCGTAGTCGAAGCCCGTGAACTTCTGCTGGGAGTCGAGCATTTCCATCGGAGGGAAGACACCACTGGCCACGTCGAGCCCGCCTTTGAAACGTGCGGGGAGCAGCTTCGCGACGGCAGCGTCAGCGGCGACCGGCACGGTGGACGAGCCGCCCTTCGCCGCGGGGGCGTCGGGTGAGGCATTGCAGGCGGTGAGGAGGAGTGCCGTGGCCGCGAGTGCGGCTGCGGCGACATGCCGAGATGTGGTCATGGTGCGTATCCGTTCGATTCGACAAACGTGAGGTGAGTCGAGCTCCGTGTACCGGATCTGCAACCTCACTGAGATCAGGCATTTCAGCGTCTTTGTTCGCGCCGAAGCCGTCAGGTGGCGGGCGGTAGGACGATTTTTCAGTCCGCCAGGCCCGGAGGGCACGGCTGATTGGACTACGATTCACCTATGACATTGTCTGATCGGACAAAGGACGGGATTGTTACCGTCCGTCATCTCACGGAGACCATCGGGTCACCGATCCTCACCGTGCTGGCCGCGCCCCGCGGGCTGGAGCGTCCCGTACGGGGCACCGTCCTGCACGACCCGGCCGATCCCGTGTCGGCAGGCGCGGACCAGTGCTTGCTGATGCCGGGGCTGCGGGCCGACCTGCCCGCAGCGGCCGATCTCGTGCGGGACGCCGCCCGTCTCGGATACAGCGCGATGGTCTTCAAGCGCAGAGGAGCGGACACCTCCGTGCTTGTCGCCGAAGCGGAGCTGTCCGGCTTGACGCTGCTGGTCACGGCCGACGAGGTTTCCTGGCGTCACCTCGACGCCTTGTTGCTCTCCGTCCTCGGCTCACAGGGCGTCGGCGGCGAACCGACGACCGACACCGCAGACGGGCTGTTCACTCTGGCCAACGCCGTCAGCGCCGTCATCGGCGGATCGGTGGCGGTCGAGGATCTGGACCGGCGTGTGATGGCCTACTCGTCCCTGCCGGACCAGCGGATTGACTCCCTGCGTCGTGACGGGATCCTCAGCCGCAGAGTTCCCGAGATCGAACACAACCTTGAGCGCTATCGCGTCGTGCTCGCCTCCAACGGCGTGGTCCGGTTCCCCGAGGCGCTCGGGGCCCTGCCCCGGGCCGCGATCGCCATCCGTGCCGGCACGCAACCCCTCGGGACGATATGGGCGATCGAGAGCCCCAATGGCATCGATGCCCGAGGGGAACGGGCCCTGGTCGACTGCGCTCGACTGGCAGCCCTGCACATCCTCCGCAGCCGCAACGCCTCCGAGCTGGAACTCCACAAGCGTGAGAGCGCACTGCTGGGCGCACTCGACGGCCTGTGGGCCACTCACGAGACCAGCTTCCGGCTGTCCATCCCGCCGAGAGCGGAACTCGGCCTGCTCGGGTTCGCCGCCTCCACCGACGCCACAGGTCTGCTCGCGCTGACTGCCCACCTCGGCTACGCCCTGTCCCGCTATGTGGTGCCCTTCCGACCCGACGCGAGCATCGCCACGACCTCCCGCGCGATCTATGTCCTCCTGCCCGGCGGCGGGGCCCAGGCCGCGACCCGGCTGGCCAAGGACGCACTCACCGCGATGCGCGGCTCCTTCGGTGACTTCGTCCGTGCGGCCGTCGCTCCCACCGACACCGACCCGGCCGCCCTGCCGACGATGCGCCGGGAGATCGACGACATCCTCCGAGTGACCACCGCGTACCCGGATGCCCCGCACATCGCCACCCTGACCGACATCCAGGCACGGTTGCTGTTGGCCCGCGTCGGCGACGAACTCAGCCGAGAACCGCGCCTGCAGCATTCAGGCGTCACCGCCATGGCCGCCCACGACGCCGAGCACGCAACGGACTTCGTCGCCTCAGTCCTCACCTGGCTCGACGCGGTGGGCAACGTCGCCGAAGCGGCGGCCCGACTGGACGTACACACCAACACCCTGCGCTACCGCCTGCGCCGCGCCACCGAACTCTTCGGCCTCCCCCTGGACCAACCCGACGAGCGACTCGCGCTCTGGCTCCAACTGCGCCTCATCCGCCCCTGAGGCCTCACATCGGCGCTGCGTCCAACTGCGCTGCCTGCTGTTGCAGTTCCTCCAGCACGTCGGCGGGCACACCACCGGGCGCAACCGCCTTGCCCAGGTTCTTCCTGAGCTGGCCGATGACAGTGGCCCAGGAGGGCTTGTCGTAGGGGTAGTAGGCCGTGGTGGGTTGCTGATCGATGAAGGCCCCGAGGTCCTTGTACTGGTTGACGAATGGCCAGAGGTCCTTGTACCAGTCCTGGTGCCTCGTCATGACGTCGGACGCGGATGTCGTCACGGGCAGCATCCGGTACTCGTCGAGGAAGGCGAGCGTGTTGGTGGGGCTGTAGACATACGCCAGGAAATCACTGATCTGGTCCCGGTGATGGTTCCGTTTGAAGGCCATGAGCCAGTCGGCGACGCTGAAAGCCTGATGGAAACGGTCGGTCCGCCCGGGGACGGAGACGACACCGACCTCGATGCCTGCGCTCTCGGCCTGGGCAAGCAGCCGAGGCGTGCCGTTGACCATGCCGGCATCCCCGGCGATGAAGGCCCTGAAGACGTCCTGGCGGTTGGTCTCGGCGGGAGCAGCGGGACCAGTGAGGCCAGGGCTGACGAGGTTGTTCTTGACCCATTGAAGGGCCTGGACGTTGGCGAGGGAGCCAAGAGTGTAGCTGCCGGCCAGACCTGTGTAGCCGCCCTTGTTCCCGAGCATCCAGATCAAGGCCTCGGCCTCGGCTTCCTCGGGACCCAGCGGGAGTCCGTACGGCACCTTCACACCGATCGTCTTCAACGCCTGAGCGTCGGTCTTGATGTCGTCCCAGGTCTGCGGCGGCTTGGTAATGCCAGCCTGGCGGAAGAGTCTCTTGTTGCAGAAGAACATGCGCGAACTGGAGGCGAAGGGCAGCCCGTACAGCGTCGTGTGCACCTCGCCCTCCTCGGCGAGTTGGCGGATGAAGTCGGCCTGGGTGCGGATGGGAAGCAGCTCATCGGCACTGTAGAGCTGGTGGTGCGCGGCGTAGTCGGCGTACATGCTGCCCTGTGCGATGTCGGGGGCCCGGCCCGCCTTCACCAAGCCAGCGATCTTCGTGTCGATGTCCTTCCATCCGTAGACCTTGACGTCGATAGTGATGCCGGGGTGCCTGGCCTCGTATGCGCGGGCCAGACGGTCCCAATAATGCTGAGAGTCGTCGTCGGGACCGGTGCCGTAGTTCGCGGCAACCACGGTGAGGGTGGTGGCCCCCGACGCTTCGGAACTGCCGCAGGCAGTGAGTGTGGAGAGGACCAAGGCGGCGGTGAGGCCAGCCGCCAACGTGCGGTGCGTCACCTGGCCTCCGGCATCAGGTCGGCCGCCATACGCGAGGCCCACTTGCCACGGGCGCGGCAGTCACGGCTGTTCGCCTCACCGGCGCTCGGCAGGACATTCGTGTAGTGGCGGATAAGCGCTTCGGCGTCGGGCAGATCGAGCCGCGCGGTCGTCTCAGAGACGGCCTCGCGCAATTCGGCGTTGGAGTACAGGGATTCGTGGTCGAGCCGGCTGAGATACAAGGCGGCAACCAGTTCGGATTCCCGCGTGGGATGCGTGGCGATGCTGTTCATGAGGTGTCCTGAAGTTGGGCATATCGGTCAGCGTTACGGTGATGATTCACCGTGCCCGGGCCCAGACGTCACGGCCGATCGGACTACATCCGACTCGCATGCTTGTCTGATCGGACAACCTCTGGCTTGATCTTCAACCTGTGACGTCAGCTCGAACGGCATCTCATGCTTGATCACTTTCTGCTCCTACCCGACCAGGCGTTCGGGATGTGACACTCAGCGCCCGGGTCAGTTCACGGTTGGCGGCGCGCGCTGCGTCCAGATCCTCGGCTCGTTCTTCCAACTGGCCTCGTACATCGGCGAGTTGCTGCTCCAGTTCGGTGATGCGGCGCTGAAGCTGGTCGAGGTCGGCCGGGGCACCGAGGCCGGATTCGGTCCAGACCGTCGTGCCCAGCTCCTCGGACAGGCGCTTTTCCAGCTGCCGGACGCGCGCCGTCAGCCGGGTGTTGCGTTCCAGGGCGTTGGCGAGGTCGGTCTGGAGCGAGGCCCTGCTCACGGCCGCTGTTCTGCCGGCCTCGGCAGGGGTGGTTGCCGCGGCGTGGACGCGTTCGAGCAGGTCGCGGTGGCGGTAGAGGAAGGTGCGGTCGACACGGGCGGTGCGGGCGAGGCCGGACACGGTGATGTCCTGACCGCTGCGCAGCGCCGCGTCCAGGGCCTGGAGGACGCGTTCTCGGCGGCGGGCGGAGTCGGCTCGTTTCCCCTCGATCATCGGGCTGGTCACGCGGTGGGCCTTTCGGGACGCAGGTCGGGCAGGGCCTGCCGGACTCTGGGCAGGCCGAGAGAGACGACCTGGCGGGTGCGGCGGACGACCTTGACGGCTTGCTGGATCTGAGCGCGGTCCTCGTCGGTGAGCCGTCGAGGTCGGCGCGGACGCGGCTGATGAGGCGACGGACGCGGGTGATCTCCTCGTCGGACGGCATGGCCTCGCCCTTGGCCCAGTCATCGGCGCTGAAGGCGGCCAGGCGTTCGCGGCTGCGCAGCAGGTCGGCGAGGTAGGACTCCAGGTCTGGCAGATAGGAGACGTCGGTGCGGAAGTGGCCGCAGCCCACGCAGCGGAAACGGACGGGGCAGTCGTGGCCGCCGGCGGCGACGTTGGACGGCTCGGTGCACAACCCGTAGGGAACGGCGACCTCGCCGACCGCCCGGCGCGCGTGCTCGGAGTCCAGGACGAGCTGGGCCTGGCGCCAGATCCGGCGGCCGTGCCGGTCGAACTGCATGGCCGTGACCCGCTCGACGGCCTCCCGCCGTCGTTGCTGGCCCACCCGGTAGTAGCCCTGTGTTGTGCTGAGCTGGCGGTGGTCCATCAGCTCCTTGAGCACGTCGGGTGCGACGCCGGCGTCGGCGTGGCGCTGGGCATAGCTGTGACGGTAGGCGTAGAGAAAGACGCGCGCCTTGTCGAACGGGATCTGCTGATTCGTGCGCCGCCCGTCGGTTTCCACGACGACGTTGACGTAGAGGTCGGGCAGTCCGGTGACCCAGGTGCGGTGCCACTGGGCGAGCAGGTCCTCGCTGATCGTCTTGATGCCGTGGGGGTTGCGCATCTGCGTGGGCAGCAGCGCCAAATCCTTCGTGGGCGTGTTCGGGAAGCGTCGACGCACGCTCTCCTGCTGCCGGGTGATCAACGCAGCGGTCGCCGCGGCGATGGGCAGACGCCGGCGCAGGCGGTGGGACTTGTAGTTGTCGTAGATGAGGACCGGCTGGCCGTCCTCATCGGCAGCGAGGCAGTCCCAGCGCAGATAGCTGACCTCCTGGGGCCGGCGCCCCGTGTCGACGATCAGTTCCACTGCGATCCTGATGTGCGGAGGCGCGATGGCATCGAGCGCGTCCATCTGGGAGCAGAGCTGCCGCATGACCTCCTGGGGGAGGTCCTTGCCGGCCTCGGAATCCTCTGCCTCATCGGGGATGTCCTCCTCTCTGAGGACCACGTCACCGGGCAGCCCGTCCAGCGGCTGGCCGGGGCCGGTCAGTCCCAGGGAACGCATGCGGCGCAGGACCTGGCGGAACTTGGTGATCCGCTTGTAGCGGCCGTCCGCGACAGGGCGCCCTCCTGCTGCAGGAACGCCTGCCGGTGGAGGAAGGCGACGATGTCCGACCGGCCCAGGCGACGGGGGTCCAATCCGTGGTCCTCGCGCTGCAGCCGCAGGCTCTCCGAGAACTTCGCCAGGCTCTTGATGCCACTTTGGACCGTGGTGTGTGCGCGCTTGCCGCGGCGCTGCGGGAGTTCCTCAACTGCCCATGCCTTCGCGGCTTCGCGCAGCCAGGGCTGGCTGATGTCACTGAACCGGAGGTGACCTCCCATCCCGAAGACCACCAGGTCCCAGACGTCCTTGAGGCGTTTCGGTCTCCGGCGTCGCGCCGAGCCGGTCGATGCTGGTGGTGAAGGTGGCCACCAGCTGGCACTGCAGCCGGGTCAGGCCCGTGAGGTCGATCTCGGTGATCGATCCGACCTGCTGGCGCCGGGCCGTGTCACACAAGGGCCTGAGTGAGTGGTCCTTGGTCTTGGCCCCGGACCGGGTCCGCTCCTGCAGACCGAAGATGATCTCTGTGACCAGCAACTCGGGCAGGCCGCGCAGGTTGATCTCGCCGGTGATTGTCATCCTGGTCGCGGTGGGCTTGCAGAGCGAGCCCGGCCCGGCGAGAGCGAGAACGCGGCGGAGAACGGCGACCCGGGCGGCGACCGCGGCGAGGGCCCCGAACAGCAGTCCGCCCCCGTCGCCTCCACCGGCGCCGCCTACAACCGGCTCTCCCCCATCCTGTCCATGCTGATCCGCACAGCTCTCCAACAAAGAAGTCGCCGCCCGTATCGGCTGTTCCCCCTCCTTCATGTCCCGCATTCTGTCCGGCGAACGCGTCCCCACCTGGACGCTCACCCGCAAGTTCGCCCAAGCCTGCGGCGCCGACCCCGCCGTCCTGCGCACCGTGTGGGAATCAGAGAAACTCAGGGAGAAACACCGCGAACC
>NZ_RSAJ01001160.1 GCF_003933965.1 Streptomyces sp. RP5T
GGGTGACCGAAGGGCGCTGGGCGGCAGTGGCCAGGTGCCCGGTGGCGGCTCGCTGCCGAGTTCCGACCGCGCCTTGCCGCGGGGTGACGGCCGTGTGCTGAACAGTGATGGCCAGCTGCCAGGTGGCGCCGGAGCGCTTTCCTCTGGGGGCGGTGACGCGCTGGGTGGCGGCGGTCGGGTGCCGGGTGGCGGCTCGCTGTCGAGTGGCGCCGGAGCCGTGCCCAGTGGTGACGGCGGTGACGCGCTGGGTGGCGGCGGAGCGCTTTCCCACGGCGGTGGC
The DNA here is from genome assembly GCF_003933965.1 of Streptomyces sp. RP5T. Taxonomy (GTDB): domain Bacteria; phylum Actinomycetota; class Actinomycetes; order Streptomycetales; family Streptomycetaceae; genus Streptomyces. Next base: position 281 of record NZ_RSAJ01001160.1, read on the forward strand.
ACTGCGACTTCCCAGGGCGGCGGTGCGTTTCCCCTCGGTGGAGGTGTGCCGGACGGCGGTGGCCAGGTGGGTGGCGGTGAAGCGCGGCCCGACGGTAGTGATTTTCTGAACGTCGGTCCCGGGGGCGGCAGTCCGGTGCCCGGTGGTGATGTCCTGTCCCTTGGCGGTGGGGCCTCTCTGACGGGGGACTCGGCCGCACCCGGTGGCGGTGGGTCAAGCCATCTCGCTGGCGGGAACGGGTCCCTGGCCGGCGGTAAGGGCACGGTGGCCGATCGGCACCCCGATGACGGCGGCGGCGCGCGCTCAGGGCGTCCCGCTCCGCTGCCCGTGCGCGGGGCCCGCGGTTCGCGGCCCACCCCCGCCGACGCCGTGCCCGGGATCAGGCCCGACGACCGGCGGCTGGTCGCGGAGCACGTGGCCGCGCCACCCACCCCGCGGACCGGGACCGTGCGCGGCACCATGGGCAAGCCCCAACTGCCCCGGCGCCGCGCCCAGGAGCACATCGCACCCCAGCTGCGCGGCGGACCGGCACCACGGCAGGACGCCGCGACCCCGGCCGGCCACGACCCGGGGCTGATGGCGGCCTTCCAGCGCGGGATCAGCCTCGCCGAGGCCCAGCAGCACCTGGAGCCGGAGGACGGTGAACCGGCCACGTCACTGCCCTTGCCGCTGCCCTCGCCGCGGATGGAGGCCGACCTGGAGTCCCGTACCGCAC
>NZ_RSAJ01001161.1 GCF_003933965.1 Streptomyces sp. RP5T
TGTTGAGCTGGGTGATCAGGGGGGCGAGGGTGTCGGGGGTGTCCCAGTCGCGGGTCTTGATCTGGTACTTCTCCGAGTCCAGGTACTCCTCGCTGCCCTCGCGCAGGGGGGTGTTCTCGGCGAGTTCGTAGCCGGAGTAGATGCCCCAGGCCGGCGAGAGGGTCGCGGCCAGCACGGCGCGCAGCGCGAACGCGGGCCGGCCGCCGTGCTGGAGGAAGGCGTGCAGGATGTCGGGGGTGTTGGCGAAGAAGTTCGGCCGCATGTAGGAGGCCGCCTCACCGGAGAGCTCGCTGAGGTACTCGGTGAGCTCCTGCTTGGTGTTGCGCCAGGTGAAGTAGGTGTACGACTGCTGGAAGCCGATCTGGGCCAGGGTGTGCATCATCGCCGGCCGGGTGAACGCCTCCGCCAGGAAGATCACGTCCGGGTCGGTGGCGTTGATGTCGGCGATCACCCGCTCCCAGAACACCACCGGCTTGGTGTGCGGGTTGTCCACCCGGAAGATCCGCACCCCGTGCTCCATCCAGTGCCGCAGCACCCGCAGGGTCTCCGCGATCAGCCCCTCCAGGTCGGCGTCGAAGGCGATCGGGTAGATGTCCTGGTACTTCTTCGGCGGGTTCTCCGCGTAGGCGATGCTGCCGTCGGGGCGGTGGTGGAACCACTCCGGGTGCTTGTGCACCCAGGGGTGGTCCGGCGAGCACTGCAGGGCGAAGTCCAGCGCGATCTCCAGCCCCAGCTCCGCGGCCCGGGCGACGAACCAGTCGAAGTCCTCGATCGTGCCCAGGTCCGGGTGGACCGCGTCATGGCCGCCCTCCGGCGAACCGATCGCCCAGGGCACCCCCACGTCCTGGGGCCCGGCGGACAGCGTGTTGTTGCGGCCCTTGCGAAACGTCGTCCCGATCGGATGGATCGGCGGCAGATAGACCACGTCGAAGCCCATCGCGGCGATCGCCGGCAGCCTGCGGGCCGCCGTACGGAACGTGCCGTGCGGCTGCT
>NZ_RSAJ01001162.1 GCF_003933965.1 Streptomyces sp. RP5T
CGGCAGGACCCCCACCCTCGCCGACCTCGCCCAGCGGCACGGGCGGTACTTCGGCAGCGCGACGGACAACCCCGAGCTCGTCGACGAGCCGTACAAGAAGATCCTCGGCAGCGAGTTCGACCAGATCACGCCGGGCAACGGCATGAAGTGGTACGCCACCGAACCCGAGCCGGGGGTCTTCGACTTCTCGCAGGGCGACGAGATCGTGAAGCTGGCCCGCAGCCACCACCAGAAGGTGCGCGGCCACACCCTCGTCTGGCACAGCCAGTTGCCCGACTGGGTCACCTCGCGCGAGTGGACGGCGGACGAGCTGAGGGCCGTGCTGAAGAAGCACATCCAGACCGAGGTACGGCACTACCGGGGCAAGGTGTTCGCCTGGGACGTCGTCAACGAGGCCTTCAACGAGGACGGCACCTACCGGGAGACCGTCTTCTACAAGACCCTCGGCCCCGGTTACATCGCCGACGCCCTGCGCTGGGCCCGTCAGGCCGACCCCAAGGTCAAGCTCTATCTCAACGACTACAACATCGAGGGCATCGGGGCGAAGAGCGACGCCTACTACGAGCTGGCCAAGGAGCTGAAGGCACAGGGTGTTCCGCTCGACGGGATCGGCCTCCAGACCCATCTGGCGCTCCAGTACGGCTATCCGACGACCCTGGAGGACAACCTCCGCCGTTTCGCCCGGCTCGGCCTCGACACCGCGCTCACCGAGGTCGACATCCGGATGATCCTTCCCGCGACCGAGGAGAAGCTGGCCCAACAGGCCAACTGGTACGCGGACTTGACCCGGGCGTGTCTCGCGGTGCGCCGGTGCGTCGGCATCACTGTCTGGGACTACACCGACAAGTACTCCTGGATCCCGGCGTTCTTCGAGGGCCAGGGTGCGGCGCTGCCCTGGGACGAGCAGCTTCAGCCGAAGCCGGCGTACGACGCGATCCGGCAGGCGCTGAAGTAGGGGACCGGGGGGTCGAAGGAGGGGAGGGTGCAGG
>NZ_RSAJ01001163.1 GCF_003933965.1 Streptomyces sp. RP5T
GGCCGGGTGGCGCCGCGGCCGGGCCATGCGGGGCTGTTGTCGAAGCGCGTGGGCTGGGCCCGGCTCAGCTCGTGGCGGGGCGGACCATTCGTGCGACGGAGGTCTCGGCGAAGCGGCCGAGCCCGTCGAGGTCGGTGGAGATGCTGACCTCGTGCCACGCCGCGTCCTCGGCCGCGCGTGCCTCGGCGATCTGCGGGGCGAGCCAGGCGGCGTCGGAGCCGAGCAGAAGCCGCACCGGCGGCGCCGGCTCCTCGGTGAGGCGCAGGATCACGGCGGCCATCTTTGCCGGGTCGCCGCGCATCACGTCCGGGTTGGCGCTGTAGGTCCGGGCGAAGGCGCCGACGGTCGCGTCGTAATCCTCGTGGATGTCCGGTACCGGCAGCGGGGCGGCGGCCCAGGGGGTGCGTATGCCTCCGGGCTCGGCGAGCGTGACGCGGATGCCGACCGGAGCGACCTCGCGGGCGAGGATCTCGGTGAAGCCTCCCAGAGCCCATTTGGACGACTGGTAGGCGCCAAGGCCGGGTTGGTCGCGGCGGCCGCCGATGGTGGAGACGTTGACGATGCTGCCGGAACGGTGCGCGCGCATCACTGGCAGCACCGCCCGCACGGTGTTGACCACGCCGAAGAAGTTCACCTCCATGTTGCGGCGGAACTCGTTCTCCGGCATGTCCTCGATCGAGCCGATACGGCGGGTGCCGGCGCAGTTCACCAGCACGTCGATGCTGCCGAACTCGGCGACCGCGCAGGCCGCAGCGGAACGGGCGGCAGCCGGGTCGGTCACGTCCAGGGTCCGTACGCGCAACCGGTCGCGGTACTCGTCCGGGACGGTCATGGCGTCAGTGTCCAGATCCGTCGCCATCACGTTGTGGCCGGCGGTGAGAGCCGCCTCGACGATACGGCCGCCGAGTCCGCCTGCGGCGCCGGCTATCAGAAAGGTCTTGGTCATCGGTGGTTGTTCCTGCTGTTGTGCGGGGCCGGGTGATGGAG
>NZ_RSAJ01001164.1 GCF_003933965.1 Streptomyces sp. RP5T
GCGCTGGACGCCCTGGTCCGGGTGCTGGAATTGGGCCACTCGTAGAGGTGTTCATTGGGCCTCCCCGCAGGTCCACCGCGCTTCTAGCGTCTAACCCATGACGAACTCACTCGTCCCGCCCGCGGGGCCGCAACGCGTCCTGGCGCTCGCCCAGTTGAGCAACTCCGTCGGGGACGGCGCCTATTACGTGACGTCGGCCCTCTACTTCACGCACGTCGTCGGACTCGCCCCCGCGCGCGTGGGGCTCGGACTGACCGTCGGATGGGCGGTCGGGTCGGTGGTGGGCGTACCGCTGGGCCGGCTCGCGGACCGGCGCGGGGCCCGCGGCACGGCGGTGCTGCTGGCGCTGGCGACGGGGCTGGCGGTGGCGTCCTTCCTGGTGGTGCGGGACTTCGTGCCGTTCGTCCTGGCGGCCTGCGCCTACGCCTCCGCCCAGTCGGGGCTCGCGGCGGCCCGGCAGGCGCTGCTCGCGGGGCTGGTGTCGGCCGGTGAGCGGACCGGGCTGCTGGCCCACCTCCAGGCCACGCTCAACGCCGGGCTGGCCGTGGGGGCGGGACTCGGCGGGCTGGCACTGCACGCCGGGACGCGGGCGGCGTATCTCGGGGTGTTCGCGGTGGACGCGGTGAGCTTCCTGGTGTGTGCGGGGCTGCTGCTGCGGCTGCCGCCGGTGACACCTCGCGCGGCGGGCGTGTCGAGGCGGTACGGCTCCGGAGTGCTGCGCGACCGGCCGTACGCCGTGATCACCCTGCTGAACACCGTCCTGCTGCTGCGGATGCCCCTGCTGAGCCTCGGCATCCCGCTGTGGATCGCCGAGCGGACCGCCGCTCCCACCTGGCTGGTCTCCGTGCTGTTCGTGCTCAACACCGGGGCCGTGATGGTGTTCCAGGTGCGGATGGCCCGCGGGGTGACCGGGCTCGCGTCGGCCACGCGCGCGGTGCGGCGCTCGGGGTGGGTCATGCTGGCGGCCTGCGCGGTGTTCGCGCTGT
>NZ_RSAJ01001165.1 GCF_003933965.1 Streptomyces sp. RP5T
CCGTCGAGGAGCTGGCCCGCGGCGGCCTCGACGGGGAGGCCTTCCAGGGCTGCACCCGGGGACTGCGGATCGGGGTGGTCGTCGACGGGGAGCACATGTGGCTGTACGACGCCCGGCACGGGCGCTGGGTCTACGCGGACGGGACCCGGGTCAGCACCTACGCCACCGACGAAGAACCTCGCGCGAGGGCCGACAGCCCCGGGCACGCCCCCACCCAGGTGGTGACTCCCGATGGCCCGTGAGGCCGGCCCGTTCTCCGGCAGCCCTTCCGAGCTGATCGGCCGGCAGGTCGCGAGCTACCGCATCGAGCAGGAGATCGGGCGCGGCGGCATGGCCGTCGTCTACCGGGCCCGGGACCTGCGCCTGGACCGCACGGTGGCGCTGAAGCTGCTGGCGCCCGAACTTGCCCGCAACGACACCTTCCGCAAGCGTTTCAGCCACGAGTCCCGGGTGGCCGCCGCGATCGACCACCCGCACATCGTGCCGGTCTTCGAGGCGGGCGAGACGGACGGCGTGCTGTACATCGCCATGCGGTACGTCGACGGCAGCGATCTGCGTCATCTCCTGGACCGCCAGGGCCCGCTGCCGCTCCCGACCGCGCTGCGGATCGCCGCCCAGGTGGCCTCCGCGCTCGACGCGGCCCACGAGCACGGGCTGGTCCACCGGGACGTGAAACCCGGCAACATCCTGGTCTCCCGGGGCACCGACCGCGACCACCCCGAGCACGTCTACCTCACCGACTTCGGCCTCACCAAGAAGTCCCTGTCGCTGACCGGGTTCACGACGGTCGGCCAGTTCGTCGGCACCCTCGACTACGTGGCCCCCGAGCAGATCTCCGGCCGCCCGGTGGACGGCCGCTGCGACGTCTACGGGTTCGCCTGCGTGGTCTTCGAGACGCTCACGGGGCACCCGCCCTTCCGTCGTGACGACGACATGGCCCTGCTGTGGGCCCACCAGTACGACGCCCCGCCCGCGCTCTCCGCCTC
>NZ_RSAJ01001166.1 GCF_003933965.1 Streptomyces sp. RP5T
CTCGTGGACCGTCACCCCGGCAGCTGGCCACGACGACCGGCTACGTCGCCAAGCCGTTGCTCGGCCGCGAGGGCGTCGGGGTGACGGTCCACGAGCCCGGCACGCAGCCGGTGATCCGCGAGGAGCCCTGCTGCTACCAGGAACTGGCCCCCCTCCCCGAGTTCGACGGCAACCACGTGGTCCTCGGCGCCTGGGTCGTGGAGGACGAACCGGCGGGCCTCGGCATCCGGGAGTCCTCGGGCCTGATCACCGACGAGTACGCGCGCTTCCTGCCTCACGTGATCATCTGAGGGCCTGGCTGCCTGACGAGGCCACCCCGAGAGCACCCCGGTGAACCCGTTCAGCGAGAAGACAGCACGCGGACCGTACGCCCAAGCCGTATCCGGCGAGCGCCCGTGGGAAAACGCGTTGTCGTGACCCGTCCGCCCGCGTTACCGTCGCCGCACTCTGACGCACACGCTCTCTTGAACCATCGCCGCAGAACGGGAGCAGGCCCGCGCACAGCGCGCGGTGTCACGGAGGGGCGGCAACGGATCCGGCCGACCGGCGGATCCCGTACGCCCTCCGGAGGACTCTCCCATGAACATCGGCCTCGGCCTCCCCCTCGACGACCCCGCCCAGCTGCTCACCTGGGCCCGGCGCGCCGACGCGAGCCCCTTCCGCACCCTCGGCCTGCTCGACCGTCTCGTCTACGACAACCCCGAGCCCCTCGTCACCCTGGCCACCCTGGCAGGCGCCACCACCCGCATCCGCGTGCAGACCGAGGTGCTGCTCGCGCCCCTCCACAACACCGCCCTGCTCGCCAAGCAGACGGCGACTCTCGACCGCCTCTCCGGCGGCCGCTTCACGCTCGGCATCGGTGTCGGAGGCCGCGAGGACGACTGCCTGGCCGCCGGCATCGACCTCCACCGCCGGGGCCGCCGCCTCGACGAACAGCTGGGCCTGCTGCGCCGCGCCTGGTCCGGCGAACGGTACGGAGA
>NZ_RSAJ01001167.1 GCF_003933965.1 Streptomyces sp. RP5T
ACACCACAGGCGCGGGACGAGAGAAGAAGGACGACGTCGATGGCCACGGACTACGGGTACGACAGTGGGCTCGGGTTCCCCGGGACGGTACGGCGGCACCGGGTGCCGGCCGGGCTGCGGGCGCCGTTCGAGGGGCGGTCCTCAAGAGCGGGACGTCGTGGCGGACGCTGCTGTACTCGGTGGTGCACCTGCCGTGGGCGCTGTTCTCCTTCGTCGTCGCGGTGAACTTCTGGGTGTACGGCTGGGCGCTGCTGACGTATCCGCTGTGGTTCTGGATCTTCCCGGCGTACGTCGGTCAGGACGGGCTTCAGCTCTACGGCGACGAGACCCACCAGATCTATCTGGACAACCCCTTCGAGATCGGCGTGACCGCGCTGGTGGGACTGTTGTTCACGTTGGCCACGCCGTGGATCGTGCGGGCGCTGACGACCGTGGACCGGCTGATGGTGCACGGGCTGCTGGGGCCGACCCGACTGTCGGCACGCGTGGTCGAGCTGGAGTCGGACCGGGGGGTCGTGGTGGACACGGCCGCCGCCGACCTGCGCCGGATCGAGCGGGATCTGCACGACGGTGCGCAGGCTCGGCTGGTGGCGCTGGCGATGGACCTGGGGCTCGCGAAGGAGAAGCTCACCGAGGATCCGCAGGCGGCGGCGCGGATGGTGGACGAGGCGCACGGTGAGGTGAAGACGGCGCTTCAGGAGCTGCGCGATCTGGCGCGGGGAATTCATCCCGCCGTGCTGACGGACCGGGGGCTGGATGCGGCGCTGTCCTCGGTGGCCTCGCGCTGCACGGTTCCGGTGCAGGTGGAGGTGGACCTGCCGTCGCGGCCGGCGCCGGCGATCGAGGGGATCGCGTACTTCACGGTCTCGGAGCTGTTGCAGAACATCAGCAAGCACTCCCGGGCGACGTTCGCCGCGGTGGATGTGTGGAGGGTGGAGAACCGGCTGCTGCTGCAGGTGGTCGACAACGGGT
>NZ_RSAJ01001168.1 GCF_003933965.1 Streptomyces sp. RP5T
GTTCGGGGCGTTCCCCACGGCGGACGCGGCGCTCGTCCCGCACGCCCTCGGTGTCCTCCGCGTCCGCCGGCCCGGCGTGCGGGTCACCCGCGAGGAGGGGCTCACGCCGTCGTTGCTGGACCGGCTCACCGAGGGGCGCCTGGACCTGGCGGTCGTCTCCACGACCGGCGGGGCAGCGCTGTCGGCGTACGAACTGAGCCATCTGCTCGACGAGTCGCTGTACGTCGCCGTCCCGGCCGGGCATCCGCTGGCGGGTGAGGGCGGCGGGCCGGTGCGGCTCGGCCGGCTCGCGGACGCCGACTGGATCTCCGGGAGCCCGCGGCCCGAGGGGACGCTTCTCGACGCGGCCCTGCGGCAGGGCTTCCGGCCGCGGATCGCGCATGTCGTCGGCGAGTGGACCGCCAAGCAGGGGTACGTCGCCGCGGGGCTCGGGGTGACGCTGGTCCCGGCGCTGGCCGCGGAGGCCGTACGGCCGGACGTCGTGCTGCTCCCGGTGCTCGACGAGGGGGCTCCGGCGCGGGCGGTGTACGCGGCGACACCGCGGGGGCGGTCGGCCTCGCCGGCCGTGACGTCGTTCGTGGCGGCGCTGCGGGAGGCGGCGGGGCGGTTCGTCCGCTCCTCGTCCCCATGGCGTGGTCCCCTTCCGTCACGCGATACTGCCGTCGTCCCGCACCACTCGCGCCCCACAGCGACGGAAGGACCCGAACTCCCTTGACCTCCCTACGCGTTCGGATCAGCATCCTCTCCCTGGCCCTGCTCGCGGGGCCGGTGGCCCCCGCGAGTGCGGCGGTGGCCCCGGCAGCGCCCTCACCCACGGTGGAGGAGCTGCGGCTGGACCGGGCCGTGCCGCGGGAGATCCTCGAACGGTCCGGATTCGACGCCGTACCACGGCACTTGACGCGGACGCTCGGGTCGGCGCGTTCCTACGGGGAGGCGCACAAGGTCGTCGTACGGCAGGGGGC
>NZ_RSAJ01001169.1 GCF_003933965.1 Streptomyces sp. RP5T
GAAGAAACCCCGTCCCGAGAGCACCACTTGATCCGCACAGAGGCGGTCCGGGCGACAGGGGCCGGGCTGCCGTCCGCACGCTACGGCAGGTAACCTCCAGCTCATGTCCCGCCATGTCGCGATCGTCACGGATTCAACGGCCTACCTGCCGCAGGGGACGATGGAGCGGCACGGCATCACAGCGGTACCCCTGACCGTGGTCCTCGGTGACCGCGCGCTGGAGGAGGGCACCGAGATCACGGCCCGCTCGCTGGCCCAGGCGCTCCAGAAGCGACACCCCGTCACCACCTCGCGGCCCAGCCCCGAGGCCTTCGCGGCGCACTACCGCGAGGTGGCCGAATCCGGCGCGACCGGCATCGTGTCCCTGCACCTGTCCGCCGAGCTCTCCGGCACCTACGACGCGGCGGTCCTGGCGGCGCGCGAGTCGCCGGTGCCGGTGCGGGTGGTCGACACCGGCATGATCGCCATGGCTCTCGGGTTCTGCGCGCTCGCCGCCGCCGAGGCCGCGGAAGCGGGCGGCACGGTGGACGAGGCGGTCACGGCCGCGGAGAAGCGGGCCGCGGGCACCTCCGCGTACTTCTACGTCGACACCCTCGACTATCTGCGCCGCGGCGGCCGGATCGGGGCCGCGCAGGCCCTCCTCGGCTCCGCGCTCGCCGTCAAGCCGCTGCTGAAACTCGTGGGTGGGCGGATCGAGCCGCTGGAGAAGGTGCGGACTGCGTCGAAGGCCATCGCCCGTCTGGAGGAGATCGCGGCGGACCGGGCCGGCAGCGCGCCGGTGGACATCGCGGTCCATCATCTGTCCGCCCCCGACCGGGCGTCGGCCCTCGCCGACCGGCTGCGGGCGCGGGTGACGGGACTGGCCGACCTGCATGTGAGTGAGGTCGGGGCGGTGATCGGGGCGCATACGGGGCCCGGGTTGTTGGGAGTTGTGGTCTCGCCGCGGTGAGTGGGGGCGGGT